>JBAWAI010000066.1:0-27231 GCA_049589215.1 Terriglobales bacterium | reverse complement strand
GTTTCTTGCTACGCTTTTTCGCGCGGCCGAGCAGCTCTTCCACGCGACTCTCGAGCTTCTGCGACCGGTCGATCTGAAAAAAAAGTTCGGGTGAGCGGCGCAGGCGCAAACGGTCGGCCAGTTCGCGCCGGACAAAAGCTTTGGCGGCGTTCAGACCTTCGAGCGTGCTCTCCGCTTCAGCGTCGTCGCCGTCGACCGTGACCATGACATGCGCGGACCGGCCGTCCTCGGCTAGATGAAGGGCCGAAACGCTGGCCAGCCCGATGCGCGGATCGCCCAGCTCACCTTCGAGGATCGTTTCTAATTCCTCGCGGAGAGCCTCGCTCAGCCGCTCCCGATGATATTTGACTCCACGGCGCTCCAATGCGGGCCTCGATGAGAAAACCGATTAGCATAGCAGAAAAGCAGGTGTCAGGTCGCAGGAATACAGGTCTCAGCTCTCAGGTCTCGGGAAAGCCTAAGGTATACGAGATGAACTAGTGTCCCTGGAGCTTAGGGCAGCTTAGGTCTGAGATCTGAGGCCTTGAGACCTGACACTGAGACCTGAGAACCTGACACTAACACCTGAGACCTGAGAACCTGACACTAACACCTGAGACCTGACACTGAGACCTGTCACCCGAGACCTGCCACCTGAGACCTGACACCTGTTCTTAAAGGAATTCCACAAACGCGTCCGTGATCTCCGCGCCGTGGTTATTAGCGATTCTTGTGGCGGCGCGCTCTACGTTCTTCATGAGGCCATCGAGATAATCGCGTGAGTACGAGACCGCGACCACGCCGATGGTCGCCTGATTCCAGAGATTCGATGGATCGAGCTCGGCGACCGATATGTTGAACGAGGCGCGGAGCCGATCCTTGAGGCTGCGGACAACTTGACGCTTGTCTTTCAGCGATTGTGCAGCTTCGATGCGCAGCTCCAGCGTGAGCGAGGCAATCATGGGCATGTATAGTCTAAATGTGGCGGCAGATGTCTCACGCAGAAGTCGTGTGGCGACAATGGGATAATCAGGAACGGATTTCGGCCGGCATCGCCCAACCAATATTTGCTTAACATTCGGAGGCCAGTTGTGCTACACTCTAGGTGCTAAGTTTGACTCACAGTGAGTTGAAGGTCGGTACCGCCAACCAGCGTCACACCACTTCCACAAGCAACGAATCTTCTCAGCACATTTCAATCAGAACCAAAGAATAGGAACTTCAACACATGGCAGAACAAGGAACAGTGAAGTGGTTTAACGACGCCAAGGGCTATGGTTTCATCAGCCGTCAGAATGGCGAAGACGTTTTCGTGCATTTCTCCGCGATTCAGTCGGGCGGCTTCAAGAGCCTGCAAGAAGGCCAGACCGTCCAGTTCGACGTGACCAAAGGCCCGAAAGGCTGGCAAGCGGAGAACGTAACGGCTGTCTAACTAGCCGCGAAAATCTCGAAGAAACAGGTGCCCGGCATTCGTGAGAATCCCGGGCATTTTTGCGTGTGTCCAAGGGAGTTCCCTAAGTCGAGCCAGGAACTTGGACCTGGACGTAACACCTGCTCCTAAATCCGCAGCGATCCCTTAAACAACCAGAACAACTCAATAATCAAAATGATGACGACCAGGAACTCCAGCACAAACGCCCGGCTCTGGTGGAATTGATCGACCATGAAGCGGTAGAGTGCTTCGGCGGTTTGCACCTTCTGGTTTACCAGGTCTTTGTAATCCGTCACGCCGATCTTGGACGCAGCTACTTTGTAGAGGCGGGCCGAGAACATGTCGCTGAGGAACTTGATCGCGTTGTCGGCGCGCTCGGTCAGTTCGTCCACGTCTAATAGTACGGTGTGCAATCGGCTGGCCCGCTTGGCCGTGCGCCAGCGCGCCCAGATGCCGGAACCGTGATCCATGAAATCGTAAACGCTAGCCAGCTCACCAGTCAGAAGCTCGTCGTAGTGGCGGAATTCGAGGAGCTGCGAGTTCGCGTATTCGAGGAGCTGGATGGCAGTGTCCGCGCCGGCCGCGTTGTCATAGATGAAGGCGCCGTTCCATCCGATTACAGCGAGGTCGTTCGGGTAGTACGAAATCTTTGATTGGAGGATTTCCTGGCGCTCGCCGTCGGAGAGCGGCTGGTTTTCTCCGCGCACGATCTGGGCGATGCGTCCGCCCTCTGCGGCGAGCAGGTCGGAGGCGGACGGATTGCCGGCGCATTCGCGCACGTGGAAGATAAAGTAGTCCTCGGTCAGCCACTCGGCGTAGGGACTCTCGGCATCGGCATTTGCAGCTTCTGATTTGGCTTCGTCGCGATCGGGATCGTTGAACGCCGATTCGCTCGACTTGGCTTCACCACGTTTGCTTTGACGCGGCTTGGCTTCGTACGGTTTCACCAGCGCGGGATAGGCGCGGTCGAGCTTCTGCTCGACGATCTTCTTCGCGAAGGCGGTGAAGTCGGTGTCCCACACCCAGCGGCTAGCGAGACGGACGAGCGTGTCCCAGTCGCCGGCAAACGGCAGCTCGAAGACAACGCTGAGCACGCCATAATCGTAATACTTAATCTGCGCATCGAGGCGCTCTCCGCTCTCGAGCACGAGCGGCTCAACCCGTTCGACAACGGGCGGGCGCTGGTAGCGGACATATCCGGGACTGGGATGTTTGAAGCTTACTTCCTGCCGACGCGCGCCAAAGATGGTTCGCAGCAGATCGAGACGGATCTCTTCGGACACGTCGAACTGGATCAGGACGAGGACCGAGCCTTGGAGTGACTTGTCGGACGATTGCATTGGCGATGGAGCGGCAGCCGACAGCGGCGATGGCGATGGCTCCAAGGGCGCCAGAAGCATGGTCTTTTCGATTTCCATGAAAATCAGATTTCAGCTGCCGCGAGTGTTATGTGAGTTTGATGTGAATTGAACTTGTCGAGGTCCAGATCTCAAGCCTGTCGTCTCGGCTTTTGGCGGCATGATCGAGTCCCCCTACATTCGTCTTTTGGAATCAAAGACTTAGGCTACATTGCCCTCCCAGGTCTTTGAGTAATAAAGACTTAGAGGTAAAATATTAGAAAGATTGGACTTACGTTCGCCTTAGCCTCGATCATCGGAAGGACTCTTACAGGCGGCCGCAATCTCCATAGTTATTCTATCGTGCGGAGTCAAGCCCGGTGAGTTGTGAGTAGCGGAGGCCTCTTCTCTTCTTTTCTTTTTTCATCTTCATCTTCGGTCAGGACTGGCCGTCAATTTTGACGTTTCGTCGCCTCCACATGGCGGGAAGGTGAAATTCGGGTTCTGCACAATATTTGCCGACGCTGGTTCGTCTACTTAGTTAGTGGAAACGAGAGTCGTAGTCTGCAAGAGCGCGACAGGTGTCGGCACATTCGATTCGATTATTCCAATTGGTAAACCCGGCACGATGAAAGGCCGACAATGGAACGTATGGCAGGAGCGTCGCTTCGTCCATGGGCCAGGATTACCGGTGTCGTCTATTTGCTTTATTTCCTGACGGTCACGACCGCGGTGTTTCTCGTAAAAGGGATCGTTGTATCGAATGACCCCGCCGCTACTGCCACGAATCTCCTGGCGCATGAGGGGTTATTTCGCCTGGGGTTCGCAACTGGGCTGGTCGGGACCGGGCTGTACGTTGCCGTGACGGCTCTCTTCTATGAACTGTTCAAGCCCGTTAACAGGAGCGTCGCATTAATGGCGGCATTCTTCAGCCTGGTGGGATGCGCGATTCAGGCTTGTGGCAGCCTTTTTCAACTCGCGCCATTTGTCATTATGAAAGGCAGTCCGTATCTGAGCGTTTTTAGCGCGGACCAGTTGCAGGCTTTGGCGCTGACATCGATCAAGCTGAACGTTCAGTCTGCTTACATCTACCTGGTATTTTTCGGCATGTTTAACTCCTTGATCGGCTATCTCATTTTCAGATCGACCTTCCTGCCGCGATTTCTGGGCGTGCTGATGGCGCTTTCCGGTGTGGGGTGGCTCATGCTTCTGGCGCCATCGCTCGCCAACCATTTGCTCGCTTACATTGAGATTGTCGGTGTGCTTGCGGAAGCGTCACTGATGCTCTGGCTGCTGGTGAGGGTCGTGAATGTTGCACGATGGCGGGAGCAGGCTGGCATCACCGCGGAAGTGCAATGAGTTTCGGTGTCCGGGGCTTCGATCCTGCCGGGAAGAAATAACGGGCCGTCTGCGCGGTGTACTTACTCGCTCTTTCTGGCAATCGCGAACAGCAGTGCGGCTCCCGCTGCAATCCCCGCTATCCCCAGGCCGGTGCGCTTCATTGATTTCTGGATCGCCGCTTCATGCGGACCGACCCATGCGTCTTCTGGATAGTGGCGCGGGGCGGCGTCAAAGAGCGGAAGGCCTTCGGGAGTTTCGGTGGATTCGCGGAGAGCCATCTGGAGGACTTCGGCGAGGTGCAGCGCGTGGCGGTCGGTCTCCTGCGCGATCTGCTCGCGGCAACTGAAGCCGTCGGCGACGATGAGCCAGTCAGTGGGCGCCTGACGAACGGCGGGAAGAAGTTCGAGTTCGCCGATGGCGCGTGAGATTTCGTATTTTTCTTTTTCGAAGCCGAACGCGCCGGCCATGCCGCAGCATCCGGGCGCGGGCGCGGTGAAGTCGATACCCATGCGGCGGAGTACGGATTCTTCGGCGGTCATCTTCATCAGAGCTTTGTGGTGACAGTGGCCGTGGATGAGCGCCTTTCGAGCGAGATTCGGAATGGGAAAACCTTTGGCGAATTGCTCGAGAAATTCGCTCAACAGAAAAACTTGTTTGGAGAGCGCGCGGGCGCGCTGATCATTGGGGAAAAGGTTGACGAGTTCGTCGCGGAAGACGGCGGCGCAACTGGGCTCGAGAACAACGATGGGCGTGCGTTGCTCGATGGCAACGTAGAGTTCGTCCATGATCTGTAGCAGCAGGCTTTTGGCGCGATCGAGTTCCCCGACGTCGTAGAGCGGGCGTCCGCAGCAGAGTTGGGCTTTGGGAACGAGGACACCGAAGCCGGCGGCTTCCAGAACCTCCGTGGCAGCGATGGCAGTGGAGGGTGAGAAGTGATTGTTGAAGGTGTCAGCCCAGAGGATGACTGCCGAGCTTCTATCGGCTGCCTCGCTGGAATCGCGCTTCGCTCGACCCGACGGACGCAGGCGTCCGTCGCCATACTGTTGTTTGGCCCACCACTGCTGAAATGTTTGCGGGGCGAAGGCCGGGATTCTGCGGCTCGGCGAAACTCCCGCGACTAGTTTGGTGAGATCGCGCAGGCCGGGTAGTTGCGTGGTCAGATTTACGAGGCCAGGGATGTGCGATGCCGCGCGCACTCCGCGGTCGAAATTCGCGATCGCCAGCGTGTTGAGCGGGCGGCGATTGGCCTCGTAATAATGAGAAAGGAATTCTGCCTTATAGGTGGCTACGTCGACGCCGACCGGGCAATCGCTTTTGCAGCCTTTGCAGGCGAGACAGAGGTCGAGAGATTCTTTGACCGCTTCGTTTTTCCAGCCGTCTTTAATTATCTCGCCTTGCGTCATCTCCCAGAGCAGGTGGGCGCGGCCGCGGGTGGAGTGCTCTTCTTCGCGCGTCACGCGGAAGCTGGGGCACATCACGCCGCCTTCGTATTGGCGGCATTTGCCGACTCCTACACAGCGCAGGGTTGCGCTGGCCAGGCTGCCATGGTCTTCAGGAAATTTGAAATGCGTTGCCGGCTGCCAGGGGTCGTAGTTGGGGCCGAGGCGCAGATTCTCATCGAGCTTGTTCGCGTCAATCAGCTTGCCCGGATTCATCTTCCAGTCGGGATCCCACAGCGATTTGAAATCGCGGAAGGCCTGCATGAGCTCGGGGCCAAACATCTTTGGCAGAAGTTCGCCGCGCGCCTGCCCGTCTCCATGCTCGCCGGAGAGCGAGCCACCGTAGCGGACTACGAGGTCGGCGGCCTCTTCCATGAACTGGCGGAATTTGCGAATGCCTTCGGCGGATTCGAGATCGTAATCCATGCGCGTGTGCACGCACGCGTGGCCGAAGTGGCCGTAGAATGCGCCTTCGTAATGGAAGGCTTGCATCAGAGTGCGCAGCTCGCGCAGGTACGCGCCTAACTTTTCGGGCGCGACGGCAGAATCTTCGAAGCCTTCCCATCGAATGGGTTCGCCGGGAACATGCGAACTGACGCCCAGGCTCGATTCGCGCACGTTCCAGAGGTGCCGCGCCTGGCGTGGGTCGGAGATTAGACGCATCTCGGGCGGCGCTGGGTCGCGGTCGAGCGTCTCCATCAAATGGCGGGCCTTCGATTCGGCTTCCACGATTGTGCCGGCGCCGAATTCGACCATTAGCCAGCCGCAGCCTTCAGGGAGCAGCGCGAGGCCGTCGAGGTTGAGGCCTTTGCTGCGGTTGGCGTTGACGATGATGTCGTCGAAACCTTCGAGGCCGATGGGACCGTGCTCCATGATTTGCGGAATGTGGTCGGCACAGATGAAAACGTCGGGCCATCCGATGACGACCAGCGCGCGCGCTGGCGGGCTTTGCACGAGGCGGCAGGTGGCTTCGAGAATCGTCGCGCAGGTGCCTTCGGAGCCGGCCAGCGAACGCGCGATGTGGAAGCCATTTTCGGGGAGCAGGTGATTGAGGTTGTAGCCGGAGACGCGGCGCGGAATGTTTGGAAACTGGCGGCGGACCTGGTCTCCATAGCGCTCGGCGAGCTGCTTGAGGCCGGAGTAGATTTGGGCGCGGCGCCCGCCTTCCTGCACGATGCGGGCGAAATCTTCTTCGCTGGTTGCGCCGACGTGCAGGCGCTGGCCGTCGTAGGTCAGGACTTCGAGCGCCTCGATGTTGTCGTCCGTTTTGCCCGCCATGATCGAGTGCACGCCGCAGGAGTTGTTGCCGATCATGCCTCCGAGGGTGCAGCGGCTGTGGGTGGCGGGATCGGGCGCAAACGTCAGGTGATGCTTCTCGGCGGCGGCGCGGAGGTGGTCGAGGATAACTCCCGGCTGAACGCGGGCGATGCGACGCTCGGGATCGATCTCGAGGATATTCGCCATGTACTTCGAGAAATCGAGGACGACGGCCACGTTGCAGCATTGGCCGGCAAGCGAAGTTCCGCCGCCGCGCGCGAGGAGCGGAGCGTGATGGTCGCGGCAGAGGGCGACGGTGGCGAGGACGTCTTCTTTATCGCGCGGGATGACTACGCCGATTGGAACCTGGCGATAGTTGGAGCCGTCGGTCGCGTAGAGCGCGCGGGTGCTGGAGTCGAAGCGAACTTCTCCACGGAGATGGCGATGGAGGGCGGCTTCGAGGGCCGGGGCGTCGACGTGAGCGGGCGGGGCTTTGGTCTCGAGCATGAGCGTACTGAGCATTATTCGAGGTGCTGGGGATTAGCGCAACAACAATGCGACGCGAAGAGGTTACAGCGGAGAGCCGAGGGGAAAGGGAGTGATCTTACACGGCCCCTGCGGCCGGGCGGTTAGTGAAATGGGGATGTTACGCCAACTGCGAATGGCCCTGCACCGTTTAACGGTCGGGTACGGTGAAACGCGCGGCTTGCGAAACGCAAAGACATCCATCAGAATGGTGCAGCCCTTTGGTGATTCCAATGGATTTGGGACATCGCGGAATACAAATCTTTCGGTATCTGGCGGTCCTTGCGGGTTGTTTGAGGCGAGACTTTTCGTTCGCAGTGCGGACGCTTGCGAAAACGCCTGGATTCACAGCCATAGCAGTTCTCATGATTGCCTTTGGGATAGGCGTGAATACGGCGGTGTTTTCGGTAATTGACGCGGTCCTGCTCAAGCCGCTTAGTTATCCCAATCCCCAGGAACTGGTCTCGTTGACAAATACAAGTCCACAAGGATCATTCCCGGGAGCCACCATACCCAAGTTCAGGCTGTGGCGCCAGCAAACGAGCATCTTCCAGCAGGTTGCCGCATATGATTCTGTCGTGGCTGGACTCAACATCACCGAAAGTGACCACCCGCAGCAGGTACAGGGTGTTCACGTATCAGCGGACTATTTTGCGATGTTGGGTGCACCCGTCATCGCCGGACGCACTTTTGCTGCCGGGGAAGACAGGCCAAATGGCGGTCACGTTACGGTGTTGAGCTCTGGGCTTTGGAAGAGCCGCTACGGTGGCAATCCGAATATTGTCGGATCAACCATCCCGCTCGATGGCCAGCCATATCTTGTGGTGGGAATCATTGGCCCTGGATTTGTTACCGATACGCCGACCGATCTCTGGGTCCCGTTCCAGTTCGATCTGAACTCCAAGGACATGGCGAATTTCTTCACCGTCGCTGCACGGCTGAAGCCGGGAGTGACCATTCCGGAGGCCAACGCTCAACTGCGCCTGGTTGCCAACCAGTTTCGGAGACTATACGGCGGTGATTTGCTCCCGCCCGATAGCGGATTCGGAGTTGTCTCCCTCCAGCAATTGATGATTGGCGATACCGGTTCCACTCTTCTTCTGCTTTTCGGAGCAGTCGCTTTCGTTCTCTTGATTGCCTGCGCGAACGTGGCAAACCTTCTGCTCGCAAGAGCTGCCGCACGGAAAAGGGAGTTCGCGACGCGCGCCGCTCTCGGAGCTGGGCGTGGCCAACTCGTCCGCCAACTTCTCGTGGAGAGCCTGACGCTGTCGCTCACAGGTGGTTTGATCGGCCTTGGACTCGGTTTTGCGGGAGTCCGCCTGCTGTTCAGAATGAACCCAGGCGATATTCCTCTCATCGGTCAGAATGGCTCTAGGATTACGCTCGACCTCCGCATCCTGTTTTTTACGCTTGGGATTTCAATCCTGACGGGCATCGTTTTCGGCCTTGTGCCTGCGATCACTGCATCGCGCGGTAGTCTCGCCGCTGCTTTGAATGAAAATGGCAGCCACGCCAGCATTGGCGTTCGAAGCGGCAAGCTTCGTTCTGCGCTGGTGATCGCTGAGATGGCTCTCACTGTGGTGCTGGTCGTCGGGGCGGCATTACTAATCCGCACTTTCATGAAACTCGAATCGGTCGATCCCGGCTTCGCGATGCACAACGTGATCAGCATGTCGATGTCGGTCAGCGGCGACCGGTTTCAAAAGACGGCTCCGGTTGCGCAGATCATCCAGGAAGGAACCGATCGTCTTCACGGAGTTCCCGGAATCATCGACGCGGGAGTGAGCAATTGCCTGCCAATGGCTGGCGGCTTCGGAATGACTTTTGATGTCGTGGGCCGGCCCAAGGGGGATTCGCCATTTACCGGCGGAGCAGGCTTTTGCTCGATTTCATACGGCTACTTCAATACGCTCAAGATCTCACTCCTGCGTGGCCGCTATTTCACGAAACGGGACGATGCTGCCGCACCCGGCGTAGCTGTTGTCAACGAGGCGATGGCCCGGCAGTACTGGCCCAAGAGTGACCCACTGAATGAGCGAATCTTGATCGGCGCCGGCGCGGGTCCGGCCTTCTCTGAAGGCCCACGCCAAGTTATCGGAATAGTGGGCGACACCCATGATGAGGGCCCCAATACCGATCCGGCTCCCATGATGTACATCCCGCTTTCACAGATGCCGGATCTGGAGACAGCGCTCAATTCGAAGGTAGCTCCGCTGTACTGGTTCGTTCGTAGCCAGGATCCTCGCACATTGACAACCCCGATCTCTGCCGCTCTCCGAGAGGCAAGCGGAGGCCTTCCGGTTGCGCATATTCGCACTATGGAGGAAATCGAAGCGGCGAATATCGCGCGCCAGCGATTGAATATGCTGCTGTTGACCGTCTTTGGGTTTGCTGGGCTTCTCATGGCCGCGTTCGGCGTATATGGCGTGATGTCCTACTCTGTTCAACAGCGCACAAAGGAACTTGGCGTCCGCATGGCGCTCGGCGCACAGGCCTCGAATCTTCGCAACATGGTCATCCGCCAGGGGATGACGCTCACTCTCATCGGCGTACTCATCGGCGGTGGCGGTGCTTTCTGGCTTACACACCTTCTTGCTGGCTTCCTCTTCGGAGTAAAACCCCTCGACCCGGTATCGTTTATCGCAACTCCGCTGGTGCTGAGCGTAGTCGCTCTATTCTCCATTTGGATGCCTGCAATCAGGGCTACTCGGGTCGATCCAATGGCTGCGCTCCGAATCGAATGGGCGTTCTCAAACAATATGTGGACACCGGACGAAAGTTACTGCGCTGAGCGAGATTCCCGGAGTATTACGGGCAACCCGGAACCTACAAGTAAATTGACGAAATCGATTACGCGTCTTGCATAGCCGAGGTCTACTCCCCTCTGGGATAAGAGCCGTACCGGCAAAAACTGATTGGATCGCCGCCACAGATGGGAGTACCATGCTTCTTCTGCGGGGGAATGCAGGCGCAATCGTTTCCGGGATTTGAGTTCAACTCTTGAACGCAGTCACTGGGGATTATGAAAATCACTGACACAATCGAAGCGCTGTTGCGAACGAAGGGGAACGCCAAGATTTTTTCCGTGAGTCCCGAGCAATCGGTTTACGAGGCTATTGAAAAGATGGCGCTGGAGGGCATCGGCGCGCTGCTGGTGACCTCGGAGAATAAGCTGGTCGGCATCATGTCCGAGCGGGATTATGCGCGCAAGGTCATCCTCAAGGGCCACTCTTCGAAGGACACGCCGGTGAGCGCGATCATGACTACCCCGGTGGTGTTTGTGACGCCGCAAAACACGGTGGACGAATGCATGGCCATCATGACGAACCGGCGTTTTCGCCATCTCCCGGTGGTCGAGAACGGGACGCCGGTGGGGATCGTTTCGATTGGCGATCTGGTGCGCTGGACGATCTCCGGGCAGGCTCAGGCGATTCAGGAGCTGGAAGGGTACATCTCCGGGCGGTATCCGGGCTAGGCGGTTAGGGCTCCTTTTTACATATTTTTGTGCTTTTTTTGACCGGGTTCCGGGGTACAATTCCCGCGTCGTGCCCGTCTGTTGAGATCACGGGCCAGAAGCACAGCTTTTGCGGACACGTCAGATCTGGATTCTGGAGGCTTGAATGGAAGATGCAACAGCCGTCGGGAAGTCTGTAGATCAGAGTACGGTTCGGCACGAAGATCGTAATTGTTGGATTTTTACGGCCTATGCAATTTGCGGGATCGTGTTTTTCGGAGTGCTGGCTTATTACACTTCGCTGTACCTCGCGAAGTAGTCAGAGATGGGTGGCGGGGACGCCCTGTCCCCGCCTTATTTTGTCGAGCTTAGCCGCAACGACAACCTCAGAGTCGAGGTGTATTTTAAATTCCTGTCAAAGATTTTCTGGTGCGAGACCTTCGTCGTGTACGGGTCTTGTCGGAGGAATTGATGGCGTCTAGATGGACGAAACGCCGTCGCGTTCTTGATCCTGGTCGCGCTTCTTGCCGTAGCGGAAGGCCAAGCCAACGCCAATCGTCATGACGCTGAGAGGCGGAATTGCGAGGATGACGACGCCGCGGGTAATTGCGCGCTGTCCCTCTTTCGAGGTCGCTTTCGCCGTGCTGTAGCACATCGCGCAGGCTTGCGCGAAGGCGGGCGCGGCCGAGAGCATCAGCAAAGAGGCGAACACGACGAGGGTGAGTCTAGCCTTCAATGTGGTTCCTGATTTCAATGTACACCCAGGTACAGAATGCGGAACGCATCCGGGAAGAAGACCATCATCATGGCCAGGCAAAACACCAGCGAGCACATGGTGAGATATTTCATGCGCGAGGCCTCGTACTTCATGTGCATGAAATAGCCGATGATGAGCGCGGCCTTGACTATCGAGAGGCACATGAGGATCGAGAGCATGCGCTTGGGCTCCATGTTCTGGTAGCCCAAATAGACCTCGATCGCAGTCAGCACGAGCAGCACTCCCCACACCACATAGAACGGCGTGTGCGAATGATGCCGGTGTTGTTCGGCTACGCGGGCTTCAATGGCTAATTGGGAAGCGTCTTCCATATTTTTGCGTGCTCCTATTTCGACAAGCGCTAAATGATCTTTGTGGACATCAGGTAAACCAACGGGAAGATGAACATCCAGACTAAATCGACAAAGTGCCAGTACAAGCCGGCGACTTCGGTGTCAGCTGCGTCATAAACCTTGGGCTTCAGCCACAAAATCAGCGTGCAGACGAGCGCGGCGATGAGCAGCACATGGGCCCCGTAGTGAAACGGGCTGTAGGACGGCGTTAGCAGCCAGGCCGCGAGCCAGCAGGCGAACAGAATCGGAATGAATTTTTTGCGCAGCGCGACGATGCCCAGATAAACGACGCCCAGCGTCACGTGCAGCATGTGCATTCCGGTCAGAGTAAAGAACGTGGCGGCGAACTGCGGCACGGTCTTGGACACATTGGCGTATTCGGAGGCGCTGTCCTGTCCAGGTACAGCCGGAAAGATCGGCAGCGTCAAGCCCTCGGAGATGAGGTGAGTCCACTCGCGGCCGTGAAGGATAATGAACCCTATGCCGCATGCCATGGTGGCGAGCAGCCATCCGACCCTCGCGCTTTCTTTTCCGCGGGCCGCCGCGCTGACAGCCAGTACCATGGTCAACGAGCTGGTCAGCAGGAACGCGGTCATGATGGTTGCGTTGACGATACTGCCGGAGTGGAACGGTGTTGGCCAGTTCGTGATCGAAATGCGTCCGTAGCTGTAGGCATAGAGCAACGCGCCGAAGGTCAGCGAGTCCGACAGCAGGAAAAGCCACATCCCGATTTTTTTGGAGTACGTGCCAAATAAAGACGGCTCGTAGACCGCTACGTCGTGCGTCACGGCAGCATCCGCCATGCGTTCAGTCTCCTTGGTTCATCTTCAGATCGAAGTACCTCAGCGGCTAAATGCCGCTGTTCTTGCCTGGCTCTAATCGCAGCGCTCATGCGCTGCGTCACCCAAAAACGCGGCGCTAATGTGCGAACTCCATCAAAGTCAGAATGTAGATCCAAAGCAGCGCCATGAAATGCCAATACCACGCGGTGACATCGACCACGATGTGTCGCGATTCGAGGCGGCGGTGCAGAATCACTGTTGAGCCCGCGACCAGCAGAGCCAGGATGCCGCCCAGGAGATGAATGGCGTGCACTCCGGTCAGCAAATACACGAACGAACTGCTGGGCCCGGTGGCGACGAAAAAGCCGCGCGCAGCCAAGTCTCTCCATGCCAGAAACTGGCCGATCAGGAAACCAATGCCGAGGATGATCGTCAGACCAAGCCAGGGAAATTCTTTTTCGTTGCCGAGCGAGACTCCGGGAATGGACTGCACCGGCTCAAGGGCAACGCGCTGCGCAATCCTCCGGCGCGCCAATTCCACGGTCACACTGCTGGCAACGAGGAGCAGTGTATTTATCAGAAAGAGCGTGTTCGGCAGCGGAATGGGACGCCAGTCGCGTACAACCGTGTTCGTCCCGGGATCGAAGCTCGGTAATCCCTGACGAAAGACGTAGGCGCTGGTGAAGGAAACGAACAGCATCAGGATGGGAGTCAGCGCGACCAGGAGTCCAAGGCGTGCGCGACGCAGGCGAACCCTATGGTCCGGGGCGCCGAAATCAGGGCGTCCGTCGTCTCCGCCACCGGGGATCGGCGGCAGATTATTGCGGTCCCCGCGAGAGGTTGCGGGGCGCTGCGCCGGGACGGTTGGAGTAAAGGTTGCCATGACGTCTGGATGCCCTAGTGCGCGACCACTGAAGCCGGATCAGTTTGCATAACGTAATCGCGCGGCGCACCCGGCACAGCATACTCGTACGGGCCGTGATAGACGACCGGCGTGTGTCCGCCGAAATTATCGTGCGGAGGCGGAGTGGTTGTCGTCCATTCGAGCGTGGTCGCCTCCCACGGATTGTCGGTGGCCTTCTTGCCGTTGCGCAGACTCCACAAGAGATTGAAGAGGAATATCAGCTGTCCGGCAATGGTGACAATGGCGGCGTAGGTGATGAACTTCTGGACCGGCAACAGCGGTCTGAGATACGCCAATTCGGTTCCCTGAGAGTAGCGTCGCAGCTGTCCCGCCATACCGAGATAGTGCATGGGCATGAAGATCGCGTAGGTTCCGATGAATGAGAACCAGAAGTGCCAACGCGCCAGGCTCTCGCTCATCATTCGGCCGAACATTTTCGGGAACCAATAATAGGTGGCGGCGAAGATGCCGAAGATAGCCGCGACTCCCATAATGAGGTGGAAATGAGCGGGCACGAAATACGTGTCATGCAACTGAATGTCGAGCACCGGCTGCGCGAGGAATGGTCCGCTGAGGCCGCCGGAGACGAATAGCGATACAAAGCCGATGGCGAACAGCATGGGCGACTGGAAGCGAATGCGCGCGCCCCAGAGCGTGCCGAGCCAGTTGAAGGTCTTGATCGCGGAGGGAACTCCGATGGCCATGGTCATTACGGAAAACGCGAATGCCGAGTAGGGGCTCATGCCGCTCATGAACATGTGGTGTCCCCAGACCATGAAGCCGAGCAGGCCGATGGCGAGCATGGCATAGACCATTGCCTTGTAGCCGAAGATGGGCTTGCGCGCGAATGTGGAGAGTACTTGCGAGGCCACGCCCATGCCGGGCAGAATCGCGATGTAGACTTCGGGGTGTCCGAAGAACCAGAACAGGTGCTGCCAGAGCAGTGGCGAGCCGCCTCTGTGTCCTGTAAGGACGCCGTTGATCGTGCCGAGCGGCAGGAAGAAGCTGGTGCCCATGTTGCGGTCCATGAGCAGGAGAATTCCTGCGGAAAGCAAAACGCCGAAGGCGAGCAAGCCGAGGATGGCGGTAATGAACCACGACCAGCAGGTGAGCGGCATGCGCATCAGGGTCATGCCCTTGGCGCGCATATCGAGCGTCGTCGTAATAAAGTTAAGCGCGCCCATCAGCGAGGCGATGCAAAAAATCGCAATGCTGGTGATCCAGAGATCCGCGCCCAGGCCTTCACCCGGACCTGCCGATTGCAGCGCGCTCAGCGGAGCGTAACCGGTCCAGCCATGTAGCGGCGCGCCACCGACGACGAAGAACGCCGAGAGCATGACAAGATACGCGACGAAGGTGGTCCAGAACGACAACATGTTCAGGACGGGAAACGCCATGTCGGGCGCGCCGATCTGGATGGGAAGAAAATAATTGCCGAAGCCACCCTGCGGCGCCGTGGTCAGCACGAAAAACACCATGATAGTGCCGTGCATGGTGAGCAGGCTGAGATAGGTTTCAGGCTTGATCGCGCCGATCAGCGGTATCGAGGCATCCGGCCACACCAAGTGTATGCGCATCAGCAGGGAGAGAAACATCCCGACGAAGACCGCCGTCAGCGCGAGAAAGTAATACTGCAACCCGATGACTTTGTGGTCGAGACTGAAAACGTATTTGCGAATGAAGCCCTGGGGCGCCGCGTGTCCGTGAGATTCCTGAGCGACCATTTACTATTCTCTCCGCTTACCGTTCTGCGTTTCTTGTTTCTCTGCTGCTTATGTTTGTTGTTTTATTGCTGACTGCGTGGCTTATTGTTTGTCGGCCTCGTGCGCCGCGATCCACTGGTCGTATTCGCCCTGGCTGACCACCTTCAAAATGCCGTGCATCTTGTAGTGGCCGAGTCCGCACAGCTCCGCGCAAGCGATCTCATAGCTGCCGGTCTCGGTCGGCGTGAAGTGCATGTGGATGGCGAGGCCGGGCACGGCATCCTGCTTGAAGCGCATTTGAGGAACAAAGAAACTGTGGATGACGTCGTGCGCGCGCAGGATAACCTCCACCTCGCGATTGACGGGCACTTCCATGATGCCGGTGACGATATCGTCTTTCGAAGCGGGATCCTTGGAATCGAGGCCCAGCGCGGCTTCTCCGCCGGAGGACGGGTCTTCGAGTTCGGGGCGGGTGGTGCCGAATTTCCCGTCGGGACCCGGATAGCGGAAGTACCAGGCGAATTGCATGCCGGTGACTTCGACCTTGGTTGCGTCATCGACGGCGGGCCGCCAGCGCTCCGACGCCCAGATCGGCTCGCCAATCAGATTTAATCCGACAAAAAGAATGACGGTAAGGGTGGTCCACACAATTTCAAGCGTCGTGTTGCCGTGGGAATAACCGGCGCGCCCCGGATTTCCGCCGTCGCGATACTTAAAGACGAGGTATCCGAGCGCCATTTGCGCGGCGACGAAGATGACGCCCATGATCACAAAGGTGACCGCGAACTGGTGATCGATGGCGGCGGCCGCGGCGGAAGCTCCAGTCGGCAACCACCAGGTCTTGGCGACAAAGAAATAAGTGCTGGCTATCGTGATCAGCCAGATGACACAGAGAAGCAACAGCCCCATGGATCAGCCCCCTGCCGGGATTATCTAAATCCGCCTGACGAAATCGATTCCACGTTTGCTGCGACGCAACGCGCTCCACGCATATGAACCTGCGCCAGCGCATAACCGGGCGAAGTGTATCACAGCTCGATGAGATTTGTGCAACGACTTCGCGATGCGCGGCACGGAATTTTCGGCTCGGGCGCAGAATAAAGCGGCGCGCGTAAATTTTTAAGGTGCGGTCGAGAATTCATTCAGAGATACATTGACGCGGGCAACAGTTTTTTTGTAACATCGCGTCGAATCTGGCTTTGGATCTGGGGTAATGGTGAGGATTTCGAAACGTGTTGGTGTAGTACTGTTCCAACTCGGTGGACCGGATTCGCTAGCCGCGGTCGAACCCTTCCTTTATAACCTCTTTTGCGATCCGGACATTATCGACTTTCCCTTTTCGCGCATCGGCCGGCGGGCGCTGGCTAAGCTCATCTCAAGCACGCGCGCGAAAAAAGCCGCGCAGCACTACGCGGCGATTGGCGGAGGTTCGCCGATTCGGCGATTTACGGAACAGCAGGCCGCAGCTCTGGAAGATCGGTTGTCGCGCGCTGGGATGGATGCGCGCTGTGTGGTCGCGATGCGCTACTGGCACCCGTTTACAGCCGAGGCGATCACGCAACTCGAAGAGGCGCGCGTCGACCACGTCGTCTTATTACCTCTTTATCCGCAGTACTCGGGCACTACTACCGGAAGTAGTTTGAATGAGTGGCGCCGGCGCTGGACGGGCACCGTACCTGTTTCGTGCGTAGAAACTTTTTATCGCAGCCCGATTTACATTGCGGCGCTCGTCGACCGGATCAATGATGCGCTGCAGCAGTTCCCGAATTCTGACCGCGTGCATTTGGTTTTCAGCGCGCACAGCGTGCCGGTCTCGGTGATTGAAAAAGGCGATCCCTACCAGCGGCAGATTGAAGAGACGATGGAGTTGGTGATGGAGCAGGGCGGTTGGCGGAGTCCTCGCCGGCTCTGCTATCAGAGCAAAGTGGGGGCGAGTCGTTGGCTGCAGCCTTCATTGCACACCACGCTGCGCGATCTTGCTGCGGAGAAAGCGAGCGACGTCTGTATCATTCCAATTTCATTTGTTTCGGATCACGTCGAGACTCTCGGTGAGATCGATCATTGCGCGCGCGAAGAGGCGCGGCTGCTTGGCATCGCGCGCTTCCGGATGACGGAGGGGTTAAACGACGCCCCAAAATTCATTGAGGCGCTGGCGGACTCGGTGTTGACGGCGATCGGCGCGGGTTCGGATTTGGGAGCTATTAAAAAAGACAGAGTGAGGGAACGGGCGGCGCTTTCCATGGCTGCCGATTGATATCCGCGAGATGAATTAAAGCAGGAGGAAGGTCATGGCAGAGAATCCGGATGTGGACAAGGCGTCCGCGCCCCCACCCGAGAAGTCGGTGGCGCCGGAAAAAGCGACGCCCCCCGCCAAAGCGAGTTCCGCTACTCCCTATGTGGGTTCGGGCGCGGTAGGGACCTCAAAAGCTGCCGCCTCCGCCGGCGTGGCTGCGGTTGGGCCCGAAGATAACACCGTCAACCAGCATCGACGGCGGCTGGCATGGGTTTCAGTGACTGCGTTTTTGGCCGCATGGTTTCTGGCGTTCTTCCGCTTCTTTTTGCCGCGCACTCTTTTCGAGCCATCTACCGTTTTCAAAATTGGTTATCCCTCCGATTACGGTTTGGGTGTGGATACAAAGTGGCAGCAGAAATATCGCATCTGGGTCGATCGACGGCCGGATCGCCTCTTTGTTATTTACGCGCGTTGCACACACCTTGGTTGCACACCCGACTGGAAGGCCAGCGAAAATAAATTCAAGTGCCCGTGCCACGGTAGCGGCTACGACGACGAAGGGGTCAACTTTGAAGGTCCGGCGCCGCGACCGATGGATCGCGCGTTCGTGCAACTAGCTCCCGACGGCCAGATCATCGTGGACACTTCGCGCTTATATCAATGGCCCAAAGGACAACCCAGCAAATTTAATGATCCGGGAGCGTTTTTGCCGGTGTGATGCGAGCAGCAGTTTGAGATGGGTAGGCTGTGTTCTTAGCGGAAATTGATTCGCCGGGGATGAGGCCACAGAGAAGAGATAAAAATGCCTGAAGAGACGAACGAAAAAGACGGGAAATCAACCGGCCTGATTGAGCGCGTAACCAGCGGCGTTAAAGAAGATGTTAATTCTCTCAAGACCGATATTCCCGCGAAGGCCAAAGAACAGATGGATCTGCTCAAGGATCCGACCAAGACGCAGGTCTATACTTCCATCTTCCGGCACAAGCACGACGATACGCCGCGCAATCGCGCGCTGGGCGTGCTTTCCAACGTCTTTCTGCATTTGCATCCGGCGAAGATCAATCGTGATGCGGTGCGCTACAACTACACGTGGGGTATGGGCGGCATCACGTTTTATCTCTTCATCGTCCTGACATTCACCGGCGTGCTGCTGATGTTTTATTACCATCCGACCAAGGTGCAGGCGTTTCGCGATGTGCTCTATCTGGAGCACGATGTGCCTTTCGGCAAGCTTTTGCGCAACATGCATCGCTGGGCCGCTCACCTGATGGTGATTGCGGTCTGGCTGCATATGTTCCGCGTGTTTTTGACCGGCTCATACAAGAAGCCGCGCGAGTTCAACTGGAACATCGGCGTGCTGCTGCTGGTTTTCACTCTGCTGCTTTCGTTTACCGGATACCTGTTGCCGGACGATCAGCTTGGATTCTGGGCCGTCACGGTCGGCACCAACATGGCGCGCGCGACGCCTGGGCTCGGGCATGAAGGGCCGTTTGGGCCGCAGCTTGGCATGACTCCTTATAACGACGTTCGTTTCGGATTGCTGGGCGGCTCAATCGTGGATGCGAACGCGCTGCTGCGTTCTTATATCTGGCATTGCATCGGCATTCCGATTGTGGCTTCGGTGCTGATGATCGTCCACTTCTGGCGTGTGCGAAAGGACGGCGGCATTTCCGGACCAGCGCCGGTGGTGCTCGCGTCCGAGGTCAAGGAGGCACGGAAATAATATGGACTGGAGACAATTGTGGGACATTGCTTCCGCGCCCGACAACGTGCCGATCGTTGGCTTGATTCCGCTGCTCGCGTTTTACATTTATCTTGCGTGGAAACAGGCGCACGCCAACGATGAACTGATCACGCAACTGGAAGGCGATGCCGCGCTCGCGAAAACCCACCATCGCAAGACCTGGCCGTGGCAGGCGGGATGGCAAAAAGAAATTCACGTATGGCCGTTTCTGCTGCGCGTGGAATTTCTGGCGGCGATCATTGTCACGCTGATTCTGATGGTCTGGTCGATCACGCTGAATGCGCCGCTCGAAGAGCCGGCGAATCCCAACCTGACGATGAATCCGGCGAAAGCGCCCTGGTATTTTCTCGGCCTCCAGGAAATGCTGGTGTATTTCGACCCGTGGATAGCGGGCGTGGTGATGCCGACGCTGATCATCATCGGGCTGATGGTGATTCCGTATATAGACACGAATCCGCTGGGCAGCGGCTACTACACTTGGCGACAGCGCAAATTTGCGATTGGAACTTTCCTGTTCGGTTTTATCGTGTTGTGGGTCGCGATGATCATCATCGGGACCTTTATTCGCGGCCCAGGATGGCAATGGTTTTGGCCGGGGCAAACGTGGGATCACAACCGTCTGATCTATGAGGTGAACCGCGATTTACCGGACCTTTTCGGGATCACTTCGAATTGGATCAAAGGAATATTCGGGTTGGTCGTAGTCGGCGGATTTTATGCGATCGGCGGATTCGTCCTACACTCCTTCTTCCGGCGCAATAATCCGAAAGATTACCAACGCATGAGCCTGCTGCAATATTCGATCATGATGTTTTTCGTGCTAACGATGTTTGCGTTGCCGATCAAGATGGCGCTGCGACTTATGTTTCATATCAAGTATGTATGGATTACGCCGTGGTTCAACGTTTAGGTTCAATGGTCAAGGTGCGATCTTAGGTGCAGTTTTGTGGTCGCGCGGACAAGAATGTCCGCGCCTCACGTGCGTGGGAGTTCTTAGGAGGAAGTGGTGCCCGAAAAGCCCGTCCCCGAAAATGATCCTCTAGTGCAGAAGTCGCTTGCGACGTGGTACGTCGTGTGCATGATTCTGCTGATGGCATCGCTGTTCTGGGCCTTGTGGGATGAGGCATTCGGACAGCGCCCCTGGAAGGCGTACCAGCACGAGTGGGTGGAGCGATACTCCGCATTTTTGAAGACGGCGCGCTCTTCTTCGGCGACATCGGAGAAAGAAGTCGAAAGCAGTAGCGATTATCTCAACCTGAAAAGGGATTACGAGCAGGCAGACAAAGCGGCGACACCAAGAAGGAATGAGATTACCGAGCGACTGCGTGATTTGAGCGCGAAGATTCTGGCGGTGCAGAATGTATTCACCGATCGGCGCGCTTATGTCAATGCGCTGACTTACAACATCGAAACCACCGAGAGCTCATCATCGAAGCAGAGCAAACTGAAAGAACTGGAGGACTATAAGAAGGAAACCGCGGTCGTCGAATATCCCGATGGCAGCAAGAAGAGTTACACGTTCCCGCAACTCGAGGGAACCTACAACGATCTGAAGGCCGAACGGACCTCGCTGAGCGCGGAACTGGGTGAGCTGATCAAGCCGGTGAGTGAGCGCAAGGAGAAACTGGATGCTTATATCTCCGAGCACATGGTTGACCTTACGCCCACGCAGATTCGCGGCCTGCAGGATAAGACCGAGGCCTGGGATCCGGTCATCATGCAGATCAATGTTGCGGATGCGAACATTGTGGACCGGTGCGAGTCGTGCCACATGGGCATTCGCGAACCGGTGAAGCTGACGGCGGCGGCGATGGCGCCCAAGGGTCAGCATCCCGATGAATATGCGCGCGCGTTCACGACCCATCCTGAGCCGCAGTTGCTGAAGACCCACGATCCCGACAAATTTGGCTGTTCTCCGTGTCACCAGGGAAACGGGCGCGCCACTACGAGTGTTGAGAAGGCGCACGGAAATTACGAGCACTGGCTCTGGCCGATGTTCCCGAAACCCAATGTTGAAGCGGGTTGCCAGAGTTGTCACGCCGCTGACATGGTACTGGTGAGCGGTGATGTGGGCTGGACGATCAGCGAAGGCAAGGATCTATTCCGGCAGCGCGGCTGTGTGGGCTGCCATCGCTATGAGGGCTACGACAAAGAGCCGGAAGATATCAACTCTGTCGCGCAGCAGATCAAGCAGATGGAGACGGAGAAGAAAGAGAACTTTAAGCAGGCCGCGTATCTGATGAAGCAGGCCGACTCGGCGGAGACGAATGCGGAGGCGAACCGGCTAAACGATCAGGCGGTGGCGCTGAAGGTGCAGAACAGCAAACTTGATTTGCGTATCGTGCAGCTCGACCGGTCTACGAAGAGCCTTTTGCAGGACGTGAAGAAGGTCGGGCCGAACCTGAAAGATGTGCGGTTGAAGCTGAACAAGAACTGGATTCCGGTGTGGCTGAAGAAGCCGACGGATTTTCGTCCCACGACGCGCATGCCGAATTTCCGGCTGAGCGACGATCAGATCAAGGCGATCTCGGCCTATCTGTGGCAGTCGGGTTTGACGGACGAGCCAGTAAAGCAGAAGGCGGGAGACGCGGGGCACGGCAAGGAATTGTTTGAGACTCGCGGCTGCTTGGGTTGCCACTCGGTAGAAGAGGGTGACCAGATGATCGGCGGCACCTTTGCCGCGAACCTGACGCGCGTAGGAGAAAAAGCAAACTACGATTACCTTGTGCGCTGGGTGCACAATGCGCGCGAACGCACGCGTCCTTATTGTTTGTACGAAAAGAAAGATATCGGTCCGGAGGATTACGCGAAGAAGGGTTTGCCGTTTGTGTTCGATCTTCAGCACAGCAAGTGTCCGAACGATGGACACGAATTGCAGGTGCAGAACATGACCGTCATGCCGAGTCTGCGGCTGAGCGACGACGATGCGCGCGATGTCGCTTCGTACCTTGTCACCCTGAAGAAGAAGGATCCGAGTTCGTATCCGGATGCGTCATTCATGGACGATCCGAAGTTGAAGGATGAAGGAAAGAAGTGGATTCGCCACTTCGGATGCGCGGGATGCCATGAGATTTCAGGCCTCGAGGATGAGGGACGAATCGGAACGGAGCTGACTTTCGAAGGCAGCAAACCGATCGAGCGACTCGACTTCGCATTGCTCACCGAGGTTGCCGAGCGCGGAACGGGCGAGCCGATCAAAGATCCGGAGGACCTGGCGCGGCTGCCGGAAGGGCCGGCAAAGGGACCGTGGTATTCGCATCTGGGATTTTTTGAGCACAAGCTTGCCGAACCGAACATCTGGGATCAGGGCAAGATCAAATCGGAGACGGAAAAGCTGCGCATGCCGAACGTCCATCTGCAGGCGGAGCAGGTTCGCGCGCTCACCACATTCCTGATGGGCAGCCAGGAGAGCGGACTTCCCGCGTCGTACCAGTATCGGCCGATGGATTATCGGCGCGACATTCAGGAAGGCTGGTGGGTGGTCAAGAAGTACAACTGCATGGGTTGTCACCAGTTCATCCCGGGGCAGCAGACGGCCCTGATGGGAATGAAGCATTATCAGGAATTTCCTGAACAGTTGCCGCCGAAGCTCTTGACGGAAGGCGCGCGCGTCGATCCGGCTTGGTTGCTGCACTTCCTGACCAACCCGGCGCTCAGCGAGACCGACACCAATCGCGATGGCGTGCGCTCGTATCTGCAGGTACGCATGCCGACATTCAGCTTCTCGGAGAACGAGCTTGGTAAGCTTGTGCGCTTCTTTGAAGCATTGTCACGGCAGTCGTTCCCATATATTCCGGAGTCGGACACGACTTTGACGGCGAAGGAAACAGATATGGCTCGCAGCCTGTTCTCGAGCACTGCCGCGCCGTGTCTGAAGTGCCACGCGACGGGCGATCCGGCGCACGATCAACACGCGACGGCTCCGAACTTCTTGCTGGCTCGCGGGCGATTAAAGCCAGATTGGATGGAGCGATGGATCATCGATCCGCAGGCGATCAGTCCGGGAACGTCGATGCCCTCTGGACTCTTCAAGCGCGAGAACGATCACTGGGTGTTCGCTGGTCCAACTCCGTCTTCGTTCGTGGGCTACGACAAAGACCAGACGCGACTGCTGGTGAATTACATTCTGCAACTTACTCCGGAGGAACAGCGGCGCGTGCAGGGCGCGATGGGGCACAATCAGGCGAGCGGCAAGGCTGCTTCTCATGCCAAGCAATCGCGTAACATTCGGACGAACGGTCCTGCTATCTGCGGTCAGCCGATACGCGGTGGTCAGTGAGCGGTAGAATGAGGCGAGATAATATCGTCTCAATTTTAGGGTGCCAATTTCAAGATCAACTTTTCACGAAAGGTGCATTGAAATCATGAACCGGAAACTGTGGGTAGTGTTTGCTGGCCTGTGCGCGCTCCTCAGCGTGGGCCTTGTGCTCTTGACTGGATGTAGCAAGAAGCCGAGCGAAGAATCGACCGCAGCGCCAGCGGGAGGCACGATGTCCGCGCCCGCGCCGACCGCAACGCCAATCGATCCCGCGACCGCTGCAACCATCACCGGGACAGTTACTCTTACCGGCGCTGCGCCTAAGATGGCGAAGATCGACATGACTCAGGATCCCGCCTGCAAGGGCATGAACATGGCGGAAAACGTGGTCGATGACGGCGGCAAACTGTCGAATGTCTTCGTCTATGTGAAGAGCGGGTTGGGCGACCGTACGTTTGGCGTTCCGGCCGATCCGGTGACGATCGATCAGAGCGGGTGCAAATATCATCCGCATGTTTTGGGCGTGATGGCTGGGCAGACGATCAAAATCGTCAACAGCGATCCGACCACCCACAACATTCATCCGACTCCGGCAGACAATCGCGAGTGGAACGAATCGCAGCCTCCGCAGGCGCCCGCGATCGAGAAGAACTTCGCGCGCGAGGAGATCATGTTGCCGGTGAAGTGTAACCAGCATCCATGGATGAAGATGTACGTCAACGTGGTGAAGTCGCCGTTCTATGCGGTGACTGGACCGGACGGGAAATTTGAGATCAAGGGGCTTCCTCCCGGCGATTACACGATTGCTTTCGTGCAGGAGAAGCTGGGCACGCAGGAGCAGAAAGTTACGGTCGCAGCCAAGGATAACAAGACCGTGGACGCGAGCTTCAAGGCGGAATAGTTTTCTGCGAAGGCTGACATTTGAAAATTGGTCGAGCGTGGCGCGGACAGGAGTGTCCGCGCTACACGATCGCGGGATCGAGGAGGGCGGTTGATCACGATGATGCTGGTGATTTCCATTGTCCTGGGAGTTGTTCCGTGGTTCGGCATTGCGTGGACCGTCACGACGGGAACGATCAAGACGCAGGATGGTTTGTTCATGAGCCTGATCCTGCTCACTCTTTCCGCGGTATTTTTTCTGAACGCTTTTTGGGAATTGCGCGACAAAGGCGCGCTGGCGTTTCTGCACAAGAAGAAGGAGGCTGCTCCCGCTGCGAAGGCCGCCGCGGTTCCGGCCGCTCCAAAAGCCCCGCCCAAAGCGGCTTCTGAGGGCAAAGAGGCGTAGCTCGCGACGTCGTTCTTGTGCGGACTTACTGCGGACTCGCTGTCGAGTTGCTGCACTCGGGATCCGAATGACAATTCTTAGAATGACTGGGCACACTGACCAATGGCCACGCAACCCATCCCGCTGATGCCCGCCGAAAATTCTTCAGATTCGTCTGAAGGTCTTCCCCAGAAGCCGGCGCGCCCGCGCATGTCGACGCGCAATCGGCTACTGTTTTTCTTTACCGCGTGGCTGCTGGTGCTGATGCCGTTTCTCTTCTGGTGGAGCACCTGGTTCGGGCGTGCGCTTACTCCAAAAGAGATGAACGAATATCTCAATGACAACGCCCACCCCCGCCATATTCAGCATGCCATTGTGCAACTGGGGCAGCGCATGAGCCAGCACGATGCGAGCGCAGCCGCGTGGTATGGCGATCTGGTGCGGCTGGCTTCGAATTCGCGCGAAGAGGTGCGCAGCACGGACGCGTGGGTCATGGGGCAGGACACTGCCGGGCCCGGCTTTCACGACGCGCTCCTGAAGATGCTGGGCGATTCTTCGATGACCGTTCGCGGCAACGCGGCTTTGTCGCTGGTTCGATTCGGCGACAGCTCGGGGCGGGCGCAGATCGTTTCTCTTTTGCAGCCGGTCGTGATTACGACAGCTTCGGCGGGGCGCGTGATTGATGCGGCAGCGGCCGGCACAATGATTCACCAGGGCGGGCTGATCGCGAAGCTGCAAAGCTCCGACAGCCAGATTCACGAATTGCGATCTCCCGTCACCGGACGAGTGCGGCTGGCGACGGGAACTGGAGCGAGCGTCGCGGCGGGGGCTTCGGTTGCGACTATCGATCCGGGCGAAGAGCAGGTCTGGGAGGCGCTGCGCGCGCTTTATTTGATCGGGCAGGTCGACGATTTGCCGCCTATTCGTCCTTATGAGCGGGAGTTGCCGGAGGTTTCGGATCGGGTGCGGGTGCAGGCGGTGGACACCGAGAAAGCGATTCAGCAGAGAGCCGGTTCGCGGTAACGCTTCAATTTGGTGGGTACCCCCTACCCCCTCGATCCTTAGAATCATAGATTTAGCGCGGAAACCCCTCCAAATTATTGAGGAATAAGGACTTATTTCTAAAATATTGATTCTTCAATAGTTACTTCGGAATCTGAGGTCTTCTCACCCCTTTTCTTTCTTGCCATGCCCTCTTATTTTGTCAAAGAGCTCACGCCAAGCGGCACGATTTGTGCCCTAAGTTCAGTGGAGTTCATGGACTGTCGTTAAGTCAAGAATTTTTCTTGGAGCGCGGCGAGCCTAGACTCTAAGTTCTAGCGCCACCCACCCTAACTAATGTTTCGTGTTTTATTTACAGGGTCGTACGGTTTTCGCTCGTGTCGTCCTGTGTGGTCTTCCGTCTTGTTACGGGCGAACATCCTCGCGGGCGGAATCTTGTTGGCAATCGTCAGCGTCTGCTTCGTTCAAGCATCGACCAACCGGATCACTCGTGACCAGGCTGAGAGCTTGGTGAGAGGCTACCTCAGAAGTGAAGGCTACGACGCGAAGGCCGCGCCGTTGGACATCGAGCCAAACCAGGCGGAGTCCAATTCGGATTTCTATCTGCTTACTGTTTACGTTGACACGCCGGAGATTGGTCACAATCGGGTCGTTCGGCGTTAGCATCACAACCGGCGATGTTTGGGAGCGCGTAGAGTGCAAGCGTACATCAAGAGCAATCGAGCGCAAACAACAGCAAATCCGTGAATCGAGCGGGCTGTCGCCAGGGGCAATAAAGCATTTGCGAAAATCAAATCCCTGCTTTTAGCCAAGTGCGCGAGCCTATCTGTGTACTTCGTCAAAGATGATTGGTGAAAAATCGCCGTTACACTAATTGACCGCGTGGCCCATGGGATTGATCGGGCCGGGCCGCTTAGTAGGTCATCGGGCCGACTGCTTTTTCTACTTCGGCGATGTCGACCATCACGATGGCGTCCCAGGGACAGCCGTCCAGGAAGCAGCCTTCGGGGCCTTTGCTCACACACTTTTTGCAGCCTATGCAGAGGATGGGGTCGACTTCGATGCGGCCGAAGGGAGGATGGTCCTCGTCGGCGATCCAGAACATGCAGTCTTCCACGGGGCAGTATTCCACGCAGGCGGGCGAACCCGCACAGCCCGTGCAACACTCGGTGATGACGGCGAGCTCTTTGGGCTTCTTTTTGCGGACGGTGGTCAGGCCTTTTGAGCGCGGTTCGAGCTTGAGCTCGTCGGGCACCATCCCGACTTGTTTGGTTTCCGACCCGGTTGGCATTGTCGGGATTATAGCGTGGATTTGGGGTTCGGGAAACCTCTGAATAAGCGGGAAATTTGCGAGGGTGGAGGCGCCCTTGCGACAGCCGGCGAGAACCTTGGCCCTACACAGTGCGAACGCCGCGAGGGAAAGCTGGGACTACGGTCTGTCGTTGTGCAATCAGTGAGGCTGACTTC
>JBAWAI010000065.1:0-2009 GCA_049589215.1 Terriglobales bacterium | reverse complement strand
TGCGGCGAGTGGTCGAGATCGCCGCGCACAATTCCGGCTGGGGAAAGCGGGCGACGAGCAAAGGGCACGCCATGGGAATCGCGGCCCATCGCAGCTTTCTAACCTATGTGGCGACCGTGGTTGAAGTGGAAGTCGACGGCAAAGGACAGGTCCATATTCCGAATGTGTGGACGGCGGTCGATGCGGGGACGATTGTGAGCCCGGACAACATTCGGAATCAGTTTGAGGGCGCGGCGGTGTTTGGGACAAGCCTGGCGCTCTTTGGCGAGATCACGGCGACCAACGGTGCGATCGATCAGAGTAATTTCGATAATTTTCAGATCACGCGCATGAATCGGGCGCCGCGGCACGTGAACGTGGAGATCGTGAAGAGCGATGCGCCGCCGGCGGGCGTCGGGGAGCCGGGAGTTCCGCCATTTGCGCCGGCATTGTGCAACGCGATATGCGTGGCGACCGGCAAGCGCGTGCGCGAGCTGCCGCTGTCGAAGACGAAGCTGGTGTGAGACGGCCTCGAAATGGGTCGACAGTGAGACGCGCAGGCCGCGTCTCTACTACAAGGATTTACTATGAACAGATTTTTGGCTTTACTTTTATTGGCCGCGGCAAGCTTCGCTAGCGCACAGGAAATTACCGTTGCGGCAGCCGCCGATATGAGCGCTGCGCTGCCCGACGTCGTCGCGGCCTATACAAAGAAGACCGGGCAAACGGTCAAGCTCTCGTTTGGGGCTTCGGGCAACCTGACCAATCAGATCAGAAACGGCGCGCCGTTCGACGCTTTCTTTTCGGCGGATGAAGCGTACCCTCAACAGTTGGTCGATGAAGGCCTGGCATCAGGAACGACGCTCTATCGCTACGCGGTCGGGCGGCTTGTGCTCTGGGTACCGAACGATTCGCCACTTGATTTGGACAGGCTGGGCATGAAGGCTTTACTTGAGCCGTCGGTAAAGAAGATTTCGATTGCGAATCCGACCACCGCACCGTACGGGCGCGCGGCGGCAGGCGCTTTGCGGCATTTCGGAATTTACGATCAGGTGTCGGACAAGCTCGTCATCGGAGAAAATATTTCGCAGGCGGCGCAGTTTGTTGAGTCGGGCAATGCGCAGGCGGGATTGGTTGCTCTCTCACACGCGGTGGCACCCGCAATGAAGAGCAAGGGCCGGTATTGGACGGTTCCGCTCGATGCGTATCCCACGCTGAACCAGGCGGCGGTTGTACTTTCGAAATCAAAGCAACAGGCTGCGGCGCGCGCGTTCCTCGAATTCGCTCGCGGCCCGGAGGCAACTTCCCTGCTGGCAAGTTACGGCTTCACGCTGCCCGAGGGCCAGCCGAGCGGGGCACGATCGAAATGAATTGGGAGGCGTTCTGGCTTTCGGCGCGCCTCGCTACGATCGTCTCGTTCGTGCTGCTGGCGATCGGAATACCTGCTGCCTACTGGCTGACCTATTCGCGATGGCGCTGGAAATTTTTGGTAGAGGCCGCGGTCGCGCTCCCGATTGTTTTGCCGCCAACCGTGCTGGGATTTTACGTTCTGGTCGCTCTCGGTTCGCGCAGCCCGATTGGGCGCTGGTGGGAGTCGATGACCGGCCATACTCTGGCCTTTACGTTCGAAGGCCTGGTGATTGGGTCGTTGCTTTATAGCCTGCCTTTTGCGGTGCAGCCCTTCGCCGCCGCGTTTGGCGCGGTTGATCAGAAATTGCTCAACGCGTCGGCGTCGCTCGGCCATTCTCCAATCCAAACATTTCGGCGGGTCGTCATTCCCCTCTCGAAAGCCGGGCTGGTCACAGGATTTACGTTGAGCTTTGCGCATACGTTGGGCGAATTCGGCGTCGTGCTCATGGTGGGCGGGAATATTCCCGGTGTGACGCGAACGATTTCGATCGATATCTATGATCGTGTGCAAGATGCGCAATACGCGAGCGCCAACTCGACGGCGCTCCTGCTGCTGCTGGTTTCTTTTCTGCTTTTGTCGATTGTGTATGGAGTGAATCGACGCGCATGGGTGGTGGGAC
>JBAWAI010000064.1:0-1933 GCA_049589215.1 Terriglobales bacterium | reverse complement strand
GTTTTTGACTGAGCCAGAGAACGCCAGAGATGGTCTTGCCGTCATGAATGTGTCCATTCATTACCATCCGGAGGGCCGTGCCCAGCGGGAAGAATTTGATCTCAATGACTTCGTCTTCCTCAGGCTGCGCCGTTCCCGGCCGCAAGAGTCTGTTACGAAACTCTAGCGCGATGAAGAGAAGAGTGGGAAGATGCGGGCATGGCATTTATTCAAGGGGAAGCGCGGGGGCAAGGAACGATGTTTCCAGTGACCTTGGAGGAACTGATTCCGGGGGATCATGTGTGCCGAGTGATCGAAGCGTTTGTGGAGGGGATGGAGATGGGGGTATTGGGGTTCGAGCGGGCCGAGGCGGCGGAGACGGGGCGTCCGGGCTACGATCCGCGCGCTCTGCTGAAGTTGTATCTCTACGGCTATTTGCAGCAGGTGCGCTCGTCGCGGCGACTGGAGGCGGAGAGTAAACGGAACGTGGAGGTGATGTGGCTTTTGGGGCGGCTGCAGCCGGACCACAAGAGCATCGCCGAGTTTCGGCGGCGGAACGGCGCGGCGATCACGGAAGCGTGCGCGGAGTTGGTAAGTTTGGCGCGGGCGGTGGGGTTGGTGCGTGGAGAGTGGGTGGCGATCGACGGCTCGAAGTTTCAGGCGGCGAGCAGCGCGGTGCGAGTGGCGGAGCGGGAGGCGGCGAAGCGTTATCTGGAGCGGGTAGAGGCGGCCGACCAGGAAGAAGAGATCGAGATCGATGAAACGGCGGTGGCGGCAGCGTTGAAGAAGTTAGCGGAAGATCGCGAGCCGGAGGCGCGTTTTATGCATGGGCCGCACGGATCGTCGGCGCCGGCGTACAACGTGCAGATCGCGGTGGATAGTGAGCACGCGATCATGGTAGCGCAGGCGGTGACGACAGAAGCCAACGACAAGCGCAGTCTGTTGCCCATGGCGGAGGCGGCAAAAGCCGCGCTGGGCGGGCCGGCCGAGCTGCATGTGGTGGCCGATGCGGGATACTCCAATGGCGAACAGGCGGAAACCTGCGAGCGAAAAGGAATCGTGCCGCACGTGGCGGTGCAGCGCAGCATTAACAATCAGGGCGATGGCAGTGCGTTCGACCGCAGCCAGTTCTCTTACAATGCAGAGCAGGACCGGTTTTATTGTCCGGCGGGACAAACGCTGGAACGGAAGGGCGTGAAGAAAGAGCGCACGCGCATTCTTTACCAGGCCACGGTGGAAGCCTGCGGGGGATGTGTGCTGAAAACCCGCTGCACGCAAGCCAAGCGGCGCACCGTGTATCGCCACCTGCACGAAGAGGCGCTGGAGCGGATGGGGCAGCGAGCGACCGCAGAGGCCATGCGCTTGCGGCGCAGTTGCGCGGAACATCCCTTCGCCAGCCTGAAGTACTGGATCTTCGGCCACCCGCGCTTTCTCCTGCGCGGCCAGCGAGGCGCGCAAAGTGAAATGAGCCTGGCGGTGCTGGTCTACAACCTGAAACGCATGTTGCACGTGCTGGGCGCGCCGACGCTGATCGCGAAGCTGGCTCGAGCCTGACGCATGAAACACTCTAGCTCCAGCCTCAGTCGCGCCCAGCGATGAATATTCCGTTGAGTTTCGTAACAGACTCTTCACCAGCGGGGCGAGAGCCTGCCCCGAGGGGAATCTCGCATGGAGCATCGAACGCCCGCTACGCAGCGCCCCAAGCCCAGCCACTACGGCGGCGTTACAATCAACAGAAATGCCGCCCAGCAAAAATCCCGCCAATGAGCCCAAATGGTACATCGTCCCGGCACGGATTCTGCTAATCACATTCCTTGTCACTCTGCTGTCGTTTGCCGTCAGCCTGCTGTTAGGCATCACAGGAATCGTGATCGTAGCCCGTCTTCGCGGACTCCATCCCAACCTGACGATAGCGTATCGCCACATCGCGTTCCCCGTGGCAGCGGTGATCGGC
>JBAWAI010000063.1:0-4106 GCA_049589215.1 Terriglobales bacterium | reverse complement strand
GCTGTGACTCGTCTCCTATAATAAGGTGGCTGATCGATCCTCTTAAGAAGCAGCACGGGTTGACCTCAAATGAAAACGAAAATCGTCTCTCTTCCAGTCGTGCTTGCTTTCGTCGTGCTTGCTTTGGCGGGTGCGGCGTGGTCACAGGAACCGTCGCCCGCCGAGCCCGTCATGATCGTCGTCACCGACGTCACGGGAGCCGTGGTGAATCACGCGCGGATTGAGATTTCTCCCACGCCCGCGAACGCGCCGGCGGAGATGTACAGCGGCGCCGAGGGCAAGTTTGTGGTGAAGTTGCCGCCGGGCACCTATGAAGTCACCGTTACGGAGCAGGGATTCAAGCGCTGGGCGCAGCAGATCGAGGTGCAGCCGGGAACGAGCCAGATCGTGGGCGCGAGGTTGGAGATCGCCTCGAGTAGCGGGCCGGTGCAGGTCGATTGCGCGCCGAAGAATTGTGGGCCGGTTGCGAATGAGGCTGCGAATGCCGCCTCCGACTTCGACGGGAAGTCCTGGTGGGAGCATGTCAAGTTTCTCGCGGACGACAAACTTGAGGGGCGCGACACGGGCAGCCGCGGCGAGCGCGTCGCTGAGAGGTATGCGGCCGAGCAGTTGAGAAAGGCGGGCGCGGAGCCGGCGGGCGTTCACCTCTTCTACCAGCCGGTGAAATTTGTTTCGCGGCAGATTGTTGAGGAGGATTCGAGCCTGACGCTGGTGCGCGATGGCAAGCGCGAACCGCTGATGCTGGGCGAAGATGCTTACATCAGCACGCGGGTGATGCCGGCGCCCGAGGTCAGCGCGCCGCTGGTTTTTGCGGGATATGGGCTGAAGGTTCCGGAGGCGAATTACGACGACTTTGCCGGACTCGACTTGCGCGGCAAGATTGCGGTGATACTGAACGGCTCGCCGGCTGAGATTCCGGGCGCGCTCGCGGCGCACTATCAGACCATGGCCGAGCGTTGGAAGGCGCTGCACGCGGCGGGCGCGGTGGGCGTGGTGGCGCTGCCGAATCCGGCGTCGATGGATATTCCGTGGTCGCGGATCGCGCTCAATCGAACTCATCCGTCGATGGATCTGGACTATCCGGAGTTCAACGAGACGGAAGGCGCGAAGCTCTATGCGGTGATGAATCCGGCGAGCGCGGAGAAAATGTTTGCCGGCTCGGGGCGCACGTTCGCGGAGATTGCGGCGCTCGGCAAAGAACGAAAGGCGATGCCGCATTTTGCGCTGGCGGTGTCGCTGGAGGCGAAGACGCGGGTTGAGTTGAAGCACATCAAGTCGGCGAACATTGTGGCGCGGCTGCCGGGGAGCGACGCGGCGCTGAAGGATGAGTATGTGGTGCTCTCGGCGCACATCGATCATATCGGGATTGGCGAGCCGATCAACGGCGACCGCATTTATAACGGCGCGATGGACAACGGGTCGGGCAGTGCGCTGGTGCTCGATATGGCGGAGGATTTCAAACAGCATCCGGAGAAGCTGCGGCGGTCGCTTCTGCTGGTGCTGGTAACGGGCGAGGAAAAGGGACTGCTCGGATCGAAGTATTTTGCCGCGCATCCGACGGTGCCGGCGAAATCGATGGTGGCCGATATTAATGTGGATATGTTCCTGCCGATCGTGCCGCTCAAGGTGCTGACGGTGGAGGGGCTGGCGGAGTCTGACCTCGGCGATCTGGTGCGGCAGGTCGCGGAACCGCTGGGCGTGAAGGTGCAGGCTGATCCGGAGCCACTGCGCAACGCTTTTGTTCGCAGCGACCAGTACAGCTTTATCCGCCATGGCGTGCCGGCGGTAGAGATGGGAGTGAGCGCGGAGCCGGGCTCGCCCGAGACGAAGATTTTTAAGGACTGGCTGACCATGCGCTATCACGCGCCCTCTGATGATGTGAACCAGCCGGTGAACCTGCCGGCCGCCGCGTTATATGAGGAGATTGTGCGCCGTGTGCTGGTGAAGCTGGCGGATGAGGATGGGCGGCCGCAGTGGAAGAGCGACAGTTTTTTCAAGCGCTATGCGGAGGGGAATTAGGCGGATCGACGCCGTGCGCCGGCGTGGCGTAGGCGCGCGCCGTCTAACAACCACGAATCCAGCTGTCTAACTTCTTTGTAACAAAAGTCTGAGATACTAAGACACCAAAAAACTTTGCGCTGCTGAACGAGGAAACTTGAACGACTATCTTTTGTCTGTTGTGCTGGGGATTGTTGAAGGGTTGACGGAATTTCTTCCGGTCAGTTCGACGGCGCATCTGCGGCTCTCAGAGATGCTGATGCATGTGCCGCTTTCGAGCGGTTACTGGAAGATGTATTCGATCGTCATTCAGCTGGGCGCGATCCTGGTGCTGCCAATTTATTTCCGCGCGCATATCGCCAAGCTGATTTCGACCTGGCCGGAGGGCGAGAACCATGATTGCGATTACATCACGCATCCTCTAAGCCTGGTGATGATCGCATTTGTGATCACGGCGGGGCCGGCGTTTTTGCTGACCAAGGTGATCGGCAAGAACCTCGAAAGTATTTATGTAATGGGATCGGCGCTGCTGATCGGCGGAATCGTGATGTGGGTAATCGACGCCATGAAGGCTCCGTGGGAAAAGGCCGGGCCGGACGCGCCGGGTTCGCCGATTCACACCTGGAGGATGGATGACGTGCATGGCGGACAGGCGATCTGGATTGGCGCCTGCCAGATTCTGTCGGCGGTGTTTCCGGGCGCGTCGCGCTCGATGTGCACGATTGCGGCCGGACAGGTGGCGGGAATGTCGCGCGCGGCGGCACTGGAATTTTCTTTCTTCCTCTCGATGCCCACCATGACGCTGGCCACGCTTTATACGCTTTATAAATCGGTGGCCGGCAAAGATGAAGCCAATCCGATCGGCGTGGCCGAGATCTCGCCGCACCAGTGGGTGGTGCTGGCGATTGGATTCGTGGTCAGCTTCATCGTCGCCTACGGGGCGGTGGCGTGGTTCATGGGCTGGGTGCGCAAACGCGGATTCGCACCGTTTGCCATGTACCGCATCATCGTGGGGATCGCGGTGCTCGTCTGGGCGGCGAGGATGAGTTCCTAAACCTCAACGGATTCTTACAATCTCTTTCCAAGCAGAATAGACTGACGGAATGTCTGGAAGAAGAGTCAGTAATCTCTCGATGCTGACAACCTCGCGAAGCACCTCCTCATGCGAGAAACCCAGCCCATTCTGATCCGCTGGACGGGTTGCCACATTCCAAAATTCAGCGATATTTTGAGAACAGAAAAAGACGCCGTCTTTTCGCCGGATCAACTTTGCGACCGCGCCGGTAGCTTGCCCGCACAGAGGTGGTTCGGTTGAACGCTGCGCAGCAAGACATTCGTGTCGATCAGCACGCGCATCAGTGGTCGCGGCCCTCATAAATGCCGTCGCGACTGATGGCATGGTCTGATAGCGCAGGCGTCGAGCGGTGGCCCGCTGACCAGGCTTCGAACGCGGCCGCCCGCTCTTCCGAAGGCTCCGCCTTCGGCATTGCCGGAAGCACGGCTCCCTCCACGACAGAAAGAAGATGTTCCTCTACGGTCATGCCGCTGGCCTGGGCTTGAGCAAACACCCCCGCCTCAATTTCGGGCTTGAGATGCAAGGTGACAGTCATCGCGCTCTCCGGGTGCAGACCTTACTATACCCCCTGCACCCCGCACCCAACTCGCCAACCCTGACCTTTTCGCCGGTTGTTTCACCCGCTGAATTCTTGTCATAATTATCAGGCTCTGGCCACGTCTCGGTTTTGCGTTTGGGCTTTGCCCTGGGCGCGAACTGGCGCTGCCACATGACATTTTTCTCGAAGATCTTTGTCCCCGGCAAGAACCGGCGGCTCAATGAGCTGGTCGGATTTTTGCTAGGCGTCTCCGCGCTCCTCCTCTTCCTTGCGCTCGCGTCTTACTCGCCGCTTGATCCTTCGCTGAACAGCGCTTCCGTCCTGACCGGATCACATGCCGCGCGCAACTGGGTCGGCATTCTGGGCGCTTATCTTTCCGACGTGGTTTTGCAATTCCTCGGCATTGGGTCGTTTCTGCTGCCTGTGTTTCTTTTCGTGCTGGGCATGCGATGGTTCCGGTCGCGGGCCGTGCAGGCTCCCGTGGCCAAGACTTTG
>JBAWAI010000062.1:0-1849 GCA_049589215.1 Terriglobales bacterium | reverse complement strand
GCAAGGATGGGAGACTAACGATTAACGAGCGTCGTTACTCGACCCCCGTTCCGGAAAGAGCCACGGTTTGCGGACTGTTGTCAGCATTGTCCGTAATCGTGATCTGTCCAGTTAATAGGCCGGTTTGAGTAGGATCAAAAGTAGCACCGATTACGCAGGTAGCTCCCGCAGCCAAAGTGCCAGTGCAGCCGCCTTTTTTAGCCTTTGCAAAAGCGAACTCCCCACTGACCTCAATGCTGCTGATATCCATGGTCTGGCTTCCCTGGTTAGTGAGCTTGACGTATTTCACGCCGCTGATCTTGCCCACAAATCCTGTTTGCCAATTCAGCGAGTATGGGTACACGATCCCGCAGAATCGGCAGGGCGTATAAAGCTCGAACACCGTGCCTATAGACCCGCTGCCTCCGCTGAAGGTGGTGCCATACAGTCTGCCGAATGAGGCTTCCTCGACCAGACCGCCGAGCGGTGAATAGCCGTCTGTGCAGTTGGCAGCGGAGCAGAAGTTGTAGAGCACGGTATCGGTCGAGGCGGCGGCGGCAATTTCGAACGCCGTGCCCGAACCGGTGGTGCCACCGTTTTGCGTGGTGCTGTAAAAATGCGTACCGTCGAATATTAGGCCTGCCGTGGGGTTCGCTCCGTCGGTGCCCCCTTGGAAGCTATACCTCCATGCCTCACTCCACGGGTTGCCAACATAGGTCGGCGGCTGCAATTCGAAAACCGCGCCCGTGCCAGTCGATCCGCCGTTCTCAGTGGTTCCATAGAGGTCGGGTCCGTTGGAGTTGCCAGCTTGCAGCAGCAGACCAGCAACCGGATTCTCTCCATCGCCCGTGCCGCCCTGAAAGTCCCAGAGGACCGTCTCGTACCACGCACCGCTGAACGGTGACGTAATTGTGAATAACGTGCCGCAGGTATTGCCGCCGGAAGGATCGGTGCAAGAGGGATCTGAATTGCCGCCTCCCACCGTGGTGCCATAAAAGACTGGGGTGCCAATAGTTGACCCAAGGCTTAAACCGGCTGCCGGATACATTCCATCTTGCTGGTAATTCCCAAAACTGTAGAGCAGGTGTTCTTGCCAACCCGACGCCCCCGAGCAAGGATAAGGAAACGTGCTTCCCGGAGCACACAACATGAACACCGTGCCCGCATTGTGAGTCCCGCCATATTCCGTTGTGCCGTATATGTTCCCCTGCGTGTCCAGTGCCAGACTGGCAACCGGGTTCGCCCCGTCGAGGGTTCCACCCTGGAACTGGTAGAGAATTTTGTAAGTAGCGCCCATCTGGATGGGTGCTTCAATCTCGTACACGATGCCACTGTTATTGGCGGTGCCAAAGGTGGCGCCGAATTCCGTCGTGCCATATAGGTTGCCCGCGGAGTCCTGGACCACGCCACCTACCGGCCATTGCCCGTCCTCTCCGGGCTGAAATTGGTGCAGTGTCGTCGTTTGCCCCGCGGAGTTCACCATGAACACCGATCCCGTGGGGTAAAGGTCCTCATACTCAGCCCGAAGATAGGAGTTTCCTGGTCCCAGATCGGTCCCGTACAAGTTGCCGTTGCCCGAGAGGTCCGCAAAAAGCCCGGCCACCGGGTTTTCATCGACGCACAAATAGCCGTTCCACATGCTGAGGCTGAATCTGTCGCCGCAGAAGTTGTAGAGGACATCATCGGCAAGAAAAGCAGGATGCGGACCCTCGCCATTCCCGCGATGTCCCCCCGCCCCGCTAGCCGCCAACCCGCCAGAACCCCCAACCCGTTTAATGTCCCGAGTCTGCGCTCCAGCCAGCCCACCCAACGCGGCCAGCGACAGAGCTAAGAGCGAAACCACCGTGAAACTACACACCGCTCCCCGAAT
>JBAWAI010000061.1:0-18540 GCA_049589215.1 Terriglobales bacterium | reverse complement strand
CGCGTCATTAATGCGCTGCTCCAGTTGATCGCCACTCATCGAATTCAACGCGTTCGAACTATTCCCCGAAACCGCAATCGACTCGGTCGCGCTATTCGGATCGATCCCCGGCACCGGCATCCCCGATGGCACCACATCGCTGATCGCATTCCCCCCGCCCTCGGAAGCACCCGAATTCTCCATCGCCGAAAGACTTTGGAATCCTCGCGATCCCGCTCCCGACGCGCCGTTTCGCCGAGGCTGCGCTCCCGCCACCTGGCTCGGCGCAGTCGACTCCCGAGTCCTCGACTGCAACGTCAATTCAAAATTCGCCGGCACATTCGCATGCGCCGCGTCGACCACCACCGTCTGCGAGCCGGCAGCAAACGCCATCATCTGCACGCGCACTAAGTAACTCCCATAACTAGGAACCGCCGCCGAGTAACTCCCATCCACTTCCGTCCAAACAGTAATCTTCAAGCCCATAGTCGACGGAGAACTGGATGAAGAAGATGAAGAAGATTCAGCCGTGGATGGAACAGATGCAGGTGAGGAAGGAGCCGGCAAAGCTGATGATGAAGTTTGTGCTGACGATGTCGATGAACCAGTCGAAATCACCACCGCCGCGCCCGGGATTGGCATGTTCCCCGACTTAACCACGCCGTGAATAATCCCGCCCTGGGCCGCCGACAACTCCGAAACCGCTGCTGCCGTCTGCCCCCAGACGCAATCGCCCGCCGCCGCCACCAACACTGCCAGCAGCAGTCCTCGCCAAAAAAAGATGCTTCCCAAAGTTGCCATGCTGAGCAAAGATTGAGCGTCGCAACGCAACACTCAATCGCAGTCGAAGCGCCACTGCTTTCGGTGCCAATGGCCGATTTCGGATCATAGCCCGGCTTGCCCCATCAGACTGTATAATTTTGTCGATTGAGTGCCGCCAGTCACTTTCCAGCCATCAACATCAGCAAGCAATCACAATCGCAGCAGCCTTCCAAACGACCAACGACCGCCGACCAACGAGCCGACTGCCGACCGCCGACTCTTACCGCAAGTAAAGATTCGTAACGGAGTAAAGAAGTAAAGATTCGTAAAACCCCACCCCCCGCCACAACTATCAGGTCATAATTACGTTCATACCTCTAGGCCAATTCGATCTAACCAACTTAGGAGGAACTACATGCTTAAACATTCCCTGCTCGCGCTCAGCCTCGCGGGCCTAATCTACGCGGCGCCGGCGTTTGCCCAAAACGCGGCTCCCGATCAGTCAGCGCCCAACGCCCAGCAGCAGCAATGGCACGGCCACGGCGAAATGGATCCCGCAAAGCACGCCGAGATGCTCACCAAGAAACTCAACCTCACTCCCGACCAGCAGACCAAGGTTCAGGAAATCTTCAAATCCGAGCAATCGCAAATGCAATCCATGCACGGCGATTCCTCCATGTCGCGTGATGACCGCCACTCCAAGATGATGGATATCCACAAGGCCTCAGGCGATCAGGTCCGCGCCATCCTCGATCCCACGCAGCAAAAAAAGTGGGACGAGATGCAGGCCAACCGCGAACAGCGCATGCACGATCATCAAAAGGGAGGCCAGATGTCGCCGCCCAGCTCCGACCAGCAATAAGCAGATCGAAGCAGCAAAAAGCAGAACTCAGGCGTCAAAATTAAAACCTAAAGATGGAGCAGTGAAAGGGCGCAGCTACAAGCCGCGCCCTTATTTTTTTGATGCGCGCCCGCCCGTCCACATCTGGCACGCACCCCACAAATGCTTTACGATACCCTTGCGCCCCGCGCCCACCGTGCGAATCCTCGCAGATGCCGCCAAGTATCTTCTCTTCACGCTCGTCATCCTCTACGTCCTCGATTTCGCCGTCTTCCACGTGCGCCAGCTGCGCGGCTCCGGCATGAGCGCCGTCGCCGTCGACCAATTCCTCTCCACTCCCCTCAAAGGCAACAAAGCCGAATACGATTATCTCGGCACCAGCAATCAGCCCTGCTCCCGCTCGCTCTTTCCGCAGTACGCATCTTCCACCTGGAACCCGCCCTGCTGGTGGCTACAGCACCACAACGCGACCTGGCAATAAAAATCGGCTGCGTTCACATCCTCTCTGTAACCATCCCGTAACAATCCCGCGAAACAGCTCTAGTACACTAGTCATCCGAATGGCCGCCAGCCAAACCACCGCCCCTAAAAATGGAGCCAGTCTCTCCCGCCGCAAGCGCCGCGCCAATCCCGCGCCCAGCAACAATCACTCCGCGCCGCAAACTCCCTCGCTCGATGATCCCTCCCTCTACGTCAACCGCGAGCTCAGCCTCCTCGCCTTTCAGTCTCGCGTTCTCGATGAAGCGCAGGACGAGCAAAATCCTCTCATCGAGCGCCTCAAATTTCTCTCCATCGTCAGCTCCAATCTCGACGAATTTTTCATGGTCCGCGTAGCCGGTCTCCAAAGCCAGCTCGCCAGCGGAGTCGCCGCCGAGTCCGGACCCGACGCCATGTCTCCCGCGCAGCAACTCACCGCTATCCGCGAACACATTGCCGAGCTCTACAAAGCCGGTCAGGATTGCCTCCGTCATCAACTCCTGCCGCAGCTTAAAAAGGAAGGCATTCACGTCTGCGATTACGCGCACCTCACTCCCGCCGACAAAGACGCCGCCAACCGCTATTTTTCAGAGACCGTTTTCCCCACCCTCACCCCGCTCGCCTTCGATCCCGGTCGTCCCTTCCCGCACATCTCCAATCTCAGCCTCAACCTCGCCGTTCTCATTCGCGACGCGCAAGGCGTCGAGCGCTTCGCCCGCGTCAAAGTTCCAGACAGCCTCCCGCAGCTCGTCAATCTCACCGCTCTCATCGAGGATTCCCGCAAAGACGCAAAAAAGTCCGACGCCAAAAAAGATTCCAAAACTACATCCCGCCCCGCGCCCAAATCCCTGCGCTTCGTCTGGCTCGAGCAGCTCATCGTTCATAACCTGCAATCGCTCTTCCCCGGCATGGAGGTCCTCGAAGCTCATCCCTTCCACGTCACGCGCGACGCCGATTCCGCCATTCAACAACTCGAAGCCGGCGATCTCCTCGAATCCGTCGAAGAAGGCGTCTGGCAGCGCCGTTTCGCCGATGTCGTCCGCCTCGAAGTCAATCACGACATGCCCTCCGAGATCCTCGAAATCCTCCTCAAAAATCTCGAACTCGAGCACGAAGATGTCTACAAGATCACCGGCCCACTCGCCCTGAGCCGGCTCAAGCATCTTCTCTCCATCGATCGTCCCGATCTCAAAGAGATGCCCTTCGTCCCCGCCATCGTTCCCGCCCTTCAACCGCAAGAAGAAGGTGACGACATCTTCGCCGCCATTCGCCGCCAGGATGTGATCCTCCACCATCCCTTCGACTCCTTTCAGCCCACCGTCGCCTTTCTGCAAAAAGCCGCGCGCGATCCCGCCGTGCTCGCCATCAAAATCACGCTCTACCGCGTCGGCCGCAACGCGCCCGTCGTCGAAGCCCTTCTCGAAGCCATCGACAATGGCAAGCAGGTCGCAGTCCTCGTCGAACTCAAAGCCCGCTTCGACGAAGAGAGCAACATCGAATGGGCAAGAAAGCTCGAGCGCGAAGGCGTTCACGTCGTCTACGGACTCATGAATCTCAAAGTCCATTGCAAGGCCGCCTTAGTCGTGCGCCAGGATAAAGACCGCATCCGCCGCTACGTTCATCTCTCCACCGGCAACTACAACAGCGTCACCGCCCAGCTCTACACCGACATCGGCCTGCTCACCTGCGACGAAGCCATCGGTGAGGATTGCACCGACCTCTTCAATTACCTCACCGGCTACTCCGCGAAGGTCGAATACCGCAAACTCCTCGTCGCCCCAGTCAATCTCCGCGATCAAATCGAGCACCTCATCCGCCGGGAAATCGACCACCACAAAAAAGATGGCCACGGCCACCTCATCTTCAAGATGAACGCGCTCGTCGATCGCCGCATCATCCAGCTTCTCTACCAAGCCTCGCAGGCCGGAGTCAAAGTCGATCTCCTGGTCCGCGGCATCTGCTGTCTCCGTCCCGGAGTCCCCGGCGTCAGCGAAAACATTCGCGTCTCGAGCGTCGTCGGCCGCTTCCTCGAACACAGCCGCATCTTCTATTTCCGCAATGGCGAGCGCGAAGAGGTCTACCTCGGCAGCGCTGACATGATGCCCCGCAATCTCAACCGCCGCGTAGAACTCGCCTTCCCCGTTCAGGATCACAAACTCGTCCGCCACATCCGCGACGAAGTCCTCGGCACTTATCTTCAGGAAGTAGTCAAAGCCCGCCACATGAACTCCGACGGCACCTACACGCGCGACCCCCGCCACACCCACCGCCGTGAGCACAACAGCCAGGAATTATTCCTGAAACAATCCGCCCAGCGCTCCACAGCTTCGTAAATCGAAGCCACCTGATCCGTCGCCCGCTCAACTCAAAAGTTCAACCCAACCCGCCCCAGGGCAAGTCAAGCCCCTTAAGGCAAACTCCCGCCCAATCTAAGGATTACCCCCAGCTAACACATTGCAGTTCCAAGACTTAATACTTTCGGCACAAGCAACTTCTCCCCCGCATCCGTGTTCTTACCTTAGTCTGAGAAGGCTGAAGGCTGAAGGCTGAAGGCTGAAGGCTGAAGGCTGAAGGCTGAAGGCTACGGCTGACGAAAGACGACCGACGACAAAAACAAACCATGTCCCCCAACGTCCATCCAATTCGAGCCGCCCTGATCGCCGCAGTCCTGCCGCTAGCCGCGGCGTCGCTGGCCAGCGCCTCGGCCACCCTGCTCCTCGAAGAGCCCTATGGACACATGGGTTTTTTCACCGGCACCGGCCACGCCGCCGTCTATCTCTCAAACATCTGCGCCAATAACGACGACCCGCGCGTCCTCCGCCCCTGCGCCGAAGGCGAAACCGGAGTCGTCCTCAGCCGCTACGATGGCGTCGCCGGATATGACTGGCTTGCCATCTCGCTCATTCCTTATCTCTACGCCGTCGACCGTCCCGAAGACATTCCTCTTTTCGCCGACGCAAAAATGGTCGCCTTCCTGCGCGACAGCTATCGTCGCCAGCATCTCGAAAGCATCGTCCCCGACAACGCCGACAGCACCACTCCGCGCGGCAACTGGTATCAGTTAGTCGGCTCGTCCTACGATCGCACCATCTACGGCTACGAAATCGACACCACGCCAGAACAAGACGCCGCGCTCATCCGCCGTCTCAACTCGTCTCCTAATCAGTCGCATTTCCATCTGCTCACCCGCAACTGCGCCGACTTCGCCAAAGACATCATCAATTTCTATTACCCGAAATCGCTCCATCGCAGCGTCGTCGCCGACGTCGGCATCACCACCCCCAAGCAGATCTCAAAATTGTTAGTAAGATACGAATCCCGTCACCCGAGCCACGCCGCCGCGCGCCTCGTCATCGCGCAGGTTCCCGGCAGCATGCCGCGCAGCTCCAATTCCAAGGGAGTAGTCGAGTCGTTCCTCAAATCGAAGAAGTACATCGTGCCGAGCGCCATCGCCAGCCCCATCTTCGCCGGCTGCGTAGTCGCCGTCTACGTTGGCACAGGCGCGGGCCGCTTCCAGCCCGATCGCGACGCCCTGGTCTTCAATCCCGGCAGCAATCCCGAGCCGCCCATAGCTCGCAAAGATCGCAAAACCTACGAGCGCGAGCTGAAGCAGCTATTGGCCGAGACCGATCCCGCAGCAAAACACTTCGGCCCCGACAAATCCTGGGAGCGTCTCCAATCCAAAGCCCGCACCAGCTTCGACGACCACAACGCGCCCGTCCTTCAAATGCAGCTAGGAGAGCACCAGGTCAGCATCGGCGCATCCGCCGAAAACATTTTCAACAGCACAGCGCCGCCCGAACTCGTCCAGCGCATCATCGAAGCCCGTCTCCAATCCGAACTCCGCCACGCTCCGGCCAAAGGCCTCTCGCAAAAAGCAGTCACCCGCGACTGGACCCTGCTCCAGCAAACCATCGCCCAAGCCAAGCGCGAACAAGCCAGTCTCAAAGTGACCGCAACATCCACCGCGAGCGCACACTCAGCGGTCTCCCCGTCGCCGGAGACCATATCCACACCGGACAACCCATCCACGCCGGGTGCCCCATCCTTCGCGCACGTTGCGAAGGGGGGGTACCCCACCGACAGCACCATGGGCTTTTCGCAGTACCCCGCCCCAGAGCAACAAACTTTCCTAAGCATCGGATCCGCTCCCCGACCATCGCACATCGTCACCGACGGCCCGTAGCGCCATCATTTCAACTTTCGGATACAAATTCACTGTCAACTTGAGCAGCGCCGTGTGCCCAATGTCTCGTGCTCTTCGAGACCTCGGATTCCACACCCCGTCGAGCTTTCACCTGGCTCAAGTTCCCTTTGCCATCTCCGTGGCGTTAAACTGCGGTCGTGAAGTCCCACCCCCGCACAACACGAACGCCCGCGCTTCGGTTAGCCAGCTTCCTGATTCTCGCAGCTCTCTTGTCGGCCCCACTCCATCCCCAAGCGCAAAACAAGCCCCACTCCGCCGGCTCGCCCGCCATGCAACAGCTCCAGCAAGCCCTCGATCTCTCCGAGCACGGTGACAAGCAGGGAGCCATGTCGCTCGTCCTCCGCATCCTCGATCAACATCCTGCATTCGCCCCCGCCATCAAGCTCAAGGGCCTCTTGCTCGAGGAATCCGGCCATCCCTCCGAAGCCGCCGCCGCCTTCGAGCAGGCTCTCAAACTCGCGCCCAGCGACCCTGACCTCCTCCTCGAAGTCGGCACCCACAAACTCGCCGCGGGACAAAACGCCGAAGCCCTCAAGCTCCTCGAACACTGCGTTCGCCTTCTGCCCACCGATGGCGACGCCGAGTTCTATCTCGCCCAGGCCTACCACCTCAACGGACACGACGACCTCGCGCTCGCCGCCTATCGCCAAACTCTCAAGCTCGATTCCGACAACCCCGCCGCCATGCAAAAATTCGGCGAACTACTCTGCGCCACCGATGATTGCGACGCCGCGCTGCCCTGGCTCCTCAAAGCCCTGCACGCCGACACCACTCTCCCGCGCATCGATTACGACATCGCTCTCACCGATTTCAAGTTGATGGATCTCCCCGGCACCGCGCAGTATGCCGCGCGCGCCCTCGACGCCCAGCCCACCGACGTCCCCACCCTCCAACTGCTCGCCGACGCCGACACCAAACTCGCCCAATGGCCCGATGCCAAACAATCCTTCGAACGCATCCTCGCTCTCAAGCCCGACAACGTCGAAGCCCTCCTCGGTCTCGGCCAGTGCGAACTCGAACTTAAAAACTACTCCGCCGCCGTCGACAAATTGCAGCAGGTCGTCCGCCTCGCTCCCACGCGTCCGCTAACGCATTTCTATCTCGCCCACGCCTATGCCGGCCTCGGCAAAACAGCCGACGCCCAGCACGAAACAGCTCTCCACCAGTTAATGATGGAGCAGCTCACCTTCGGCCGCTCCCTCGAGAGCGACGAGCGCGAAGCTCCTATCAAGGCTCCCGCCGCCAAATTGCTCGCCCAGCATCGCGAAGACGCGGCGCTCCAGCTCTATCGCGACCGCTTCAAGGGAACGCCCGCCACTCCCGCCGATGCCTACGTCTTTGTCGGAAAACTTTTTCTCCTCGCCGGAGACAAAGAGGATGCCCTTCGCAACCTTCATCGCGCGCTCGTTCTGCAGCCCACCGTTCGCGGAGCCCACACCTATCAGGGAATCGTCGCCCTGAAAGCGGGTGACTTAACCAAAGCAGAGGCTGAATTTAAAGCCGAACTCGCGGCCGACCCAAGCTATCAGCTCGCCATCGCCGAACTCGGCGAGGCCCACTACCGCCAGGGCCAATTTTCTGACGCCGCCGAACAACTCTCAAAATCCCGAACCATGTCGCCCGAGCTGCTCTACATGCTGAGCGATTCCTACTTCCGCACCGGAAAAATCTCGGACGCCAACCTCACCGCCGAAACTGCCGCCGCCTACGGCCGAAATAATCCCGAACTCCTGCAACAACTCAACGACCTTCTAATCCGCAACAGCCAAACCGATCTGGCACAGCGTCTCGCGGCCAATCAAACACAAAAATAAACTTCGCAAAAACAAAACTTTTGCAAAAATACTTTTGAAAACACGCAGCGCGCTACCTCGCGCTCTCACTCACCCGCCACTCTCCGTCACCATCAATATCTGGTCCGCCTTAACATTCTTCAAAACCTGTTTGATCCCGCTTGGCCACGTCAGTTCAATGCTGTCCACCGCGCCCGCCGATCCCAGCCCGAAGTGCACGCGTTTGTCGCTCGAAGAGTTGTAGCCCACTGCCGTCGTCGCTTCGTTGTACTGCGAGCCCAGAGCAGTCGTGATCTTCACCTTCGTTCCCAGCCCGTCGCGGTTCGATTTCACGCCCACCAGCTTCAAAATGATCCAGTGGTTTTGCGTCGCACTCTGCACCCCGGATCGGTTCATCCAAATCTCCGGCGCCCCGTTCAGCACCGTCACCACCGCATCGATCTTGCCGTCATTATTAAGGTCGCCAAATGCCGCGCTCCGGTGCGCAGCCGGAACCCCGAACGCCGCTCCCGCCGTCGCGCTCACATCCTCAAACGTCATCCCGCCTTTGTTGCGAAACACCCGGTTCGCCAGCGGATAAGGCCGGTGCGCCAACTCCACCGCATTGTCCAGAATGTCGGCATTCGCGGTGAACAGGTCCTTGTTCCCGTCATTGTCGAAATCAAAAACGCCCACGCCCCATCCCGTCGAACGGCTGGTCAGCGCGCTCAATCCCGCCGCTCCGCTCACGTCCTCAAACTGGCCGTCGCCAACATTCTTGTATAGCGAATACGATTCTCCAAACATCGCGCTCTCAAAAATATCCGGCTTCCCATCATTGTCGATGTCGCGAAAATCCGTGCCCATCCCCGCGATCGCCTTGCCATATGCGTTGTACGCCACTCCCGCCTGCGCCGCCACATTGGTAAAAGTTCCGTCTCCGTTGTTATGCAGCAGAAAATTTTCGAAAGTGTCGTTCGACACGAAGATGTCCATAAATCCGTCGTTGTCGTAATCCGCGAATGACACCCCCATCCCCTTCCCGATGTATTGCGAAATGTGCGACTGTTCCGAAACATCTGTGAACGTCCCGTCGCCATTATTGCGATACAAAATGTCCGGCGTTCCCAGAAAATCCAGCGGCGCGCAATAAGCCGGCAGCCCCTTATATCCGCACAGCGCCGCCGTCTTGATGCTGTAATTCAGATAGTTCACCACAAACAAATCCAGACGCCCGTCGTTGTTGTAATCGAACCATCCCGCCGCCACCGACCACGCCTTGCCGAGCTTCGGCACAAAACCGCCCACCCCCGCCTTCTCCGTCACATCGGTAAACGTGCCGTCTCCGTTGTTATGAAAAAGTTGGTTGCGGTTGAACCCCACCACATAAAGATCGACAAATCCATCGTTGTCGTAATCGCCCGCAGCCACTCCCATCGAATACCCGATGCCCTTCAGCCCCGCCTTCTCGGTCACATCGGTGAAAGTGCCATCCCCGTTATTTCGAAAGAGGCGGTTCGAGTAGCTGTCATCGCTCTTTTCCAGCGACGGAATCGCCGCGCCGTTCGTGAAAAAAATATCCAGCAGGCCATCATTGTTGTAATCAAAAACCGCCACCCCGCCCGTCATCGTCTCAAACGTGTAATGCTGTGGGCTGACGCTGTTCTTCAGCTTGAATTTGATCTTCGATTGTTCAATGACATTCTCGAACCGAATCGCCGCGGCGCCCGCCACGGCATTCCGTGACTCTTTCGCAGAAGTGCTTCCGCGAGATTGCGCGGCCAAGTTAGGCGAAGGCCCCGCTGCCGCGGCAGTCTGAGCAAACAAGGAAGGAACGCTGAACATCAGCCAAAGCACAAGCCACACGCCAGCAACTACACCCGCACCCCGGATACAAATCCGCGGAAACAACTCTTCGAAAGCCGCAACGCGCCCACTCGCCATCGGCCTCTAAGTATAATCAAGCTGTTCGACTGTCTACGAAGACAAACACACCGCCAGGCGATCGACACAACAATAACGAAACCCCATGCCAACCACTCCCCACCCCTCCGACGCAGCCACCATCGACGCCATCCTCAACGCTCTCTACGACGTCCTCTCCGGACCCGCCGGCCAGCCCCGCGATTGGGACCGCCTCCGCTCTCTCTTCCTGCCCGACGCGCGCATCATCCCCGTAGTCTCCACTCCCGGAGAACCGGCCCGCGCACGCCTTCTCACCATCGAGGATTTCATTCGCCGCCTCGAGCCCATCTTCGCCACCGAAAACTTCTGGGAGCGCGAGTCCAGCCGCGAAACGAAAACCTACGGCCAAATCGCCCACGTACTAAGCTCCTACGACTCTCTTCGCAGCCCAACCGCCGCTCCCTTCGACCAGAGCGCAAACAGTATCCAACTCTTCAACGACAAGTCTCGCTGGTGGATCGTAAGCATAATGTGGAACACAGCCCGCTCCGCCTGAGCAAACATCACTGTCAGTGTCCGCCCTCGGCCTGCATCTCGGGTTGCCGCGTCACGGGCGGCGCCGGATACCCGATCGCCTGCTCGGCAGGTGCTCCGAATAACTCCGGATGCAAGTAGCGTCCCTGCTCCTGCGGCGGCTTCTCTTCCTCGACTCGAATGCGATGGGCGTCAGCGTAGGCGTCATGGCGAATGCCGGTCACCTGCCACGAAACTTTTCCGCCCGGCTTGCCTCCAGAAATCTTAAAGCGATTCCCGGAAATCTCTTTGGCCACATAAAGACTCGGCTGCGGTCTGCCCATCGAAGTAAGTTGATAGCGAAAATCCTGATTTAACGCCTCAAAATAGTCCGGCAGTGTGATCCACACCGACCCATGCGCATCCAGCGCAGCCACGCCGTTGTAGATGTTCATCATGTCAGGCGACTCAACAAACGAGTGATAGAGATATTTGTTCGCGGGATCAAGCGGGTGGTCAATCTTGAACGAGCCTCCGCCTTTGCTCACATTGCCGGAGATGAAAACATTGCCCACCAGGTACGCGGCATAATCGCTGCCGCCGGTCCCGAAGTTCTGCGCCACAATGCCGCTGCCCTGTGGGCTTGAGGTCGTGAAATATCCCCCATTCGCCCCGCTGCCGCTGGTGGCTGTGTTAACGCCGTAGACAGCGTTATTCAACGCGGACGTGGTCGCAGAAATCGTATTGCCGCCGAGACCATTGTCGTGCACATCGAGGGTCGCGGCGGGAGCCGACGTGCCGATGCCCACTCCGACACTGGAAGTGGCACCGTTTAGACCTTTAATACTGCCCAGCACAATGGCATTGTTGCTTTCGACTTCGACATTGGCGCCGATCGCTGTGGAATTCGTGAGGCTTGCGGAATTGGTAACGGCATTGGCCCCCAAAAACGTGTCGTTGCTACCGGTTAGAACGCCATTCGGAGTGCTCCCCGCATTGAAGCCAATCGCCGAGTTGTTGTTGCCATCAGTGTTGCCGGGGAGAGCATTTGCACCAACAGCCGTGTTATTGGTACCGGCAGCGTTGTTGAAAAGAGCCAACGCGCCATCGGCGGTGTTTCCGCCGCCCGTCATCGCTGTGTTTCCCGCGAAGCCGACAAATGCGTTTTGATTTCCATAGGTGCCGAAGGCGAAGCCTATCTCCCCCAGGCTGAAGCCTGTTGAGGAGTTAATCGTTCCCACGACATCCAGCGGGAAGTCAGGAGTCGAGGTGCCGATGCCCACGTTGACATTCGACGTGGCGCCGGCAAGGCCCTTGATGCTCCCCAGTACAAGGGCATTGCTTTCCCCAACGAGAGTGTAGGCGCCGACTGCCGTGGCATTGTTGAGAGACCCGGTTCCGAATGCGGCCGCCGTTCCGAGGGCGGTGTTGTTACTCCCTGTTAATGAAGAATTGTCGGCGGTTACACCCGAATCAACGCCTATCGCCGAGTTCAAGTTGCCCGTCGTCGTACGATAGAGAGCGCTGAGGCCAATGGCGGTATTATTTTGACCGGTGGTATCAAAAGCGAGCGCACCGAAGCCACTGGCTGTGTTTGCACCGCCCGAAGTTGCCTTGGCAAGCGCTCCGTAGCCCGTGCCGGTGTTGGCGGTGCCGGTTATAGTGGCGTTTCCTGCGAAGCCGAGAAACGCGTTGTCAGTTGATGTGCTTCCGTAAGCGAACAGGCTGCTTCCAATCTGGTAGGCGCTGCCCGAAACTACTCCAGTTGCGCTAAGATTTCCACTCACCGTCTGATTCCCAGTGAAGGTGTTGGCCGCCGCCAACAGCGGTACATTGGCCGTATTCAGATTCAAAGTCACGTTCCCGCTCGTCCCTCCACCAGTGAGGTCCGTTCCCGCCGTCACCCCGGTGATCGTCCCAGTGCCAACCGACGCGCACGCCCAGCCCGTCCCATTCCACTCCAGCACCTGGTTCGCCGCGCAGGTATTCGTCAGCGACAAATTCAGTGTCCCGCTCGTGCCGCCGCCAATCAACCCGCTCCCCGCAGCCGTGTCGATCCCGGTAATCCCACTGCCTCCGCCTCCCGCAAACACAATATCCAGCTCCGGCGGATGGCTGGTAGTTGCAGTCTCTTTGCTGTCAAACGTCGCATTGAATGTGCCAATCGCCACCAGCGCAATACCGTTATTCGTCGCCGGCGTGTTCAACCATCCCTGCACCGTCGAAGTCATCGGAATCAAAATGTATTGGTTCTTATCCGCCGTAGTGATCGGCACGCTCGCATCGATCACGCTCCCGAGAGCGGGAGCGAGGTCATAAGTAAGTGCGCTCTCCGTCCACGTGCCGTTGACCGCATATAACTCGAACGCGCCCGCCGTGACCACGGTGTTGACATAAAGTTTCAGCGTAGCCTGGCTGATGCTCGCTCCCGCAGGCACCGACGCGAGATTAAACTCGATGTAAGTGATCTCCTTCGCGGCGTCGACATCAAGCGTCTTCTGAGCGCCATAGTTAGTAGTAGGATCGGCGCTGTTAGTGTAAGTGTCGCCCAGCGGAGTAACCTGCGCGTGCACGCGAGCCACAAAACACAGAGCAGCAAGCAGCATCATCCACGGCGCCAATCGAGTCTTTGAAGTCCCGGTTTTCATGTGCACGGCACACTCTCCAAATTGTTGTCGCGAGAATCGGCCTCTCGGTCAGTCGAGGCCGCAATGCTAATCAAAAGCCGCTAAGGGAGGGGTGTTTCGAGGCGTCAGCAAAGAGCAAGCGCGCCCAAAGCGTGGCTAGGATTATGTCCAGCAGTAGCCGACCTGTCAATCTGCAAATGCTTGCAGCCGGCCGCCCCGCCGTTAGTTCTTTGAAGGGCGAGATTTGAGGGGGGACTCCGCCTGGTGCCCCAGGTTCGCGCCGGGGTTTTCGGCGCTAACCTGGGTATCAAGCCCGTTCAGCCACCATAATTTTCCGCAGAGCCTCGTTGATCCGCGTCTGGTATCCCCGCCCATCCCGTTGAAACCACGACAGAATGTCCGCATCCAGCCGCAGCGTAACCGGCTTTTTCACCACCTTGTACATCCCCGAAAGCTCCTCCGGCAAGTGCAGCGGACGCTTCCGCTGCCCGAAGCGCAACCCGGCCGCCGCCGCCAGCTTCGCGATTTTTCCGCCCTTCTTCCGCCGCTTGATAACCCGTTTCTTTTGTTTCATATCAACCTCATTGTAAGTACATATTCATACTAACATAAATGTCAATTGCTCCACGTGGAGCATTCGCCACTATGCTTCCCGTGGAGCGCTCCGCCACTATGCTCCACGTGGAGCATCCCGTCTGGCCCCGGTCATGAAGCCGCCAGCGCCGCATCAATCGCCCGCAGCTCGTCCGCCGAAAACTGTAAGTTCTTAAGAGCGGCCACGTTGTCGTTGACCTGCGAGACCTTACTCGTCCCGACCAGGGCGCTCGTGACCCGCGGGTCGCGCAGGACCCAGGCCACCGCCATCCCCGCCAAAGTCTGCCCGCGCCCCCGAGCGATCGCATCCAACGCCCGTATCTTAGCGAGCGTCTTGTCATCGATGCTTGCCCTCTTCAGAAAAAAATCCCGCGCCGCCCGCGAGTCCTCGGGAATCCCCGAGAGATAGCGGTCCGACAGCAAGCCCTGCGCCAGCGGACTAAAGACAATGCACCCGACTCCGTCCTCCTCAAGCACATCAAGCAGTCCCTGCTCGGGGTCGCGCACGAACATCGAATACCTGGGCTGGTGGATCAGGCAGGGCGTGCCCAGCTCGCGAAGAATCTTTACGGCTTGCGCAGTCTGCTCCGCGTTGTAGGCGGAGATGCCGGCGTAGAGCGCGCGCCCAGAGCGCACTGCCGTATCGAGCGCGCCCATCGATTCTTCCATCGGAGTCTCGGGGTCGGGGCGATGGTGATAAAAAACATCGACATAGTCTAGATTCATGCGTTTCAGGCTTTGATCCAGACTGGCGAGCAGATATTTGCGCGAGCCGAAGTTTCCGTAGGGGCCCGGCCACATGTCCCAGCCTGCCTTGGTGGAGACGATGAATTCGTCGCGGTAGGGCTGGAAATCTTTCTTGAATATCTGGCCAAAGGTTTCTTCGGCCGAGCCGTAGGGCGGGCCGTAGTTATTGGCTAGATCGAAATGGGTGATGCCCAGATCGAAGGCGCGGCGGAGCATGGCGCGGGCATTCTCGAAATTGTCGACGCCGCCGAAGTTGTGCCAGAGGCCGAGAGAGATGGCGGGAAGCTTGAGGCCGCTGCGGCCGGAGCGGCGGTATTGCATGGAGTCGTATCGATGGCTGTCAGCAACGTACATGTTTCACATCCCTCTAAGCGCACGCTTTGGTTCAAGTGTAGCGGAGAAAATTCCTTCACCACAGGGTAGACGGAGGAAAACCAGCTAATCGTACTTCTCGTAGCGGATGGAGGCGCGGTCCCAGCCGAGGCTTTTCAGGAGTTCGCGGTTGGCTTTGACCATGTTGTCGAGGCCGCAGATGTAGGCGTGCATCTCTTCTTTGTTACGGTCGCCAACGATTTCTTTTACATGCTCCTGAACGTAGCCTTGAAGACCGTGCCAATCGGGCGTTGCGCGGCTCAGGGTGGGTAGGAAATGGAAGTTCTCGTGGGCCGCCGCCAGCTTCTTGAACTCGTCTTGATAGTAAAGTTCCTGCTCGGTGCGCGCGCCGAAGAGCAGCCATAGTTTCTTCCCTTGATGACGTTCTGGATCGGCGAGTAGCCAGTGCAGCATGGAGCGGAACGGGGCGATGCCTGTGCCGGTCGCGATGAAAATCGTGTCCCGCATGGGAGGATGCAGAATGAAATTTCCGAAGGGACCCTGGAAGGCGATCTCCGCCCCTTCGGCGAGGCTGGTGAGGTGGTTGGACATGAAGCCATCATGCACACGGTTCAGGCAAAGAGCGATGCGTCCGGTCTCGGGCGGCGATGCGATGGAGTAGGCGCGGGTGATCTCTTCGCCTTCTTCGTTGTTGGCCTTCACGGAAATCCATTGGCCGGGAACGAAGCCGAAGTGGGTGCTGCCTTTGACTTGAAACTCCAGGTGGCGGGTGAATTCGGAGAGCGGGGTTGAGCGGATCACCGTGGCGGCTTGGGTTTGGAATTGGGCCATCTGGGATTTAGATGAGATGTACTGCTATGTGGTCGCTAACCCGTAGAGCGGAAGGCATGGGCGAATTGATTGCAGACGCGACGGCAAGTCGGAGGCATGGCATTGTTCAGAATTTGCTCCGAGGCAGCGTCGGGCGGGTCTAGAAGCGTTAGTAAGTGATTGTTACAGGAGCATGTTTTTGTCTTGACGTCTCTCTTTCGTCAGGGTAGCATCTCCGCGCTGTAACTCACGGAATTATTCCCCCAAGTTCGACGGCTCCTTGTGTTCGACAATGGTTGATGAATGGCCGAAGAACCCGGTATCTTGCGCCCTCGCGTCAGCGGGCGCCGGTAGCTCGCTCCGCCCCACAGGAGGACATCAGGAATGCGACAAGAAAGGCCATTGACTCGGCAAGTGATCATCTTCGCGATCACAATTGGAGCCTTAAGTTTTGCAACCCTGTCTTACGCCGCGGACAAAGAAAAGGTATTGCTGAGTTTCAACGGCAGTTCCGGAGCGCAGCCGCGGGGCGGGTTGGTGTTCGACAAAGCGGGAAACCTATATGGCACGACTGCGATAGACGGGCCTTCGTTTTACGGCGGGGTTTTTCAATTGACACCGGGGCCAAACGGCACGTGGAACGAAAATGTGCTGGCGAGCGAGGTTGAATCGTTTGCCGGCTTAACCTTCGACCGCGCAGGAAATCTTTACGGGACGAGCTACACGAGTCTCTACCCCTGGGGATCAATTTTCGAACTGACGCCGGGCCCGAACAATACGTGGACAGAAACCACACCCTATGGTTTCGGTGGGGGCACGGATGCCGGGACGCCACTGTCGAGCGTGATTTTCGACTCGGCGGGAAACATGTATGGCACGACCTATTATGGCGGCATCATGGGAGGATGCAATGGGGATGGCTGCGGCACCGTCTACCAGTTAACACCCGGGCCGAATGACACATGGACCGAGTCGGTGCTGCACAGATTCAGCAATACCGGCGGCGACGGGTCTAGTCCCGAAGCGGCCCTGGTCCTTGACGGCTCTGGAAATCTTTATGGCACGAGCTTGGGCGGCGGCTTGGTAAACGGGGGCTGCATTGGTTCTAATGACACGTGTGGAACAGTGTTCGAGTTGATGCCTGGCCCGGGTGGCACGTGGACCACGTCAACGATCTATCAATTCTGCTCGGTCGGTAACTGTACCGACGGTAAGGCACCATCCGGCAGCCTAGTCGTGGACGCGGCGGGTAACCTCTACGGCACGACGGGCCAGGGCGGCGCGCACGGATGTGGGAGCGTCTTCGAGTTGACCCCGGGAGGAGGCGGCGCATGGAGTGAGAAAGTCTTGTACAGCTTCGGCGCGGTGGCCTCGGACAAAGACGGGTGCGGACCACTGGCCAATTTGATTTTCGATGCATCCGGTAACCTTTACGGCACGGCCCAATTCGGCGGCGCTCATAGCTGGGGTGTCGCGTTTGAGCTGGTGAATAAAAAGGGCAAGTGGACGGAGAAGGTGCTGACCAGTTTTACGGGCAAGAACGGCGCGTATCCCTATTGCGGATTAGTTTTCGACGGAGCGGGAGGCCTGTACGGAACGACATCTGTCGGCGGAAGCACGTTTAACAAGAGGACTGGCAGCGGCGACGGCGCTGTGTTCGAACTCATTCCGTAATAGAGACGCAGCGATAGCAATCAACTTCACTGCGGCCCACCACAATGGAGCGCGCGATAGAACGCCCGAGATTCGCGGTCAGAGTTCAAAATTGAGCCGTCCGCTATCCGGATGACTTGGCCGCGAGCGTTTGACATCCATAACTGAATCGGCCTATTGTTTGGCGCACAATTGATGCGCGATGTGGGGCGAACCTCGCACTTTATTGAGGGAGAAGAAAACTATGAGCGACGATGCAAAGAACGACCTGTTTTCGCGGCGTGGATTTTTGGGAATGGGTTCGGCGGCTTTGGCGGGGGTGGGCATGTTGGCTGCCGATGCGGCTGGGCAGGAGCAGCGTGCTTATCCGACGAAAGGCGATAAGAGTTCGAGCGCTCCGGGGCCGGGAAATTCGGTGCTGGACCAGCAGAATCCTGATTCATTCTTGCCGCCGCAGAGCGATGCGGGCGGAGTGCAGACGTTTAAGTATCCTTTTGGCCTCGGCCACAAACGCATGCAGGAGGGGGGATGGTCGCGCGAGGTGACGGTGCGCGAGCTGGCGGTTTCGAAGTCGATCGCCGGGGTAGACATGCGCTTGACGGCGGGAGGCATTCGGGAACTGCACTGGCACACGGCGGCGGAGTGGTCCATCATGCTCTACGGAAATGCGCGGATTACCGGGCTCGACGCCGAAGGCAAGAGCTTTGTTGCCGATATCACGGAAGGCGACCTGTGGTATTTTCCGCCGGGAATTCCTCATTCGATTCAGGGGCTGAATCCCGACGGCTGCGAATTTCTGCTGGTGTTCGATGACGGAAATTTTTCGGAATACGAGACAGTGCTGCTGACCGACTGGATGGCACACACTCCGCATGAGGTGCTGGCGGCGAACTTTGGGGTGGACCAGGCAGCCATGCAGAAGATGGTGCGGCGGGAGAAGTTTATTTTTCAGGCGGCGGTGCCCGGCCCGCTAGCGGACGATTTGAAATCGACCGCGGGGTCGCTTGGATTATCGAAGCAGGAATTCGCTTTTTACATGGGACAGTTTCCGGTTACGAAACGGACGAAGGGCGGCGAGGTGCGGATCGTCGATTCGAGCAAATTCAAGGTTTCGACGACGATTGCGGCGGCCATTGTGACGGTGCACCCGGGAGGAATTCGCGAGCTGCACTGGCATCCCAATGCTGACGAGTGGCAGTTCTTTATAGCCGGAACGGGCCGTCAGACGGTGTTTGCGACCGGAGGACGGGCGCGCACGATGGACTTTCAGGCGGGCGATGTGGGGTACATCCAAAAGACACTGCCGCACTACGTGCAGAA
>JBAWAI010000060.1:0-1561 GCA_049589215.1 Terriglobales bacterium | reverse complement strand
TTGGTGTTGCGCGCCATCATGCCGATGAGCGTGCTCTTGCCGACCCCGCTCCCGCCGAAGATGCCGACACGCTGCCCGCGTCCGCAGGTGAGAAAACCGTCAATCGCGCGGATGCCGCAGCCGAGCGGCTCGTGAATAAGCGTCCGCGCGAGAGCCAAAGGAGCCTCGCGATCAATCGCCGAGCGCTCGCGGCAGACGGGCGCCGCCCTCCCGTCAATCGGATCGCCTGCGCCATCGAGCACGCGCCCCAGCAGCTCCTCGCTCAGCCGCAGTGACGGACGACGGCCGAAGACGACCACCTGATCGCCATAGCGGATGCCGGTCGGACGGCGCAGAGCCATGGAAAGGACGGTGTGCCCGCGGAAGCCGACGATTTCACCGGGCCAGTGTTGGCCGCCCGAATCAACAATCTCGCAGGCCTCGCCGACGGTTGAAAACGGGCCCTCCGACTCGATGACCTGCCCGACGACCTGGGTGACGCGGCCGCGCCAGCGCAAGGGCGAGCAGCTTTCGAGGTGCGAGAAATAAGCGGATAGAACTGGCGCGGGTGTCGTCACTGTTCCGCCAACGTCGTGGTCGCCATCTGGAAGGTCGCCGTCATTAAGGCGCTTATGAGCACTTTGGCGGCACCCCCAACACCGGCGTGGCCGAAGTCGCGGCCGCCTGCGTGCCGCCCGGAGACGGGCGCTCGGCGAGCAAATCGAGCAGTCCGGTTTCGATCTCCTTGAGCTGCGCTTCGAGCCCGACGTCGGTCGAGCCGAGAGCAGTCTGCACGCGGCATTCACCGGGGGCCAGGGCCGCGTCTTCGTGAACCTCAGGCGCCTCGGTGCCGTCGACCTGGCAGGCAAAGTAGTGGCGCCAGTCGGTCGTCTCGCGCAGGGGAACGTGCAGGTCGACGCGGGTACCGGCATCGAGTTTTTCCAGCGTGACGCGCACGATGCCGGCCAGCAAGTGGGGATCGAGCTGCGTCTCGCGGTGCAGGATTTTGCGCGCAATGGCGAGCGCCAGCTGCACGACTTCGCCCTCGACCCGCCGGTAATACGCGGAGCGCTCCCTGGCAAATTCCCCGATGGTCTGGGCAACCTGTTCCCGCTGGCGAGCCATGGAAGCATCGACCGAGGCGCGCAGTTCCTGGCGCCCGGCCTCGCGTCCGCGCTCGAGAGCATCGGCTTGCGCGCGCCGGCTGCGTTCTTCCGCCGCCTGTTCGAGAAGCTGGCCGGAGGCTTCCGCGGCCGGCTGCGCCTCGGCGTAACAGAAAGGGGAGGCTTCGGCGGCGATGGACGGAGTCAGCGGTGAGGTGTTCAGCGGGGCGGGCACGGGCTGCGGCTGCCTCTGAAGGCGCGCTGCGCTAGACGACATACTCCTCCTGCGATTCGGCGCTTAACACCAGCTTGCCTTCGGCCTCGAGCTTGCGTGCCGACTCGACAATTTCCCGCTGCGCCTGGGTGACATCTTTTGAACGCACCGGTCCGAGCACTTCCATATCTTCTTTGAGCATTTCGACGGCGCGCGAGGACATCGACTTGAAAATCAGGTTCTTCAACTCTTCCGAGGCGCCGCG
>JBAWAI010000059.1:0-4337 GCA_049589215.1 Terriglobales bacterium | reverse complement strand
CCCATACTCACTCTCCATTCTATGAACGCTATGGAGTCGTGGCCCTGATCCCCTGCGCGCTGCTTCCTGCACTCTTTCTTGCCCGGCGCACTGGTCGCAATCGGTGGGCTGGTGCCAGTGTGGCTTTCCTTCTGGGTACTTTGCTGGTTCTCAACACCTCTGGTAAGGCCTGGCTGCTTGAAACTCTTTCCAATATCGCTCAGCCCCAGATTGCTACGAAACTTCTCTATCTTGTCGCCCTGCCTCCGGTCGCTCCCCCAGCGTTGAAGCCGCCGCCAGCTCCTCTCTATCTGGCAGGCGCCCTGAATCGCTCTCCCGACATATCGCTTCTGGACCCTGTCGATCCCGAGTTGCCACTCGTCGCCGGCAGCGGTCCTACGTTTCTTGAACTCGACCGGTACCAAGACGCCGCGTTTATTCGGCGCCTCTACCTTCTGACTAATCCCGTGGCCTCGGTCACCATTGTCCACAACACCGTGTTCGACCATTATGAATTGGTGAAGGCGGTTTTTCCTATCCGCGGCCAAGTCGAGAGCTATTGTGCGTTCGTGCTCCGGTACCCGCAATTCATCGTGCTCGGAGGTTATAACTATCCCGACACATGGCTTCTGAAGAAGCTTGAAATGGATGGAGCAAAACTCAGCGTCATAGGAAGATACGACGACGGGGTAATCGAAGAGCACGATATTTATAAAGTGCTAATCACGAGCGACACATGCCGCAACTAGCAGGGCAATAATCCGAAAGCGCAATGTAACAACGAATGCGAGAGTCGGGATCTACTGGCGGCAAACGCGATAAATGTTCGGGTTCAACGCATCAGAATCGTGATCTCTCACGCGGATCGAGTCTCGACACGGCTCGATTACCGCTTCCAGAACACACTAAAGATGCCGAAGCGCGTGACGTGAGGAAACCGTTTGATAACTTCGGCCTTGACGTCTGGACGCATGGCCGCGCCCGGGAAATAAGGGGCGTCATTGATGACCACCAGATTCATATCGTCGGACTGTATAACCTTCAGAATTTCGTCCGGTGACGCACCGGTATCGTCGTGCGCCACGCTTTTTAACCCCGAAAGAAAGTAGAGTTCCGGACAATCATTGCCGGCGAACATCAGGCCGTTCGGGCTGTGTTCGTGCAAGAATCGAGCCAGATCATCGAAGAACACGGCCCCCTGGATGTTTAGGCCGCCTGCCCGGGGCGATTGCATCATCTGCATGGCGCCGACGGTCGAGGTAAGTTCATAGATATAGAGCGGAACAAGACTGACCACGCCGAACACGAGATACAATCCGACGACGGATGCCAGAGCATATGTCCCCCGCTGTCTTTTTCCCGTGGAGACGATCGCCACAATTGCCAATAACGTCAGAGGCACCATGTAACTGAGGTAGATCGCCACCGCAAACGGATATTGTACGAGGCTGCATGTTGCGGCCAGCGAGACGAGCAAAACAACCTGCTGCCGTTCGAGGTTGGTTCGCGGGTCATTGGTCCGCGCGTTCGGACGGCCGCGGAACCATACGAGAGCTACACCCGCGAGCACTACGATTGGCGTCAACACCACCACCGAACACCAGATGCCGTAGAGGAAATCGAACGAATATGCAGCTCTCACTAACAACGCGACGGTTCCCAAGGCCAGGGCGCCACCGATGACCTTCCCCTGGAATCGATCCCAATACATTGCCGCGGCCAACACCGCTACCAACGGCAGGACGTAAACAAGCTGCTCTACTCCCAGCGGGCGGACCACCCCGAGGCCGACCGATCTTTCGATCGCGCTCGAAGCAACTCCCCAAAAGACCTTCGCCACGCCGCCCGATCGCGCATACGGGATCAGAAAGACTACGATCGGGCCTGCAAGTCCACACAGAAACGGGATCACCAGCCGAAAGATTGTTCGGAAGCGTTGTCCGGTTCCCACCCGCACTCCTCGTTCCCCAAACAAAATCAGGGCAACGACCGCCGCTGACGGCAAGACGAACTCATATAGCTCGTTCGGGCCCAATTTCGTCCGCAACAGCAGGACTACCGTCGCCATGAAGAGTAGCAACGCTCCAAAACTAAATAGGCGGTACGGCAAACAATTGATTGGGCCATTTTTTGAACTCTGCCCCTCGGCGTTCTTATGCTGACTATCGTCACGACTCTCGCTCTGTTCAAGGAATGCGAGGAACAGCAGCATTCCGGCGATGTAATACGCCCCGATCACCTTGATCAGAATCGAAACCCCGCCGCACGCGCCGGCAATGACCAGCCATCGCCGAGTGCGAACGTCGAGATAACGCAGCATCGCTGCCGCGCCAAAGGTCGCAAAGAACAGGTTGTACCAGGAAGGCATCGCCGCCGGATAATTCGGATAACTCCACACCACGGCCAGCAGTGTGATGAACCCGGCCGCGATCGACGAGACGAGGCGCTGGGCGATGTAATACACGGCCGGAATCCAAGTCAGAAAAAACAGAAACACACAAATGCGCAAGGACATCAAATTCACGCCAAAAACTCGAAACGCTAGCGCATGAATGAAGCTCAAACCGCCGGTGTAGATCTCGCCAAAATCGCTGTGTGGAAGCTGCCCCTGCATTACCCGCAGCGCACTTTGGCTGAGAGCGCCATCGTCGGCGGGAACCCAACCTCTGCCGATGTGCACGCCAACATAAACTCCCGCGATTGCCAGCACTGCTAAGAGGACAAATGCGCGAACGACCCTACCTTGAGAAAGGCTCGGCGCTACGACTTCATGTGCACCGCCAGGTTCCGCGAACCCCGCATATTCTTCCCGAACGAGTATTTCCACGTTCAAGGGCGGATTAATCTTTGTGTCCGTATTCAAGGTGGTCTCTTCTGTTTCCTTCTTCACTTCGCATCCAAAGCCGTCAAGCGCAGCTTTGCTTCCTTGCTGCCCTGGTTCAGCAGCAATGCACGCTGATATTCAGCGCGTGCGTCAGGGATATTTCCACTCTGCTCAAGGGACTCGGCGAGCCAATAGTGATAGTCCCAGACCTTCGGGTCCATCGCTGCAGCCTGCAGCAAGTAAGGTTGTGCCTCCGCATTCCGTCCATCCTTCAAAAGCGCGCGTCCGAGAAAATGTTTTGGCGCCGCCCGCTCGGGATCCAACTGCACGGCCCGCGCCAGCAGTTGCACCGCGTCCTGGTACTGGCCGTCCATCAAGTGAATGTTGCCGCAGTTGTAGAGCGCGGAAAGCAGATCGGGTTCTATCCCCAGAATTTCAGAGCAGAGTGCCAGCGCGTGGTCGTAGTCGCCGATCTCCCCGTACAATCCGGCGACTCCCGCCATGCCCACTTCTGATTTTGCGTAATCCGGATTCACCCGGTTCAGCCACACGCGACCTTCCTCAAATCGGCCCGCACGGATGTAGGACTCAGCCAATGCAAGCGGCCCGTAGCCGTAATCGGGATGATCCTTTACGACCGACTGCGCGAGTGCAATTGCCTGATCATTAGCGCCTCGCTGGCTATATTCTTTCGCCAACCCTGCCATCGAGATGGGATTTCCCGGATAGAGCGCTTGTCCACGCACAAGCACCAGCAGATCGTTTGCCCAATATGCTTGCTGCACGATCGAGGCGCACACATAAGCGCAGCACAATGCCAGTACAACAGATACTTGCACCGCCCGCGAAGTCCATCGTTGTATGGATGGCAGTCGCCGTAGTCCCATGGCCGCCAAGATCGAGAATCCAATGGAGGGCAAATACATGTAGCGGTCGCGCACGAAATCGCCGTTGCCAAAGTTTCGTAAGTACAGCGCCGGCGCGAGACCTACAATTAGCCATAGTCCGGCAAACGCGATGATCGAATTCTTCTCGCGCCGGTTCCAATACCACAAACCGACTACGACGGCGCCTAGGGCAATGCTTGGCAATACGATTTGACTGAGAATTGCGCTCGTAACGTATCGCGTGTAATAAAGACCTGTCATGCCTATGGGAACCAGCAGTTGCCGGAGATAAATGGAAAGCACCAGCGGCAAAGTGCGCGCCATGTCGATCAGTCCGTGATTCGGATCGAACTGACCGGTTGCGCGCAGTAGAGCGTGCTTTCGTAGTAATGCATATGCCACGGTAACGAGTGCGTATGGAAGTACTTCGCTTAGCGCCCCAGTGAGTCTGTACAGGAGAGACTGTCTGCTGTTTGCCGGGTACAGCCACGAGTAAATTCCGACGAGAGCGGCAAAGACGACAGCCATTTCCTTGGTCAGGAGCGCACACATCAAAAGCGCGAGCGACGCCGCCCACCAGAGCACGTTCATCTTCCGCTCGCGCTCCCGACCGTTAAGAAACGCGGTAAAGGCGAGCGCCGCAAACA
>JBAWAI010000058.1:0-1656 GCA_049589215.1 Terriglobales bacterium | reverse complement strand
CAGGGCGGCCAAATGAAAGCCCATGCCAAAATCTTGCCTTCGCTTGGCAACTAATTTATCAAGTATTCCGCGCGCCTCTGATTTCTGGCGCAATCTCGCTAAGGCAATGCCGAGCATTGCATCCTTTACGATTCCGCCATCTTCGGTTTTCGGCATTGCAGTCTTTAGGAATTGAACTGCCTCGGATGGTTCATCCATTCCGAGATAATCGTTTGCAATTAATTCAATGAATGAATCGGCTTCGGGATACTCCTGTCTCAGTTTCTGCGCCTGACTAAGAGAGGATTGATATCGACGAGCGAAATACTCACCAAGGGCCTCTTTGAATTCGACCTGTATATCCTTCGAAGGTGTGCCGTAAGCGTAGGCATACTGTGCGCGAGCCTCAGCAAAGCGCGCTTGTGGGGTAAGAACATAGAAAGCAAAAGTGGCGTGGGCGAGTATGTCTCTAGGATCCAGCTGAACCGCGCGATTAAAGTTCTGCTCTGCCCGCTCCCACTCAAAATCCCCTAAGACTTCAATTTTAGCGAGATCGACGAATGCAGCAGCTGAGTCACTCAGTTCAAGAGAACGCAGGGCGGAAGTCTTGGACTTTGCCCTCAGGTCGAAAGATGCTTCCGGGCGCAGGTAGTTATTCGCCATGTGAAGATAACAATCCGCGAGTCGTTCGTACGCTTGAGAGAATTCGGGATCTGCATCAATGGCCTGCTGAAAGTGACTCGCAGCTATCTCGGAAGTGGCCCGATTGTTTGGAGCCATCGCGGCTTCGCCGGCGCGGAACGCCTCTTGAGCCGCTGGCACGCGGGTGGCGTGATGCTGGTTGACGTACCCGCCAGAAGCTTCTAAGTCACGCCGTAGCCGATAGGCAACTTCGATCGCGACATCTTCATCAACGGAGGCTAGGTCGCCGTCCTTGCGCAGGTAAGTCTTCCCCCAACGGTGGGCGCCACTGTTTGCATCCACAAGTGCAACTTGCAGCAGAAGTCCACGTGGTGTCCGCACTATCGAACCGTTCACCACACTATGTACATGGAGACTCTGCCTGAGCACGCTAAGGTCCGTATGCGAGCTAATCCCTGCAAAAGCAGTTTGCGATGGAACAATGAGTCCGGAAAAGCGAGCAAGGTCGTTGGTGAGGCTTGCCGTAAAGTTGTTGCTGAGCACCTTCAGATCTGGCTCTCCGCCCGGGTTGTCAAATGGCAACACCACCACGGATGCGGTTCTGCCTTGAGCCGGAACCGAGAGAGCCATTCTGTGCCAGACGAGCAATATGACGACGGAGACAAATAAGATAACTCCAACTGCAGGAAGGATCCGACCTGTCGGAATGCTTTGCACCCGATGCAGCAGTGTGCGGTCAGGTCGGGCGGGTTGCAGTTTCGTTGCAGGCATATTGGCAGAGGCTAGTGTGCTCGCCGAAGTGAATACAGGCTTTCCTTCCAGCACATCCAGCACATCTTGAATATCATTGGGTCGCGTGGCGAGATCAGCTTGAAGACACGATGATAGAAGAGTGCTCCACTGGACTCTTTCTTCCGTGTCTTCATTTCCGAGGACGTTACTTAGCCTGCGTTGCAACTGCTCCAGCGAACGGCTGAACGGAAACAGGCGTTCGCCGGTCAAGGCCTCATAGATGATGAGCCCGAATGAGTAGAT
>JBAWAI010000057.1:0-6770 GCA_049589215.1 Terriglobales bacterium | reverse complement strand
CTAGGATTACGTTCGTACCTTTCAAGACCGCAGCCCGCGTCGATAGACTTGCACGATGCCGACCCGCGCCCGCGTCAAATCGACCCCTGTCTCATCAGCCCCGCTCTCACCGGCCCATGCCTCACCGATCCATGTCTCGCCGACCCATGTCTCACCGGCATACCTCTCAACGACTCCCATCTCAGCAATTCACGCCTCGTCGATTCACGTCGCCAGCCGGCTTCGCTTCATCGTGCCGTTCGTAGTCTGCCTCCTGCTCGCACCCTCGCCGTTCGCCCAGGAAAACCCCTCGAAGCGAAGAATCGTAACCCGCTCCGCAGCGGTCTATCCCGCGCTGGCCCGTCACATGGCGCTCTCCGGCCTAGTCAAAGTCGACGCCCTAGTCTCCCCTGACGGCACCGTCAAAGCAGTCGAAGTAAAAGGAGGCCATCCCGTCCTCGCCCAAGCCGCCTCCAACACAATTCGCCAATGGAAGTGGGAACCATCCCCCCACGAATCCCACGAGCAGATAGAAATCCGCTTCACCCCGCCAGAATAAACAGCGCAGCTCCAAGCCCCAACTCAAGCTGCAACCTGCGAGCAACCTCCAAGTTGCAAGCTCTAACCTCTCATCTCCGACCTCTAGGCTCCAAACTTTAGCCGCAATTGCCATCTCTAAGAGGCTGGAGGTTTTTGACTTTCCTGAGACCTGACACCTGAAACCTGAGAACTGAGAACTGACCCCCAAACCAATTGTGCCCCCGCCCTCATCGTTGTACGATCATCCGAATCTACCCCTGGGGTAAGCATGAATACCTTCCCAGTCTTGCTGGCTGCTCTGTGCGTCTACGCCATCGCCTACCGTTACTACAGCGCCTTCATCGCCGCCAAGGCCCTCGCGCTCGACGATCGCCGCACCACTCCCAGCCACCAGTTTGCCGATGGCCACAACTACGTCGCCTCGCCGCGCTGGGTCCTCTTCGGACATCACTTCGCCGCCATCGCCGGCGCCGGCCCGCTCGTCGGCCCCACCCTGGCTGCGCAATTCGGATTCGCCCCCGGCTTTCTTTGGCTCCTGGTCGGCGCAGTCCTCGCCGGCTGCGTGCAGGATTTCATCGTCCTCGTCGCCTCCGTGCGTCATCGCGGACGCTCCCTCGCCAACATCGCCAGCACCGAAATCAGTCCCTTCGCTGGCCTCGTCGCCATGATCGCCGTTCTCTTCATTCTCCTCGTCAGCCTCGCCGGCCTCGGCATCGTCGTCGTCAACGCGCTCTCCAACAGTCCCTGGGGAGTCTTCACCATCGGCATGACCATCCCCATTGCGGTCATCATGGGTTTCTGGATGTTCAAAAGCCATGCCGGAAAAATCACCGTCACCGGTCCCAGCATCTTCGGCGTGATTCTTCTTATCGGCAGCGTCGTCGCCGGCCACTGGGTCGCGCAAAGCCCAGCCGCCTCCGCGCTCACCTTCACCCCCCACACCATCACCATCATGATGGGCATCTACGGCCTCATAGCCTCCGTGCTCCCGGTCTGGCTCGTGCTCGAGCCGCGCGACTATCTCTCAACCTACGTCAAGCTCGGCACCATCGCGGCACTCGTCATCGGCGTCTTCGTCGTCCATCCCAACATCCAGTTCCCGAACTTCACTCCCTACATTCACGGCGGCGGTCCCATCATCAAAGGTCCGCTCTTTCCATTTCTCTTCGTGACCATCGCCTGCGGAGCCATCTCCGGCTTTCACGCGCTCGTCTCCTCCGGCACCACTCCCAAAATGCTCGACAAAGAGACCGACGCTCGCTTCATCGGCTACGGCTCCATGATCGCCGAATCTCTCGTCGGCATCCTCGCTCTCATCGCCGCCTGCTCCCTTCACCCCGGCGATTATTTCGCCATCAACTCCGCGCCTGAGGTCTTTCACAAACTTGGCCTCGCCACCGTCAATCTCGACATGTACTCCCAGCAGGTCGGCGAAAAACTTGCCGGACGCACCGGCGGTGCCGTCTCCCTCGCCATCGGCATGGCGCAAATCTTCCGCGGACTCCCCGGCATGACCGCCCTCATGGGCTACTGGTATCACTACGCCATCATGTTCGAAGCGCTCTTCATCCTCACCACCATCGACACCGGCACCCGCGTCGCCCGCTACGTGCTCCAGGAACTCCTCGGCAAACTCCACAAGCCCTTCGGCAACAGCGCCTGGCTGCCCGGAAACATCATCACCAGCTTCTTCGTCGTCCTCGGCTGGGGATACCTCATCTACACCGGCAACATCTCCACCATCTGGCCGCTCTTCGGCACCGGCAATCAACTGCTCGCCACCATCGCCCTCGCCGTCTCCACCACTTTCCTGATCAACATGGGCAAGGCCCGCTACGCCTGGATCACATTCCTTCCCATGTGCTTCGTCGGTATCACCACGCTCTGCGCCGGCGTCCTGTCCATCAAAAATATTTTCTGGCCGCTCACCGCTAAGCCAGGCATGGAATTCACCGGCTACCTCGATTCCATCCTGATGGCGATCTTCATCACCGGCGTGGTCCTCGTAGTCTTCGACGCAGCCCGCCGCTGGATCGCCACCCTGAACGGCGCACCAACTCCAAAAGAAGCCTTCGGCCCACCCATAACCGATAAAGGTGAGATCAAGATGGGCTGCTGCTAAAAAGATGGCTGCAGTCAGCGCCGCGGTTCACCGCTGGATAACAAGGTCGTTTTCACAGCTTGGTTTAGGCGGCTAGGGGTGCAGTGCAACCCTCGAAAAGCCGTTAGTATCATTTCCTATGAGAATCGGGGAACTCGCGAAGCGGGCTGGCGTCAGTGTGCAGGCGATCCGCTTTTATGAGCGGCGGCGCCTGATGCGCACTCCACGCAGGACGGCCGCTGGATACCGCGTTTACTCTGAGGCCGAGCTTGAGCTCGTGACCGTGATCAAGAAGATGAAGCGCTTCGGTTTCAAGCTGGCTGAAATTCGCCGCGTCTTGCAGCTTTGGGCTTTGCCCGGCGACACGGGCGCCGCGTCCCCCTACCAGCAAGGTTCACGCGAATGTCTTCGCCAGGCGTTGAAACTGGGGGAGAGCAAACTTCAGTCTATGAATGACCAGATCCTCGCTTCCCTGCAACTGCGCGAAGAATTGGAGTTGGCATTGAAGCAAATTCGCGCGGGACTCAATGCGCCGCCAAGGCCGGTTCAAGCCGCCGCTGCAATGAAGCTGAGAACCGACAAAGCCCGCTAGACCAGCCGCATTTCCCCCTCAAACTTTCCCTTGACCCTATACCTAGGTATAGACCCGATACTGGCCTCGCCAGCGGTCTGAAGAATCGGACGCGCCGTAACAAGGAGGCAACATGACCAGGATGAGAGCTTATAGCGTCTTCTTTACTTTGCTTGCGCTAGTGTTCGCGGTTTTACCGGCTGCGGCAGCGTCCCGCAATCGTTTGGAAAAAAACAAAGTTGTTGCCCGTCGTGTGTTCGACGAAATTTTCAACCAAGGCAAGTTTGAGGTAGCTGACGAAATCTATGCCAGGAATTTCGTCAACCACGGCATCCATCGCGACGCCGGGCTAAGAGAAGATCAGGGCGCTGCCCGCGGATGGAAGCTCGCATTCCCCGATCTAAGAATGACGGTGCTGAACGAAATCGCCGAAGGCAATCTGGTCACCGTACTTTATACCGGAACCGGCACGAATACCGGCGAAGGCAACGGCCTTCCCGCGACCGGCAGAAAGATGGAGGTCCGTGGCATCACGATTTGGCGGATCGTGAACGGAAAAATCACCGAAGAATGGAGCGAATTCGACCAGCTGAGTGTCATGAAGGAACTCGGGTTGCTCCCGGAATCGGCAAAGTAGAAAGCAGGGCTGGCTCACGCCCCGGCATACTTCGACGAAGTTAGCCCCCGCGCTCAAACCCCGCCCAAAACTCCCCCCAACCTGTCTTACAGGTTGAGGAGTTCTCCTGCTTTCATGGTCCAAAAGCAACTCCCCCCACCTCCCACCACTCCAATGATTGACCCGCGCTTTTCAAGATGTTATAAACATTTGCTTTGTGCCGCAGGCCTGACGTGCACGCCTGCGGATGAAAATTGTTCCGACGCGGCCAAATCAGCACTCCTTTTTTCTTATGCCTATGCGGTGGAAGCGTGGCCGGAACCCTGTCAGCGACCGTTGGTGCGCCCGCGGGATTTGCCCGCAAACGCTCCAACCGCCCAGGAAAGCACACGTCGTGACCCCTTGAATCGACCTAGGAGGATTTGTAATGCGCACCTGCCTGAACGGTAGATGGATTCCCCAACTTGCGTCCCGATTTGCATCCACCGGACGCCGCCTCGCGAGAGCATCCGCGGCTCTCGCAACCTTGCTGCTCGCCATCACCACCTGCGCCCTCGCCCAACCCGCCGGCGAGCCCGGTGGCGAAGCCGCCCTCAAGGTTCCCGATCTTTCCAGCGTCTCTTTCCTCGGCATGAACGGCCATAACCTGCTGCTCATCGGCATCGCCTTCTGCGTCTTCGGGCTGCTCTTTGGCATGACGATTTACATGCGCCTCAAGAACCTGCCCGTTCATCGCGCCATGCTCGAAATCTCCGAACTGATCTACGAAACCTGCAAGACCTACCTCGTCACGCAGGGCAAGTTCCTGATGCTGCTCTGGGCCTTCATCGCGGTCGTCATCGTAATGTATTTCGGATGGCTCGCTCCCGTGCCCGGCAAACCCATCTCCACCACCCTCCCCATCATTCTCGCCTTCAGCATCATCGGAATGGCCGGCAGCTACGGCGTCGCCTGGTTCGGCATCCGCGTCAACACCTTCGCCAACTCGCGCACCGCCTTCGCCGCCCTTCCCGGCAAACCCTACCCCGTCTACCAGATTCCTCTCGAAGCCGGCATGTCGATCGGCATGATGCTCATCTCCGTCGAACTCCTGATGATGCTGATCATCCTCCTCTTCATTCCCGGCGAATACTCCGGCCCCTGCTTCATCGGCTTCGCCATCGGCGAATCTCTCGGCGCTGCCGCTCTCCGTATCGCCGGCGGCATCTTCACCAAGATCGCCGACATCGGCTCCGACTTAATGAAGATCGTTTTCAAAATCAAAGAAGACGACGCCCGCAACCCCGGCGTCATCGCCGACTGCACCGGTGACAACGCCGGCGATTCCGTCGGCCCCTCCGCAGACGGCTTCGAAACCTACGGCGTCACCGGCGTCGCCCTCATCACCTTCATCCTGCTTGGCGTGAAAGAGCCGCGCGTTCAGGTTCAACTGCTCGTCTGGATTTTCGTCATGCGCGTCGCCATGCTGATCGCCGCCGCCGCCGCCTATTTCCTGAACAGCATCATCGCCAAGGCAAAATACGGCTCCGCCGACAAAATGGATTTCGAAGCGCCCCTCACCGTGCTGGTCTGGCTCACTTCCTTAATCTCCATCGGCTTCACCTACGTCATCTCCTACGTGATCGTCCCCGTCCTCGGCGACCCCGCTACCGGAGACACCACCCAGTGGTGGAAACTTGCGACCATCATCTCCTGCGGCACCCTGGCCGGCGCGGTCATTCCCGAACTCGTCAAGGCTTTCACCTCCGTAAACTCCCGCCACGTGCGCGAAGTTGTGAAATCGGCCCAGGAGGGCGGAGCGTCGCTCGGCATTCTCTCCGGCTTCGTCGCCGGAAATTTCTCCGGCTACTATCTCGGCCTCTCCATGATGGGCCTGATGGCGATCGCCTATTACATGAGCCTGATGGGCCTCGCCACCTTCATGATCGCCGCCCCGGTCTTCGCCTTCGGCCTGGTCGCCTTCGGCTTCCTCGGCATGGGTCCGGTCACCATCGCCGTCGATTCCTACGGCCCGGTCACCGACAACGCCCAATCCGTCTACGAACTCTCCCTCATCGAGCAGGTGCCCAACGTCAAGGCCGAGATCAAAAAGAATTTCAACATCGACGTCAACTTCGAACGCGCCAAAGATCTTCTCGAAGAAAATGATGGCGCGGGCAACACCTTCAAAGCGACGGCCAAGCCCGTCCTGATCGGCACCGCCGTAGTCGGCGCGACCACCATGATCTTCTCCATCATCATGGCCCTCACCGACGGCCTCACCACCAACGTCGACAAGCTCTCCATGCTGCATGCCCCGTTCTTCCTCGGACTCATCACCGGCGGCGCCATGATCTACTGGTTCACCGGCGCATCCACCCAGGCCGTGACCACCGGCGCTTATCGCGCCGTCGAGTTCATCAAGGCCAACATCAAGCTCGAGGGCGTAGAAAAAGCCAGCGTAGCCGACAGCAAGAAAGTGGTCGAGATCTGCACCAAGTATGCGCAGAAAGGCATGCTCAACATCTTCCTCGCCGTCTTTTTCGGAACCCTCGCCTTCGCCTTCGTCGAGCCCTTCTACTTCATCGGCTATCTGATTTCGATCGCCCTCTTCGGTCTCTACCAGGCCATCTTCATGGCCAACGCCGGCGCAGCCTGGGACAACGCCAAAAAAATCGTAGAAACTGAAATGAAGCAGAAGGGAACTCCGCTTCACGACGCCACGGTAATCGGCGACACGGTAGGCGATCCCTTCAAAGACACATCGTCAGTAGCCCTGAACCCGGTCATCAAGTTCACAACCCTCTTCGGACTGCTCGCCGTAGAACTGGCAGTTTCGCTAACCCGCGATCAGGGCGCGTTACTCACGCACGGCCTCGCGCTCGCCTTCTACTTAGTCTCGTTCTTCTTCGTATACCGCTCCTTCTACGGCATGCGAATCGGCTCGAACTAGGCTACGGGCTGCTATTAAAAAGACGCCATCC
>JBAWAI010000056.1:0-5104 GCA_049589215.1 Terriglobales bacterium | reverse complement strand
GGTCTCAGGTCTCGGGTCTCAGGTCTCAGGTCTCAGGTCTCAGGTCTCAGGTCTCAGGTCTCATGTCTCAGGTCTCAGGTCTCAGGTCTCAGGTCTCAGGTCTCAGGTCTCACTGTGAGCGATGCGGAAAGAGACTTGCTTGGTTGTCGGCGTTCGCTCTTGTAGCTACTTCGGTTGGGGAGACTTTGGTGGACGTTTGTGCCGCAGCGGATCACATATTTGACGGCTACTTTTTAGTACTTTCGCGCAGGGTGATCCCGCGTTATGAACAGCCGCTTTGCGCCGTCTTCGTATCTTTATTCTCACAGCTCCACTTCTTTGATAGTTTCTGCGATTTCCTTTTCGTTCTCTTTTGTCTATTTCTTGGCCAATTCTTTTCTGTGTTTCGTGCGCAACTCTTCGCTTGATTCTCTGGCTGGCTTACTGCTTTGCGGTCTTGTTTTGTTTACGCATTTGGCAGTTGCTCAGGGACAAGGGACATTCTCGCCTGACGGCTCGAGCCAGCAGAGCGATAAGAGTCGATCGCAGGAGCGGGATCGATGGATGATGCGGGGGCGGAGCGCGGCTCGGGGACAGTCGGCGGCGCTGCGGCTTCGGGCTTATCGGCAGAAGCTGGCAGTGCGCGCGTCTCGGCGCGAATCGGCAACAGCCGGATCTGCGAAGGTGGAATCAGCAGGCGCTGGATCGAAGACTGCGACTGCTTTGGGCGATGCGCCCGATGGGTCGACCGCGTGGGTGGCTTTGGGGCCGGCGCCGCTGATTTCGGATCAGGGTATTTATGGGGCGGTTGCGGGACGGGCTACGGCGGTCGCGGTTGATCCGTCGGACGCGACTGGCAATACGGTTTATGCGGCGGCGGCCGCGGGTGGAGTTTGGAAGTCGACGAATGCGGCTGGCTCTCCGGCGACGGCGGTGAAGTGGAGTGCGTTGACGGATCAGCAGGCATCGCTGGTGAATGGCGCGGTGTCGGTGAAATCGGATGGGAGCGTGGTGCTGGTTGGCACGGGTGAGCCGAATAACTCTATCGACAGTTATTTCGGAGTCGGGATTCTGCGCTCGACGAATCATGGGGCGGCATGGACGCTGATTACGTCGGCGAATGGCGGGACGAATTCTTTTGCCGGGCTTGGCTTTGCGAAGTTTGCCTGGGATACGGCGACGTCGGGGACTGTGGTCGCGGCGACGGGCACGACTACGCAGGGGTTTGACGATGGCGACATTACCGGCGCTACGAATCGCGGGCTGTATGTTTCGAGCGACAGCGGACAGACATGGGCGTTTGAGGTTCCGCAGGATGCGGGCGTGGCGATCAGCCCGGCGTCGATTTCGGCTACGGACGTCGTTTACAACGCGGTGGCGGGTCAGTTTTTTGCGGCGATTCGTTATCACGGAGTTTATTCGTCGACCAACGGACAGATTTGGACTCGGCTGGCGAACCAGCCGAATGCGGCGGCGCTGAGCACGGGGAACTGTCCGCCGACGATTCCGGGCGGTGGGGGCGCCTGTCCGATTTATCGCGGGCAACTGGCGGTGGTGCCGGGACGCAATGAAATGTATTTCTGGTTTGTCAGCATCGCGAGCGACGGCGTGACCGTGGTCGATGAGGGGATATGGCGGTCGGTGAATGGCGGATCGAGTTGGACGCAGATCAATGAGGCGGGCATTGCGAGCTGCGGCGACCCGGGAGAGAACGGATGCGGCGTCGAGGACGGGTATTACAACCTGGAGATCGCGGCCATGCCGGACGGACAGGCGACGGACGTTTATGCGGGCGCGGTGAATCTTTTCAAGTGCCAGTTGCTGAGCGGCGCGACTACTTGCGCAACGCTCGATCCGAATTTTCCCGATGAGTGGATCAACCTGACGCACGCGTATGGATGCAGCGCAATTGCCGGCGTGCATCCCAGCCAGCATGGGCTGGACTTTATCGTGGTGGGGTCGAATGCGCTGATGTATTTCGGAAATGACGGCGGAATTTACCGGACGCTCAACGGGTATACGGATCTCGACAGCGGAACGTGCGGCAACGCGAACGGCTTTGACAATCTGAATGCGTCGTCGGTGACGGGAGGGACGATTGGATCGCTGACGCAGGTTGTTTCGCTGGCGCTGCACCCCACGGACCAGAACACGGTGCTGGGGGGAACGCAGGGCAACGGGTCTGCGGGGACGAGCGCGGCGACGGAGAATGCGCAGTGGACGACGGTGAATGGGGGCGATGGCGGATATAGCGCGATCAGCGCATGGACGCCGGCCGATTGGTACACGGCGAATCCGTACGTAAACATTTATTCGTGCGCGAACGGGATCGACTGCACGACCGAGGAATTTTCGTTGACGGTGGGCAATGAAGAGGTGGGCGGCGACGGCAGCGCGTATTACACGCCGTACATTCTCGATCCGCAGGATCAGACGGAGATGCTGGTGGGAACGTGCCGGGTGTGGCGCGGCGCGCCGACCGTGCCGGCGAGCGCGTTTTCCGCGCTGAGCGTGGACTTCGACACACTTGGGTCGAATACCTGCACGGGCGACGAGATCAACCTGGTGAGCGGGCTGGACGCGGGCGGGCCGACATCGGATTTTATGTCGACGACGGTTTACGCAACTACGGAAGGCACGGGTCCGAACGCGATTGCGCCGGCGGGCGGCGAGGTGTGGGTGACGACGAATGCCGGGATCGCGGAGATGACGCAGGTGACGGGCGCGATCAATCCTTCGAACTACACAGTGTCATCGGTGGCCGCGGATGCGAGCGACAGGACGGGGGCGACGGCTTATGTAGGCATCATGGGCTTCAACGTCGTGCATGTATTCAAGACGACGAACGCGGGCGGCGCGTGGACGAACTGGTCGGGGAGTGGAGCGGGGGCGCTGCCGGATGCTCCGGTGAACGCGCTGCTGGTGGATTCGACGGCGGCGGTGGTCTATGCCGGAACTGATGTAGGCGTGTTCGTGAGTTCGACGGCGAGCGCAAGTTGGGCGGAGGTGGGAACGGCGCCGGCGCCGGGAGCGACGGGATACTTGCCGAACGTTCCGGTGACAGCGATCCAGATTTTTAATTACGGCGGCACCAAGACGCTGGCGGTTTCGACCTATGGGCGCGGCATCTGGGAGTACGCGCTGGCGGTCGGGCCGAATTATTCGAACGTGATTGCGAATACGCCGCAGACTATTTATCCGGCGCAAACGGCGACCTTCAACGGAACTTTGACGGCGCTGAACGGGTATGCGAGCCGTGTGAACCTGAGTTGCACTGGCGGTCCACCGACGACTTGCGGCTTGACGCCGACGCACGAGACGCCGACCTCGACTTACACGATGACGGCGAGCGGCGCGGCGGGCGACTACGAATTCAACGCGCACGCGGTGGGGACCGATGCGCAGCAGATCACGCACGACGCGGCGGTCACCCTGCACATTGTTGACTTCAACATTTCGGCGCCGACTCCAAATGGGCTGACGGTGGCGCAGGGCGGGACGTCAAACTCGAGCACATTTCAGGTGTCGGCGATGGGATCGTTTTCGGGGACGGTGACGCTCAGTTGCCCGAGCGGGTTGCCGTCGGGCGCGGCGTGCGTGTTTTCGCCGTCGAGTTCGGTGAATCCTACGGCGGAAAGCCCGGTGACGGTGACGCTCACGGTGACGGCGGGTAGTGGAACGCCTGCGGGCGGGCCCACGACGGTGACGCTGGCGGCGAATGTGGCGGGAGCTCCCGCGGCGAAGACGCAGACTTTCACGGTGACCGTGACGGCAGTGATGGCGAATTTTGCGCTGGCGGTGACGGCTGCGCCCGGTTCGACGGTGGTCGCGCAGAGCGTGTTCTGGAGTGGAACGCTCACCTCGATCAATGGATACGGCACGAGCGTGACGCTCAGCTGTTCGGGCGCGGCTCCGGGGACGTGTTCGGTGAATCCTTCGATGCTGGTGCCGACGGCGGGCGGCGCGGCGTTCACGGTGACGGTGGGGAGCGCGACGACGGGAGCGTTCAACTTCAGCGTCCAGGGAACGGATGGGACGCTGACGCACTCGCAGTCTGTGAGCTTGACGGTGGGCACGGACGTGGCATGGAGCGATACGGGCGGCGCTACGGTGACGGTGGCGGCGGGACAGAGCGCGGGATATAGCTTTTCAGCGGCTCCAGTGGGCGGCGGGACATTCAGCGGCGCGGTGAGTTTTGCGTGCGGAAATTTGCCGGCGCTGACGAGTTGCAGTTTCAGTCCGGCGTCGATTGCGGCGGGAGCGGGGACGACTGCGGTGACGGTGACGATTTCGACGACGGGGCCGAATGGCGGGACGGGGTCGGCGCGACGGCCGGTCATCATCGGGAGGTCGAGTATCATGCGGCGGCCCAACTCTCCCGCTTCGTCGAAGTCAGGCGGAAATGGAATCCGGTGGAGTTGGCTGATGGCGATTCCGCTGGCGGGGATATTTCTGGTGGGAATCGCACGCGGAAAACCTGATCGCCGAAGAACAGGCCGTCAAAGAACAGGCCGTCGAAGAACCACGCTGCGAGGAACCTCTGAGAAAAGAAGTGATGACAGGAGAATCGCCCGGCGAGTCATGATGCTGTGCTTCTTGGTGGCTCTGGCCGGCCTGCTGGTGATGGCGGGTTGCGGCGGACTTGCAGGCAACGGTGGGCAGCCGCCGCAGGTTACCGTGACGGTGAGCCCGAGTTCGGCGAACGTTTATGCCGATGAGACGGGAAATACCTGGCCAGCTTCGGCGACCGAGCAGCAATTTTCGGCGATCGTCAACAACGGGAGCAGCCAGTCTGTGACCTGGGCAGTGAGCGGCAGCGCGGCGAATGGAACGATTGACGCGAACGGGCTCTACACATCGCCATCGGTGGCGCCGAACCCGGCGTCGGTGACGGTGACAGCGACATCGTCGGAGGCGACTGATCCTGGGACGGCGACGGTGGACTTGAAGACGGCGACGGCGGTGGGAAGTTACTCGACGATTCAGGTCTCGGCCGCGGCTGCGGGCGGAAGTGGACACGCGGATGCGGTGACGCTGGTGGTGGACTGAGGGCATTGGGTCACTGGGTCATTTAGTCATTGGGTCATTTAGTCATTTTGAGTTGGAAGCGGGCGCGGCGCGGACT
>JBAWAI010000055.1:0-13850 GCA_049589215.1 Terriglobales bacterium | reverse complement strand
CCAAGGCCCCCGACGCTGACGCGTCCGGAACATCGGAATACAGCCAGCCGCTGAAAGATGCGAACCGGCCGCTTTTGCGCCGGGGCAAACCCGATGCGACCGCGCACCACGAACCGTTTGTAAACTTCGATAATCCGGCGGAGGCCGCAACCGCGTCGAAGCAAGCGGACAAGGAAGCGGACGCTGCGAAAGCAGCCGCAGCGGCTTCAGTGCAGACGGTGGCGGCGATCTCGGACGCCGCCGGTCCCGATCCGCGGCCTTACACCTACGATTTGAAGCCGGCGGAAGAGGCGATCTATCGCAACAAGATGATTGAGCTGGCTGGGGAGCAATTGCGGTCGAGGGCGAAGGCTACAAAAACGGCTGCGGGCACGGCCGCAGCGCGGAAAAAAGCCCCTGCCGCCAACAGCGCAAAGCCCGAATTCGAAGAGCTGAGCCTGCGCGTTTTCGATCTTTCGAACTCGAATGAACCGGTGCTGGTGCTCTCGGCGCGCACGCCCGTGCCTCCGGCCAAAGCGTCGGACGCACAATTGTCTCAGGAGATCACGCTGATCGCGCGCACCAATCTTGAAGGCGAACTGCAAAAGCTGTTTTTTCAGCAGACCGATGCGCGGCATCACGACCTCACTCCGCGGATGGAGTTGATCGACGCGGTCGATGCCGATGGCGATGGTCGCGGCGAGTTGCTGTTCCGTCGAACATTTGATTCGGGCAGCGCATACGCCATCTATCGCGTGACGTCGGACGGTCTGTGGCCGCTGTGGGAGCCGACCCCGTAAGATTGGCCAACGATAATTTCGTACCGCGCCGCTGTCACCATCGATGGGAATCGCGTCTTTCTCGCGGCGTCAAGCCTGCGGTCATCACGGCGCGACTTGAGTTCCTGCACTCCCGTTCCTGCGCTCGCATGGTTCACGGGCAATTGCGAGGCGGGCAGGCCCTACAGCGTGTTTTTTTCCTGGTTCGACTACAATTTGTCTCTTGGAGTTCGCAGGGAGCAACTTATGAAATCCAGTTTCTTGAAACTTTCGGCTCTAACACTCGCTTTGTTTTTCGTCGCAGCAGCGTTTTCGTTAAACGGATTTGCGGCTGACGGAAAAGCCGTCTCCTACAAATCCGGCGACGAGACGGTTAACGGCGTAATTTATACGCCGTCGGGCTCCGGACCTTTTCCGGCTCTGATCGTGATCCATGAGTGGTGGGGATTGAACGATTGGGTCAAGGAGCAGGCTGGGAAACTTGCCGACCAGGGATATGTGGCGCTGGCGGTAGACCTGTATCGGGGTAAGGTGGCCGACAACCCAGACCTGGCGCACGAGTTGATGCGCGGATTGCCGGAGGATCGGGCAACGCGCGATTTGAAGGCGGCGTATGCATATTTGGCCGCGCAGCCGAACGTGAAGAAAGACCGGATGGGCGCGATCGGCTGGTGCATGGGCGGCGGGTTTTCGCTGGACGTGGCGCTGGCGGAGCCGGGGCTGGCGGCGGATGTGATCAATTACGGCCGTCTGGCGACCGATCCTGATGAATTGAAGAAGATCCATACGCCGATCCTGGGACTCTTTGGCGGGCAGGACCGGGGCATCACGCCCGACGACGTGAAAAAGTTTCAGGCGTCGATGGAAAAGCTGGGCAAGAAAATCGACGTGAAGATTTATCCCGACGCCGGGCATGGGTTTGAGAATCCGAATAACAAGGCTGCTTACCGGGCTGAGGATACGGCCGACGCGTGGCAGCGGACGGTCGCGTTTCTGGCCATGACGCTGAAGAAGTAAAGCAACTGCAAATTTCTTTTTCCGCAGATCCCGCGGGTGAGCGTAGATGCACACGGATAAGCGCGGGCGAAAAAAGAAGAACATCTGCGAAGATCGCGATCGGTGGCGGCGAAGTTGAGTAGTTCGAAAAGTCACCGCCGCTGCTCTTGTATTTCATTGGAAATTCAATAGAAATCGGCGGTTCGAAATTTCACTTGCCAGACGGTGCCCTTCTGGTTACTATGCACCAATCTTTTCTTGCTCCTGCTTAATTTTTTCCTGCTCCACCGGCACTTATGAAGATCGGCGAGACCATCCGAAACAACCGCCTGCAACGAAGCATGTCGCAGGGCGACATCGAAAAACGCACCGGCCTGTTGCGCTGCTATCTATCGCGCGTCGAAAACGGGCACACCATTCCGTCGCTCGACACGCTGGCGAAGATTGCCAGCGCGATGGATATGGCGCTGTCGCAATTCTTCGTGGAAGGAAACACAAACGGCCATAAGGGATTGCCGCAGCTTTCCGATGATGAAGTGCGCTTCCTCAGCCAGATGCGAAGGTATGCCGCTAATTTGAACGATAGCGACCGCAAGCTGGTGCTGGCCATGGTGAAGAAGATGGCTTCCAGCGGGAAGTGAGAGTGGGTAATAGCCATTAGCCTCTATCTCCCTCCCAGGTAGCCCCGGAATGGTTCTCGTGTCCTGCCGTTTGTTCTAGCCAAGAAGTTCCCGCCCGCCAATCCTCTGGTTACTAACCTCGGTAATTCGTCCTGATTTGGGTTATTCATGCCACTCCCGGCACTAAGTGCTGCGCTCGCTTTTCGAGCGCCCCGGCGAGGCTTCTGTTTTCAGGCCTGTCTTCTCTTCGGCTTGCGCGCAAAAACTGAGTCTGGTAATGACCCGAGAGCGGGGCTCCACATGACCTTCGTACTACTTTCGTCACTGGCCGAGGGGAATCTGCCCTTATGGGGCTGCCGAAGATTAACCTATGAATCGGGGAATGCGCGTGGCCGGAACCTTAACTGTCGATGAAGAGCTGAATATGCTGAACGATCAGCTGCGTCGGCTGAAGATCGAGTACGAGATTTTCTTCAATAATCCGACCAAACGCCCTCCGGCAGACATTGAGTGGCGGGTGGTCAACCTGATTCGCAAGTTCAGCGACGGCTGCCGAATGAATTTTGCGCAGCGTTACCGCTACAACGAGATGGCACAGCGCTACGCGATTCAAAGCGATCTGTGGCGGAAGAAGACCCGGATTCGGGAAGAAGGCTACCGGCGGCCTCAGGATGCGATTCTGTCAGTGCAGGGCGTGAACAGCACCGGCGAACGCGAGCATGCGCGGCCGGTATATGGCGTCTCCCACGCCCGGCACGCGGACGAGCCATTTTCGGTGCAGTGCTCGAACGTGGAGAACGAGCGCGAGAAGGTTGAGTCGCTTTACAAGGCGCTGAACGCGGCCAAACAGACAGCCGGCGAAGGCGCGGGCGGAAGCTTTGACTCGTTTGCAGCCTTCGTGCAAAAGAAGACGAAAGAGATTCGCAAACAGCACGGCTGCGAAACCGTCGTCTACTCGGTTGAATTGCAGGACGGTCAGGCCAAGCTCAAGGCTAAGGCCAAGAAGTAGCGGAGCAGGTTTCAGGTCTCGGTTGTCAGGTCTCAGCTCCGGGCTCTCGGGCCCAATCCCCTAATTGCAGATCCCTCAGGTTTTCACCCGCTCAACTTACAGTTTCTTGCCCCAGGCTGCCTTGGTTGCGGTAGGATATTTCCGGCTGTACTGTCGTTATGCGCGGATGCTCTGCCGGTGCCGCATTCAGCATGTTGTTGCTGCTCGCGCTTGCGCTGGCGGTCAATGCGCTTGCAGTTGATGAGCCGAAGGCAACTGCCTCGAAGAGCGACGCTCCGGGCGCGGTCAGTTCTCAGCCCGCCGCCGCCCAGTCGGTCAGTTCCCCGCCCGCCCCTACTCAGCCCACCACCCTCAAGCCTGCCGATCTGCCGCTCAATCCACGCTCCGCCGATCCTCGTTCCCCGGAAGCACGTTCTGCCGAAGCACGCCCTGCCGATCCACAACGCGAAGCGGAAACTCTGCTGGACCGGGCGCGCCATCTCTCCGACATACGTGGACCCAATGCGCCGCCTTTTCGACTGAAGGCGACATTCTCATTTGTGGGCGACGAACTCGAAACCTTCGAAGGGACTTACACGGAATTCTGGGCGTCGGATGCCGAGTGGCGCAGAGAGATCGTCATCGGAGATCGCAAGCGGATTGAAATTGGCCGTGACAGCAAACTTTGGCAGACGGAAAGCGAACCGATGCTTCCGGAGAAGGCCGCGAAGGTGGAACTTGCAACCAGCATTTTTCCGGCGCGGTCGGCCAAGCTCGATTTCGAGTCGGTCGACCCGGTTGTGAACCAACAGTCTGCTAATGAACGGGCGACGCGATGCGCAATCACGAAGGCCGCGGGATCGAGTCGGGAAAGATCGGCGCTGTGCTTCGATCAGGAAATCGGTGCGCTTGTGCAGTACACGATTCCGCAGTGGGCTCGCTATCACCTGACCGATTTTGCCTGCGGTTATGGTGAGTTCAAGAAATTCGGAGAGCAGTGGTTCCCGCGTGAGATTGTCTGCCGGCAGGGCGGCCATCGCCAGATGGAGGTGCATGTGGCCGAACTCGACGCCGAGACCTTCAGCGATGCGAAGCTCTTCGAACCGCCCGCGGGCAGCATTGAACTGGGCCTGTGCAGCGCCAAAGAGGTCGCGCCAAAACTCGACTACGTTCGCGAGCCCATGGAACTGGCTGGATATCCGGGGCACATTTCTCCCGTGACCGTGCGGCTGGTCGTGGATGCGAAGGGCAAGCCTCAGGACGTGAAGGTCGCGCGGTCTGCCGGCGACAAGTTCGACAAACAGGCCATCGAACTCGTCCGTAGATGGCAATTCAGAGCAGCGACTTGTAACGGCCAGCCGATGGCGAAACAGATCGAGCTTCAGGTCCCGTTCCGGACGTTCTAAGCAGTTGGAGAGGCAGTTGAGAGAAAGTGGAGTCTGGCGGCTTCGCGCCCTCGCTCGCGCGTGCTGCTAGAATTCTTGTTCCACTTTTGCATTTTCCTTCATAGGGGATTTCCATCATGTCCAATTCCATGGCCAAGGTTCAACGGGCCATTCTTAGTGTTACCGACAAATCGGGCCTGGTTGATTTTGCGCGCAAGCTTGCGGGGCTTGGGGTTGAACTGGTCTCGACCGGCGGAACCGCAAAGCTGCTGCGCGAGTCGGGAATCAGAGTCAAGGATATTTCCGATCTCACCGGCTTCCCCGAGATGCTGGACGGGCGCGTGAAGACACTCCATCCCAAGGTGCACGGGGGCATTCTGCACCGGCGCGAAGATGCGGGACATCGGGCAGCGGTGGCGGAGCACGGCATACCGGCAATCGACATGGTGGTGGTCAATCTTTACGCGTTCGAGAAGACGGCGGCGAAACCGGGAGTCCATTTTGAGGAGTTGATCGAGAACATCGATATTGGCGGGCCTTCGATGATTCGATCGGCGGCAAAGAATTTTCAGGATGTTGCCGTGGTGACTTCGCCCGCGGATTACGAGGCGATTGCCGAAGAGATGGCCCGCTCCGGCGGCGCGCTGTCGAAAGAAACAAAGTGGCGACTGGCGCAGAAGGCTTTTGCCACGACTGCCGCCTATGACTCGGCGATCGCGTCGACGCTGGAGCGGATCGGCGAGAACTTTGAAGTGGCGCCGAAGACGGGAACTGCCGCTCACTTTCCTGCGACTCTTCGTTTGTCCTTCCGCAAGCAGATGGATTTGCGATATGGAGAGAATCCGCACCAGAAGGCGGCAATGTACGCGGACAGTTCGGGCGCGGGTGTGGCGCACGGCGTGCAACTCCAGGGGAAAGAGCTTTCGTTTAACAACATCGTCGATTTGCAGGCGGCGTGGGACCTGGCGCAGGAGTTCGAGGAGCCGTTCTGCGGAATTATCAAGCACACGAATCCCTGCGGAGCGGCAAATGGAAAGACGCTGGCTGACGCTTATGTGCGGGCGCTGGAGTGCGATCCGGTGTCGGCGTTTGGCGGCGTGATCGGCGTGAACCGACCGGTGGATGCGGCGGCGGCTGGTGAAATGGCGAAGCTGTTTCTGGAGGTGATCGCCGCGCCATCGTTTGATCCGGCGGCAAAAGAAATATTTGCGTCAAAGAAAAATCTGCGGCTGGTCGAAGTTCCGGCTGGAGAGCAGAGCTGGGTTCTGAAGAATATTTCGGGCGGGATGCTGGTACAGGACGCGGATCTGCACCGGCTGGCGGAATCGGATTTGAAAGTCGTCAGCAAACGTGCACCAACAGCCGAAGAAAAACGCGCATTGCTCTTCGCCTGGAAGGTCTGCAAGCACGTGAAGTCAAATGCCATTTTGTATGCGCGCGACGGTCAGACAGTGGGCGTGGGCGCGGGGCAGATGAGCCGCGTGGATTCGTGCAAGCTGGGAGCGATGAAGGCGCAATTGCCGTTGCAGGGAACAGTGGCCGCATCAGATGCGTTCTTCCCGTTTCCCGACGGAGTTGAGGAGATTGCCAAGGCTGGAGCAACGGCGATTATTCAGCCCGGAGGCTCGGTACGCGATCAGGAGGTCATCGAAGCCGCCGACCGGCACCGGCTGGCCATGATACTTACCGGCGTTCGGCACTTCCGGCACTAAGGTCATCTCACAAATTTTTGGTTTGGATGGCGCGGCCCCGGCCGTGCCCCAGCCAATGCCTTGCAAGAACCGTTCAACCCCGCGTTCCTTCTCTGAGCGGTACCTTTGATCGAAAGCGCCTGGCGCGGGCACGGCGCCTGTGGCAGCCATTTATCGCTCCCAAAGCCCCTGTACTTGTGGATTACTGCGGGTCCGCGCTTTCTTCCCGCTTGCGTCGTGCCAAGGTAGAATATGTAAATCCGAAGGGTCGCGATCCAGCATCCAAGGAAGAGGCGGCGGAGCTCCGCAGGACGGTTCATGAAAAGACAGTTTTGCTTGTTGATTGTTCTTCTTACAGGATTATTCCTACTGGCACAGAGCGGGCTCGCAGCGGCTGCGAATTCTCCGTCCGCAAGCACGCTGGCGGCAAGTGCCGACTCCCCGGCGCAGACTGCTCCGGGCGCTAACTCTCCCACCCAAAGTGGGGCGGCGAATTCATCCGCCAGCGCTGCATCTGCCATTGCTTTGGCGGCAAAGGGCAAGGGCGCCGATCGAGCGGCTGCTTACTATCACTTTTGCCTCGCGCACATGTACGAAGAGCAGGTTGCGACCTATGGACGCAGCGACCTCGCGAACAAGGCGATCGAAGAATATCGCGCTGCCATCGACGCCGATCCCAGCTCCGCCTACCTGACCTCGGGATTGGCCGAGTTGTATGCGAAGACCGGGCGGATTCGCGACGCCGTGGTTGAGGCGCAGGACATCATCAAGAAGAATCCGAATAACCTCGAAGCGCGCCGGCTGCTGGGAAGAATTTATCTGCGCTCGCTCGGCGACATGCAGGCCGGCAACGGCTCGGACAGCGTGCTCAAGCTGGCCATTGAGCAGTATGAGCAGATTGTGCGCCTGGAGCCCGACAGCATGGACGACCACCTGCTGCTCGGCCGCCTCTATCGCCTGAACAACGATCTGCAAAAGGCAGAGGCGGAGTTCAAAACAGCCGTAAAACTCCAGCCGGATTCAGAGGAAGCGGTGACGACCCTCGCCTATCTTTACAACGAACTGGGAGACACGGGACGTGCGGCGGAAGTGTTGAGTTCGGTGCCGAAGAACGGGCGCTCGGCGAAGCTTTATTCCGCGCTTGGATATACCTACGAACAGCAGAAGCAATACAAGAATGCGATCGAAGCCTACCACCACGCGATTGAACTGGATCGCGACAATCTGGATGCGATCCGCGGGCTGGCGGAGAATCTGCTGAATGATGGCCAGACCGATGCCGCGCTCGAGCAATACAAAGTAATCGCGGATGCGAATCCGGAAGATGCCCAGACCTACGTGCGCATCGCGGAGATTTATCGCAAGCAGGGCAAGTTCGATGCGGCGCTCGACAATCTGAAGAAGGCCTCGACCATGGTGCCGGATTCGTACGAGGTGCCTTACAACATTGCGTCGATTTACCAGTCGCAGGGACGCTACGACGAAGCGATTCCGATCATGCGGGATCTGCTGAAAAAGACGGAGAAGACCGACGGAAGTTATTCGGGGAGCGCGAAGAGCAACCGGGCCGTGTTTCTGGAGCGGCTGGGAACGATCTACCGCGACCAGGGAAATTATCCGTCGGCGAACGAGACCTTCCGGCAGATGGTCGCCCTCGGCGGCGATGAAAATGTGGAACGCGCGTACCAGGAGATCATCGATACCTGGCGCGAAGCAAAAGAATGGCAGAAGGCGACCGACGCCGCGAAAGAAGCGGTGCAGAAGGTGCCCAACAGCCGCGACCTGAAGATGGTGCTGGCCGCGCAGCAGGCCGACATGGGCAAAGCGGACGAGGCGCTCAAAGACGTTCGCGCCATGCTGAAGGGCAACGCAGAAGATCGTCAGGTTTACATCACGCTGGCGCAAATGAATACGCGGCTGCGGCGCTTCCCCGACGCGGAGCAGGATCTCGATAAGGCCGAGCAGCTTTCAACCAAAGACGACGACAAAGAGTATGTGTGGTTCTTGCGCGGATCGACATTTGAACGCGAGAAACGCTATGCGGATGCGGAAGTGCAGTTCAAAAAAGTGCTGTCGAGCGATCCCGAGCATGCCTCTGCCCTTAACTATCTCGGATACATGCTGGCCGACCAGAACCTGGAACTCGACTCGGCTCTGGAATACATCAAGAAGGCCGTCGACCTCGATCCCGCGAACGGTGCGTATCTGGATTCGCTGGGATGGGCTTATTTCCGTCTTGGAAAATACGACCTGGCGGAAGAGAACCTCCTGAAGGCTTCGCAGAAGATCAACACTGATCCCACCGTGCACGATCACCTCGGCGATCTTTATCAGAAAACGGGGCGGCTCAAGATGGCCGTCACTAATTGGGATCGCGCGCTCAATGAGTGGAATCGCACGGTCACCGCGGAGGTTGATCCCGCGGATGTGGCGCGCGTGCAGAAGAAGCTCGATACGGCCAAGGTGAAGCTCGCGCGCGAAGACGCGACGAAGCAGTAGGCCATTTCCCCAAGTTAGGTACGCCGCCGCATCCGCGGCGAACCCGCGATTACAAAGCAGGCGTACTTCGCCTGTGCTGCTAAACTTTTTCCATGCTAGCTGGCTATGCGGTGCGCGTGGACGAGTCGCGGGGACGACGCTATCCCGAACCTCCCCATCCCTATCGCGATGACTTTCAGCGCGACCGCGACCGCGTGGTGCACGCCCGCGCCTTTCGCCGCCTGGAAGCCAAGACGCAAGTGTTTACCCGGCGATACTCCGATCATTTTCGTAACCGGCTGACGCATACGATCGAAGTTGCGCAGATTTCGCGCACGATTGCCGCGCAACTGGGATTGAATTCCGATCTGGTGGAAGCGCTCGCCCTGGCGCATGACATCGGGCACCCGCCGTTCGGGCATGCCGGAGAGAAGGCGCTGGACGCGGCCATGCGCGAGCACGGCTTCTTTTTCGATCACAATTTGCACGCGCTGCGCATCGCCGAAGACTTTGAGTTGCGCTATGCGGCGTTTCGCGGTCTGAACCTGACGTTTGAAGTGCGCGAAGGAATCATCAAGCACTCGCACGATTACGATGAGAACGAGCATCCGGAACTGGCGGAGTATTTGCTGGATCTGCGGCCGCCGCTCGAGGCGCAGCTCATCGACCTGACCGATGAGATCGCCTACAACACCGCCGACCTGGACGATGGCTGCGAGGCGCATCTGCTGGCGGTTGAGCAGATCGCCGAAAGCTCGCCACTGTTTGGCGAGAGTTATCGGGAGGCGCGCAGGCTTTATCCGGGCGCGGCCGAAAAGCTGCAATTCAACGAGGCGCTGAAGCGCGTGTTTGACCGGCTGGTAAGCGACTTGATCGCGAATACGCGGGTGCGGGTCGCGGAGGCGGGAGCGCGTTCGGTCGAAGATATTCGGCGGCATCCGGCGCGGCTGGCAGCATTCAGCCCGGAGGTGGAGAACGAGCGGAAGCAATTGAAAGAATTTTTGTACGAAAACCTCTACTACAGTCCGGCGCTGGAGGGCGAGAAGGAAGACGCGGAGCGCATCGTGGGAGAACTCTTCGCCCATTGGATGGAGGAGCCGGACGATTTGCCGCGCAACTACCAGGAGAAAGCCCGCACCGAGCGATTGCCGCGCGTGATCTGCGATTACATCGCGGGCATGACGGACCCGTTTATTTATCAGCAGTACGAGAAGTATTGCCGGGAGTAAATGTGTCGGGAAATACTCGATTGACATTTACGTCCGTCCACCGTCAAACAAGGCGAGGGTGCAGATTGCGGAAACAAATAATAGTCGCGAGCTTGCTCTTGCTCAGCGGATTGCTGGCCGCTCAGGGCAACGCGCCAGAGCGCACAGTGCGCGGAAATGTGATCACCTCGGAGCGCGATCCGCAGGTGCGGATCACTTTGCCTGACAATGTGCACTATGTTGGCGCCGACCGGTGGGTGCTCTTCGACATCGCGGACTGCGAACTGCACGCATTCGTAGAGGACGACGGGCAGAAGAATGTCGAGCGCCTGTATTGGGTGCAGTTTGAGCAGTACCTTCCGAGTAAGCCGGATTGGCACCACACCTACGATTCGCCGCGGCATACGCAGATTGGCGGCTGGGACTTCTTTGTCGATACCTGGGTGCGTTCGAGCACATTCAAGATCGATGCCGGGTCCGACCGCGAACACATTGAAGCGCTCATTCGCGCGAAGGGCTATAAAATGCCGCCAGCGATGATGTATGTGCGCCTGGTGCATCTGTTCGATGACCAGAAACGAAAAGAGCTGATGATCATCTATGGAGAGGATCTCGCGGCCACCGGTTTGACCGCGGCAGAGTTGGGCGAGGGAGGCGCGGCGCACGATCGCTGGCCGAGTATCGACAAAGGGCTTATTGAACGAGCGCAACGCAAGCTTGAGATTGAGCTAACGGCGAGACATTGAGTTGCAGCAGACTGAGTTGCAGCGATTGAGTTGAGCGTTGAGGTTGAGTGAGGAGGCTTTATGGCAAACACCTTTGGTACCGATATTTTGATTCAAGCGAAAGATCCGATGAAGGCCGCGAAATTCTATGTTGACGCTCTCGGGTTCACGATAACGGATAAGAATCCGAAGATGATCGGCCTGCACGGGAAGAACATCAATGTATCTATCGAGCCGGGTCCGCCGCTGGGGCCGATCTTCGAAGTTACGGTAAAAAAACGTGAAGGCAGCCAAGGCGAAGCTCAAGAAGAAAGGCTGCCGGGTGGTCAAAGACCAGCCCGATTGGCCACGCGTTTACATGAAGGATCCGAACGGATTGATCTATAACCTGACGGAGTAGTAGATTGCAGCGCACTCGCATGCTCGTCATCAACATGCGAGTCTGCACCCGCGCGGAAAACAGAAGCTTACTTGCCGTAAGTGACCCGGTAAATCACGCCGCCTGTGTCATCGCTCAAATACATTGAGCCGTCGGCCGCGAAGGCGATTCCTACTGGCCGGCCCATCCAGCGGCCATGCTTCATCTCGCCGGGCGCCAGCCATCCCGTGATGAAGTCTTGCGCGCCGCCAACGGGTTGGCCGTTGTCGTCGAGTTTTATGCGCACTATTTTGTAGCCCGTCGGCACACTGCGATTCCACGAGCCGTGAAACGCCACGAAGATGTTGTTGCGATACTCAGGCGGAAACATTGTGCCTTCATAAAACGCCAGGCCGAGGGGCGCAGAGTGGGCCTGCATCTGAACCTTGGGCTCGAGCACGCTGGCGCATCGGTTATCGCCGGCCTTGGTAAAGTTCGAGTCGGGCACGCGGTCGCCGTAACAGTAGGGCCAACCCGCATCGCCGCCATTTTTGCCGAGATCGTAAACCGTCTCGGGCGGCAGGTCGTCGCCCAGCCAGTCGCGGCCGTTCACCGTCACCCATACGGTGTCGGTCTTCGGATTCTCCGCCAGCCCGACGGCATTGCGCAGGCCTTTCGCAAAAATCTTCTGACCGCTGCCGTCCGGATTAAATTCCATCACGGTCGCGCGGCGCGGATCTTTCTCGATGCAGACATTGCAGCTCGATCCCGCGGAGATGTACATTTTGCCGTCGTGAAACACGATGCTGCGCGTGGAATGGCCTCCACCGGTGGGAAGATCAGCCAGCTTGGCTGGATTGGTGGCGCGCAGGTTCGCCTCGTCCCAGTCATAGCGGCGGACTTTGTCGTTCTCGGCAACGTAGAGCTTGCCCTGGTAAAAAGCGATGCCGTGCGGCTCATTCAGGCCGGAGAGAACATCCACTTCGCGCGCGGCTTTGCCAGTGTGCTTCGGATCGGGTAGCGCCACGACTTTGCCCTCGCCCGATTCGCTGACGAGCAACACTCCGCCCGGCGTGAACGTGAGCATGCGGGCGCTGTCGATGTTGTCGGCAAAGACCGCGATGTGAAAGCCGTCGGGCAGGTGAAGCTGTTTGAGGCTGAAGGGAGTCTTCTCAGCCGCGGAAAATGTAGCTAACAGCGCAGGCAGTAAGAAAATCCCAAGGCCGAGAGTGAGGCGCTGGAGCAGGAAAAGAGCGGGGAGGCGTTTAAAACCAGATTGGTGCATAGTTAATTATTGATTGATGACGGCTAGTCGAGAGAGGATGCAAGCGGGGGCTGACGATTAATATAGCGGCAAAAATCAGCGCGAGCGATAGGACGTGCCGCCAGCCCGCACAAGCAGTTTTTATACCGGTTCAAGCCAAAATTACCGTTGACAGTCACCAGTACCGGCCGCCGGCTATCTCGGCATGTTATTGATAATAGGGGCTTTATGTCCAAGATAAACACATAATCCCATTTGGCATCCAAACTGTTTATGACAAGGGTGGTATCAAACAATTTTCCGCGAAAGCCGGTAGCGTCCGCCGGTGGCAGCGAGTACGAATGACCCGGTTTTAAATGGCGCAATCAGAAGCGCGCTAAGCGCGTTGGAGTGAAATCCACTCCTTACTGGAGGAAGAATAAATGAAGAACCGAACTCTCCCTGGCTTGCTCATGGGTTTCCTGTTGTGCGGAGCGCTGGCGCTGCCGGTGTTTGCGCAAGACAATTCCAATTCCACCCCAAGTTCGACTCCCCCGGCGACGGCCACGCAGAGCAGTTCGTCGACTTCGCAGTCCTCCGCCACCACGAACGCCAGCGGCAAAGAGCCGTTGCAGCCTGAAGCTCGTGAGGGTTTCTGGGGACGCGTGAATCCGTTCGCGCGCAAAAAATACGTGCAGCGCCAGACTGAGCCGATTCGTGACCGCGTCAACGAACTCGATGAGTTGACCGCTTCGAACACGAAGCAGATTAAAGACGTGGACGCGCGTGCGCAGCAAGGGATTCAGATTGCATCGGCGAAGGCCGCCGAGGCTGACCAGCACGCCACCGATGCCGGCAATAAAGCGCAGACTGCGCAGCAGACGGCGGACCAGGCCAGCACTCGCCTGAACACGGTTGAGCAGGTGGTGACTAATCTCGACCAGTATCAGGCATCGACCCAGACCGAAATTCGCTTCAAGCCGGGACAGACCGTGCTGAGCAAGAACGCCAAGGAAGCGCTCGACGAAATGGCGACTCCGCTGAAGAGTGAGCACGGCTACGTGGTTGAAGTGCAGGGCTTCTCATCGGGCCACGGACAAGTAGCGATTGCCAACTCGCAGAAGATGGCCGAGTCGGTGGTGCGTTACCTCGTGCTCAATCACGATATTCCGGTCTACCGGATTTACCTCGTCGGAATGGGCAATGCTCCGGCGCCGGCAACAACCGCTGATGGCGAGAAACCGAAACGGATCAATGGTGGACGCGTTGAAATCAGCCTGCTGAAGAACAACCTTGAGCAACTGGCTACTACGACCTCGACGACCGACCAGCAACAGAAGTAAAGCCTTCCCCCTGGAACAGCCTCCCGCGCAAGTGGGAGGCTTTTTTATTGCTGCGCT
>JBAWAI010000054.1:0-5079 GCA_049589215.1 Terriglobales bacterium | reverse complement strand
CCGCCGTGGGGAAGGTGAGGCAGATGCACGTGCAGTCGCAGGCCTCCGGCCACGAATGAAACCGCGCTCAGCAAAAATCCAACGGCGAAACAGATCAGATAAAAATCGGACCACGTCACGGGTTTCGCCTCCTTGTCAAGCTACGAGTCTTGAGTCTCGAGCCAAAATTACTGTGTGCGGTGCACCCGCACTCTCCATCACACACGCTTGCGTTTCGCCAGCGTATCCGCCGGCTTTAGCGCCTCGAACAGTCGATCGGCGAGGCCGGGCGTGTTTAGAATTTCGCCGAGCAACAGAATCGCGCGGCGCGTGTCGGTTTCGCGGGCCGCCTTAATGAGCGCCTCGCTCACGGAGGGATCGCCGGCAAATCGTTCCGAGCCTTGCAGGAGCCAAACATCGAGCTGGCCCTCGGTGGTGCGCAGGTCGGAGGTGAGTTCGGCATGATAGCCCTCGGGGTCATCGACGAGGAAGCCGGGGTGCACTTTGAAAAATCGCGCGAGCAGAGAACGACTCGCCTGCGTCATATGCGGACGCCTCCCACTTTCGATCTGCGAGAGGTAGGACTGGCTGATGGCCTTTCCCGTCTCCTTGCGAATCGCCTTCATTAATTCCTGCTGCGTCATGGGGCGGCCGAGGCCGCGCAGGGAACCTTCCACTTCGCGCAGGTAACGAATTTTCTCGCCCAGGGTCATGGAAGGTCGCTCTCCGGCAAATCACGGCATCCAGTTACGTATGCCATATCGCAATAAATATATCGCAATTCATAATATTGTCAAGAACTGGATTTGGCGGCTTTTGAATGACTTATGTGGCGTGGGTGGGAGTGCGAGACGAGGCAGGCCCCGTCTCTACAGCGGAGAGCAGGAGGTCAGTTTGCGGTCATCAGTTTATTGTGATCAGCTTACGGCCGTTAGTTTACTTGTAAGGCGACAACGGCCTGATGTGCTGCCCCGGTGCCAGCGGACGCGGTGATGGTGATCTGATACAGGCCGGGCTGCGTTCCTCCACCCGAGGTGACGGAACTGCTGCCGGAACTGCATGCGGGCTGAAGAAGAATCAGCCCCGCGAGCAAGCCGAGCAACATTCCGATCAGCCAGCGCCGGCGGCGAGCGCCGGCTCCGAGGCCGAGACCGAAGAGGCTTAAGCCACCGATAGGCAGCCACGCGGCGTAGAACGCCCTGCGGCGTAAGAGGCTGCCGCTATTGACCGGGCGAGGGACGGTCTGGATGTTGAGAACAGTCTGCTGCGCGCTGGTCCCGGAGAGCACGACGGGATTGATGGTGAAGGTTGGGGAGGGGCTGGTCACCATTGAAGGCAGCGGGCTTTGGGTCAGCGTGACGCTGCTGTTATATCCGAGGTTTTGGTTCGGGGTCAGCGTGACGTCAATGACCGCCAGTTCGCCGGCGTTGATATTCGGAGTGACGTCCTGGGCGCTGATGGTGAAGTCGGTGATGTTGACGGATTGGCTCAGGATGTTGCTTACCACTCCATTGACGGAAGCCTGGCCGGACACGCCGATGGTTTGCGAAACCTGGGGCAAGGAGGGCGTGACGAAGACAGCGACTTCGCCGACGGCGCCAGCGGCCAACGAGCCGACGTTGCAGAGAATGTTGCCGTTCAGACCGGTAGTGCAGCTTCCAGCGCCGCTGCTGACGACTTCAGCGCTGGGCTGATTTTGCAGGCCCGACGTAGGAACATTGACCGAGAACGTCACGTTGGTGGCCGGGTCAGGGCCCGTGTTGGTGATGTCGAAAGAAAAAGTTCCCTGGGTTCCGGCGGGAAGAGGACTGGGCGACGGGCTGCCGGAAGCTTGCGACAGCACCAGCTTGCTGTTGCCCCCAAGTTCGGTGACGAAGGCGTTCTGCGCGCCATTCAGCGTTGACTGAAAAGGATTGGCAAGAGGGAAGTTCGAAGACTGAGTCGAGCCGGCGACGTAGGCGTTGCCGTTCGTGTCAAGCGCGATTCCGGTGCCGTCGTCGAGCCCGTTGCCGCCGAGATAAGTAAGGTAGTTGCCGGTGTCGCCGGTGTAGAGCGTCGTAGAGACGAGGGCAACGAAGGCGTCGCCATTGGTGCCGTAGACGCCGCCGTTATAGGTACCGGAATCGAGTGGATCAAGAAAGGGGAGATTGGGCGAGAAGGTCGAGCCCGTGACGTGGGCAGCCTGCACGCTATCGATGGCGATGGAGTTGCCGATATCGGGGCCGCTGCCTCCGATGTAGTCGAAGAAAATGAGCGGGAATATGCCGGCGTCTTCGTTGGTGACTTTGGCGATGAAAGCGTTGGTATTTGCGGCAGCTCCGGAGCCGGAGCCAGTGAATGTGTTCTCCAGGGTGCAAGCGTTGGTGGCGGTGCAATTCCAGTCGGGGGAGTTCGTCGAGCCCGTGACGTAGGTGTTGCCGATGTTATCGACCGCGACGCCGATGCCGTTGTCATTGTATTCGCCGCCGAGGTAGGTGGAGAAAGTGGGAACGGCGCTGACCTGGTTGGGATTGAGTTTGGCAACGAAGGCGTCGGTATTGTTGCCGGGTGCATTGCAGCTTTGGGTGGTGGAGCCGACCGCGCCCGATTGATTCAAACAACTCTGCCACGCGTTGACGAGCGGAAATGAATAGTCGCCGTTCGGTATGGTTACGCCCTTGCCCCACATGTTGGTGGTGCCGGTGAAATACATGTTGACGTTGCTGTGGGGATTGTTGGTGATGACATCGACGGCGATGCCGCCGCCTATGGCCGCGTTAGCTGGGTCCGAGGAATAGCCGCCACCGAAGTAGGTTGAGTAGAGCATGCTCTGCGGGCCGCTGCCGGTGGTATTGATTTCACTGGCGAAGAACTGGGTGGGACCGGAGGTGATTGGGCAGGGCGTGCCTCCCGACGCCGCCGGCTGCCAGGGGCAGATCTGATAGGCGTTGGGGGTTGAGGGAAAGCCGGTGAGGATGTCCGTCGAGGTAGTGGTGCCGGTGACATACGCGTCGAAGAAGGTGTCAACCGCGACGCCGGTGACGATGTCATTCGCATTGCCCGCAAGATAAGTGGAGTAGCTGAGCGTGAAAACGTCGCTGCCTGAGGCGGCCGACGCATTGATGGTGCTGAGGAATCCGTGCGTCTGAGTACCAGTAAAGGTGGCCATGTACTGGAACGCATTGGCGGACGTGGTGGGAAAATTCGGCGAGGTGGTGGTGCCGGCGACGTAGATGTTGATGTTGGGAAAGCTGGCGTTGCCGGGATCGACGCTGACTCCGCCGAGCTGGTCGATGCCAGAGCCGCCGAGGTAGGTGGCGAAGAGCAGTTGGGCGGCGCCGGATCCGGCTAACGGGCTGAGTGCGGCGACGAAAATATTCTGCGTGCCGTTGAGGGTCGTTTGGATGGCCCCGGCCGAGATCGGGAAATTGGGCGAAGTGGTTGAGCCGGCCACATAAATATTGGACGCGAAGTCGACGGCGATACTGGCGAGAGACTCCATGCCGGAGCCGCCGATGAAAGTTGAGTAGCTCAGAACCGGATCGATAACGAGTTCACGCGACCGATCATAGGGGCCAACCGTGAAACCGATTTTGTTGCCGGCCAGCTGGCGGAAGCCGCCCGTAACAGAAGAGCTAGTTGCGTCAGAAGAAGATGTCTTGGACTGATCCTGCTGGCTGGCGGGCTGATAAATGCGGGGCGCGTGGAAGCGGACATCTCCGTCGGAGGTCGAAAGAACCAGGTCGCCGGCTTCGAGGCGCGCGGAGGCTCCCTGAAAGCTGAGCGCGATCTGACTGGGATCGGCGCCGGGGGCGACGCGGAAATCATATTCGAGTTGCTGCTGGTTGCCGTAGTAAACGAGGTCGACGCCGGGATAGACGCGCTGATATTCCACGCGGCCAAATTGCGACACGCCGCGATGCCACTTTGCAGGATTATTTCCGATGAAGTAATTGCTCTTGCCGGGTAGGGGCTCGGCTCCCTGGACGCGGGCGGCAGAGCTGGCACCATCAAGGTGCATGCGGATGACATTCGACTTAACAGGCTGCCCTTTGAGGGTCGGGTGCTGGAGCGAGAGCACGGCATCGTTTGAGGTGAGGAAGAGGCCGTAGCCGGCTCCGCGGGCCAGGAACTTGACGCGACTGTCGGTCTGGCCGACGTTTGGTTCAAAGAAGAGCGGGATGGAAATGGAACTGGCGGGAACCGACTGGGACGGGAAATGTCGGCTGGAGGCCAAAGTTGAGCCAGGCGACGTGGAGGCAGCTTGGGCGGAGGCGTCGCGTGTTGAAGGCGCGACCGAAGCTGTGGCTGGACGAGAGCCTGTAAGATGGATCGCCATTCCGGCAACCGTGAACACCACGACGGCCAGCAAGGCCGCTTTCATCGCCCAAGAGCTCGTGCCGGTACCGCAGTTTTCTTGTTTCGACTGTCCCACCGATCCTCCTACCGACGCATGGTAATTCCGATTCACCGAACTCCTCCGATTTCCCAATCGTGGGGTGAAGATAAGAGAGGCACACAACGCCGCTATGGCTCGACGCCCTACGGAAGCGGATCGGTACCCGTCACCAAATAAACTGGGATTAAAGCAATTAAATACTTTTACATCCAAGAGATACGCTGTCAAGCGGGCGGACAGCGCTCGGTCGCTTAAGTGAGAAGCGTGGGAGGGGAAGAATGGTTGTAAAGAAGAATGTGCGGCTCAGATTTCCACAGTTTGCTGAAAGGGCTTGACGCGAATCTGCTTCTCCCGCTTGCGAGTCTCCGCGATGTCGTAGGACGACTGCATACGCATAAGCGTATCCATCTTGACGCCGAAAGCTTTTTCGATCCGGAGCGCCATATCGCCGGAAAGATCCGCTTTGCCGTTGAGCGGCTGGAGAGCGCAGGCCGGGAAACGCGCAGGACGGTTGCCGCCGCGGTTACAGAGAGCCCGGCCGGCTCAATGATCTCGGTGCGAACGAAATCTCCGGGATGGGGCGGATTCTTCATGGGCATGAGTCTTTGCACGATCTCGCCATAAAGACGCTGATCGTTGCATCATTACACGGTCCATCCTAACAGCCATGGCATTGGACCCTGCTGGCTGAAGACGCGGCAGGCCGCGTCTCTACCTTTCAG
>JBAWAI010000053.1:0-2707 GCA_049589215.1 Terriglobales bacterium | reverse complement strand
GGCTTGGATTCCAAAGCAGGAATATGTTGTGGCTCTGGATCGGATTAATCTGTGCGCTGATTTCGGGAGTTTTCGTGCAGATGTTCGTTAACCATCGGGAAGAAGAAGAAAAAGACGAAGAAGAATGACGCCACCGATAATCGCGCTGCGGCGCGGCTTGCCGCCGTCAGCTCTGATGGGCCTTTGGACAATCCCCGTTTTCTGCCGGGCCCGTAGCGCGTTTTTTGTCGCTGTGATCGTTCATGTTGCCGTTCGTGTGAACGATGCGCTGTAATTTTCGATGCTTGCTCCCTTCTGCTAACATTCCTGCTTCATGACGCACATTGGTGAAAACGTCGTCCGCATTGAGGCCGAAGCCCTGCGCGCGCTCGCCGACCGTCTGGCCGGACCGATGGCCGCCGATTTCGAGCGCGCCGTGAATTTGTTGTTCGAGTGCCAGGGACGCGTCGTCGTCTCCGGCATGGGCAAGAGCGGGCTGATCGCGCGCAAGATTGCGGCCACCCTCAATTCAACTGGGTCGCCTGCGCTCTACCTGCATCCCGTCGAGGCGCTGCATGGCGATCTGGGGATGATTGTCCGCGGGGATGTTGCTCTGGTGCTTTCGGCGAGCGGCGAGACGGAGGAAATCTTGCAGCTGCTGGCAACGATCAAGCGGCTACAGGTGCCACTGATCACGATGACCTGCGAGGAGATCGCAATGGCGGACGCGGACAAGAGTGTCCGCGCTGCACGAGCTTCTACGTTGGCAACTGCTTCCGAAGTTGCGCTGGACTGTTCGATCTCAAAAGAGGCGTGCTCGCTGGGCCTCGCCCCGACGGCTTCGACCACCACGATGCTGGCGCTCGGCGACGCGCTGGCGGTTGCGCTGTCTGAAAAGCGCGGCTTCAAGGAAGAGGACTTCGCGAACCTGCATCCCGGAGGCAAGCTCGGCAAGCGGTTGGCACGCGTCGAATCGCTGATGCGCTCCGGGGACGCGGTGCCGCGCGTCGGGCCGCAGACGAAAATGCCCGACGTGATTTACGAGATGTCACGCAAGCAACTGGGCGTGACCGCGGTGGTCGATGGAGATCAGTTGCTGGGCGTGATCAGTGACGGCGATCTGCGCCGCCTGCTCCAGGAGCGCGGCAAAAATACACTCGACCTCACGGCTCAAGAGTGCATGACGCGCTCGCCCAAGATTATAGGTCCGCAGGAATTCGCCGCGACCGCGCTGGCCCGCATGGAAGAGCTGAAGATCACATCGCTGATGGTGGTCGACGAAGAGCGCAGGCTGCGCGGAGTTCTACATCTGCATCATTTATGGGGAACCGAGATGGTGTGATGGGGATGCTGCGATCGGGAGGGCTGCGCCGGCGGGAACCAGGAGGAACGCTCGCCGGCGTCCCTAAAGCATTTGGTGAAAAATGTCAGTTGCTATAGGCCTGCTCGAAGCGCCGCGCCTCATACCAGAGGGCCAGCTCCACGCGGTTCCACAGACCCAGCTTGTCATAGATCAGGCGCAGGTCGTTCTTCACGACGTGCTCGGTCGTCCCTAGCGAATTCGCAATCTCGCTATTTTTGCAGCCCTCGGCTACGCGTTGAATGATGATGTGTTCGCGTTCGTTGGGTCCGCGGAGGATCCCCGTTTCTCCTGCCATAGCTGTCTCCTATAAAGTAAAGTCGCGAGTTTAACGCGCTTGATACCACCCTTGATTCCGAACCGCACGAACAGGCGGTTGAAATACGCTTTCACGGTGCGCTCGGCCATGTTGAGGTCGCGCGCAATCTCCGAGTTGTCGCATCCCTGCAACAGCAAGTCCACAATCTGCCGCTCCCGGGGTCCCATCTGGTCGATCTTTTCATCCATCGGTTGCACCTCCAGACGCGCGCCGCATACTGGAACGTCGGGCATCCAACCGAACAGGACACGGGCACATCAGGATTTCGGATTCGTTGCCCTACCTTGAGCACTCACGCGGCCAATTATTCGCGCCATCATTAACTAAATGTGAAATCTCACAGCCGACTATGGTTTTTTGCGGGAAAACGCTTAAAAATGAACAACTTTTTTGCGCAATCTACAGGCTGCACCCGAGGCTGGAGGCCCTATTTTGAGCGATCCTAGGGTAAAACACCTAGTACAAACATCCTGAAGCTACATGGTCACGGGCGAAATTACACACTAGTGCGTTGGTGAAAACCCGCACCTGACTTCCCATCCGCGGGCAGTGCCGGCGGTTCGGCAATCGTCCCCTATAATAAAAGTACAGTGGACTTCCGTCTCATCAGCAACTACAAGCCCCAGGGAGACCAGCGCTCGGCGATCGACGCTCTCACCCGCGGCATCTTCGACCGCGAGCAGCATCAGGTTCTGCTCGGCGTCACCGGCTCGGGCAAAACCTACACCATGGCTAAGGTGATCGAGGCGGCGAATCGCCCGGCCATCGTCATGGCGCACAATAAAACCCTCGCCGCCCAGCTCTACCACGAGTTCAAAAACTTCTTTCCGCAGAATGCGGTCGAGTACTTCGTCTCCTATTATGACTTCTACCAGCCAGAGGCGTACGTGCCCGCGGCCGACCTGTACATCGAAAAAGAATCGACCATCAATGACGAGCTCGACAAGCTGCGGCTCTCGGCGACACGGTCGCTCTTCGAACGCCGCGACTGCCTGATCGTCGCCTCAGTTAGCGCCATCTATGGACTGGGCTCGCCCGAAGCCTACTAC
>JBAWAI010000052.1:0-9903 GCA_049589215.1 Terriglobales bacterium | reverse complement strand
GCTGTGCCAGTTGGGTCCAGATGAAGTTAAGAGTCGTCAGGACACGCGCCTGTATCTGGGACGCCGGCATATATCCGCGCTGCGCGCCGATGCAAAGCGCGGCAAGGCCGAACCCGGTCGCTGAAATACTCGATACAGTGCGCGAATCGGCTGCGCCCGAAGCGTAGGCGCGATCCATCACCTGCCCCGTATTCGCGCCCGCCCGCTCCCAATAGAACTGGAACGCCGCCTGTTCCATCTGGTCGAGGAATTGATCGTCTGTGAGAGGCGGCTGCGTTTCGCCCGCGTTCTTCGAACCCGAGCAGGAGACTTCCAACAGGGCAACGTTCAGAAGCGGACAGGCTAGCAAACTCTTGCCAAACAGCGACAGTGCGGAGCGCCGGGTGAGTTTGGTTTTAGGGACGGGCCAGGCGTCCATCTCGATAACTCTCTCTAACTTCGCTTCTTGGTCTCTCGCATACTCAGTCGCCTACTTTACTTCAATGACCGCCAGGCCGTGGGATGGCAGGCTGAGCGTTAGCTCTCCGTTATGCAGGTCGCGGCTCTCGGGGGCGGGAAGGCGAGCAGCACTCCGCAAGGTATCAATCTGCGCCTCGGTGGGATAGCGGGGCGATCCCATTTTCTCATAGGTGGAGCGCATGTCGCCGTGATCGCTATCGACTCGGAAGACCAGTGCGTGCGTGGCCGAATGGCCCTTGAACTTCAGGGTGACGGTCTTTGGGGATGCAGTTTCTCGAGCACCCGGCTCAGTAGGCGCAGAGTAATTCCAGACAGCAACCACGCGGGTGCCGTCCTTGCGGCGAGTCGCCAGAACCAGATCGGAATCAACCGCAATGCGCTCCTCGCCAAGCTTGTGGAGCAGCGCGAAAACCGCAAAGGCTGGCTTCGGAATACTGTCCTCGGCCATTAGTCCAAAGCCGCCATAGAAGGGCTGTTTTATAACTCCCTGCTCTTCAAAGACGTCGGAGAATGTCCAATAAGACATCATATCGACCAAGCCGTCGCACTGGCGGATTGTGTCAGCGAGCCACGGACCCATGTAAGTCGAGTCAGTCACTGCGGTCTCGTTCATGTAACTCGCGTTGAATTCGCTCCAGATCAGCGGCAAGTCCGGCTTGGGTGAAGACTTGATTTGATCGTGAACCTTCTTGACCGCGCGGCATACCATTTGATCGCGTGGAATGTTCTCAGTCGTGCCGAAGACGTCTTCTGCTTTGTCATTGCCGTAGACGTGTGTCGAGACGAAATCAACCGGAACCTTGTTTTCGATGCAATGCCGGATAAAGACATCGGCCCATGCCGCTTGCGCGGTTGCCGGACCCCCAACCCGTAAGTGCGGGTCAATCGACTTAATCGCGCGTGCGGTGTGGTCATACAGCTCGAAATAAGTCGCCTGCTTCGGATCGCCCCCCCAGAAATCCAGGTTAGGCTCATTCCAGACCTCGAAATACCATTGCGCTACTTCAGCGGCTCCGTAATGATCAACCAGATGACGTGTGAACTGGCGGATCATGTCATCCCATTTGGCATAGTCCTTGGGCGGAGAGATGTTCTGCTTGTACCAGAAGGCATGAAGAGCGTTCGTATCGGCAGCCAGCTTCTTAGGCATGAAGCTCAACTCGACAAATGGCTTGACGCCATTCGCAAGCAAGCCATCGTAAATCTGATCTACGTAGGAGAAGTTATAAACCGGATTGCCCTGCTCGTCTTCGTCATAGAGTCCGACTTCATCTTGAAAGATGGCATGGAACCGGACATAGCGAAAATCGGTAGCCTGTTTCACACTGCGCAAATCATTGCGATAACTCTCGCGCAAACTCAGAATCGCGCGGCCAGAACCAAACATCTGCTCCCAGAAATGCGGGAGCGGATGAGCAGGGGCAGAGTCATCGATAACAATGACAACCGGATTTTGCGAGACATTCTCGGCGCGGACAGAGACTCGCGTTCCCGCCATCGAAAGTGCAAAGATGGCCAGAACAACAAATCGGTAAAGACGGGACATTGAAGGTTCCTTAAGGGAGGAGAACCGGGCGATGAACTGGTTCGATCACCGCCCGGCAAACGCCTGGACTAGAAGCTGAAGCGGACATCAAGCGAGAGAACACGGCCGGACAAAGAGTCTCGGATCGTGCCGAAGTTCGATGTACCGATGTTGTTGTTAATGTCGTTCTCATTGAAATTCATGTTGTTAAATAAGTTAAAGGCGTCCATCCGGAGTTCGATCTTCGCGTTCTCGCCGAGCACTGGCATGTTCGGGAGGCCGAAACCCTTGGCTATAGTAAAGTCGACGGACTTGTATCCCGGCATCGTGAGTGAGTTACGACCAACGCCCCGGGGCTGCGGGAGTGCCGTACCGGATGCGGACCCGGTATAAACGGTGTAGGTCGGCGTCGCATAATAGGTTGAGGCGCCATTTGGATAGTTGGCACTTACTGGTCCCTTGAACGAGTCGAGGCTGGTGCTGCTGCCCGCGCCGCCAAGATAGGCAGCGGGTAACAACGTTGAATAGCCGCACTGTCCGCAATAGAGGCTTCCATTGTTCACACTTAGGAACGGACTATAAGGGAATCCAGAGTGCCAGTTGACAATGCCACTCAGTGACCAGCCGCCCGCGATCTTCTCAGCCCAGCCGTTGCTGCCGTGGAAAAACACTGGTTGCCACATCCCAAACACCTTGAACGCATCGGTGATGTTGTAGTCTGAGCGGCCATAGTTGAGCGCCAAATCGTAGGGATATGGTTGTTCTGAGTATGGAGCCGAACTGGTGTCCATGCTGCGGGCAAAAGTGTATTGCGCATCGGCCATGAATTGGTGCGCGAACTGGTGCTTTAATTCCGCCAGCATAGCGTTATAGTTGCCGCGACCGTTCGTGTTCCAGTAGTCGCCGCCGCCGATCTGCGCGTTGAAGGGATCGCCCTGAGTAGCCGGGAGGGCGAGCGGGTTCTGATGGAAGAAGAGGTCACGCGACAAGCTTCCCTGATAACCCAAACTCATCACGTACTGGTGGCCAAGGTCGTACTGCATGTCGGCCGAGTAGTGGTGAACTCGCGCGGTCGGAAGGTTATTGGGGAAGATCTGGACATTAACAGCACCGCCGGTTGTCGGTAGTCCATTGGGACCGTATGTGGAAATTGTATTGTTATTTGCTGGGTATCCGTAGAGGTTGTGCGGACTGTTCGAAACGGCATAGATAATGTCGGGATTGATGGTGTAGGGCGAATTCGTGTCCCAGCCCGGGCTTACCGCCAATCCGGGATTGTTCACGATGTTGGAAGAGATGGCGATCTCTTCCTGGTTGTAATTCAGCCCGTAGCCCCCGCGGAACACAAGCCGGTTGTTGAACCGATTCGGACTCCAGGCAAAACCCACTTCAGGGCCCAAGTTGTTCTTTTGCGCGTTCCAGGAATTGCTCTTTTGAACATCGAGACCGGTGAGGTAGCTTGAACCTGAGCCGGGGACAGCGCGGAACATATTGTTCTGCTTGGAGGACAGCGGACCAAAGTAGGACCACCGCAAGCCAACATTGACGGTAAGGTTCGAGCGAACTTTGATGTCGTCCTGACCAAAGAAACCTAAGATATTTTCGCGGTCATCCTGGCGAATCGTGAATGGATCTCCATTTGTGGGATTGAAGCTACCCGATTCGTTGAACGGAGCATCGTTCAGAAAGTCCCACATGTTAAAGAAGTTGTAGCTCGGAACGCCGCAACCGGCACAGTCTTGCAAGTAAAAGAGCCGAGTAGCCTCACCGCCAAACTTTAGGGAATGGCGTCCCCAGATCTTGGTGGCCACATCCTTGTAGCTGTAGGTCCACTGATTCAGGATGCTGCCAACAGCAGGCCCGAATTGTCCTACTGAAATGCTGCCGATCGTACCAATGTAGTCTGACGGTAGCCCGACCGGCGACTGCGGGTTGGACGCGACTTCATTCCACCGCCATCCAGCGGCATTAGCGCGAAGTTCGTTGAGCAAAGACGGCGAGAAGGTATGGTTCCAGATGACGGAGAATGCGTCATTCACCTGGTTATGATGGAAAATGTCATAAGCCCGATCGCCATTGTCGAAGGTAGTCGACTGCGGAACCCAGTAGATGGCAAAGCCAATGCGGTCTTTGCCAGTAACATCGGCATCGAGGCGGCCATTGTACTGAGCGGCCGTCTTAGTGGTCGGATTCAAGGTGATGTAGTTGGCAATATCAGCCACCGTGCCCAACGGGCTGCCGATCGTTCCGCAGCCGGTGCCGGCTCCGCCGCAGCCTGGATTGGTGACACTCGTCCAGCCGAGATCCTGTGAACCCAATCCCGTCGTCAATGGTGTACCAAGGTTGATCCCCTGGCCTGGGATAGTTGCACAGTTAACCCCTTCGGTTAAACCTGCCGCTCCGCAGTCGCCGTTTGAATTGATTCCAAGGTTGACAACACCATTTCCTGGGAAACTAAGATAGGTGGCAGCGATGCTGCCGGCGGGAGCGAGAGCGTCGAAAGCTGGAGTATCGTACCAGCCATTTCCAAGAACGCTGGAATTCGGCTGCCGCACCGTCTCGTAGGAAAAGAACGCAAAGATTTTGTTCTTCCAGATGGGCCCGCCCACACTTCCACCAAACTGGGTGAACTTGCTGTTATCTCTTACCGGAGTGTTGCCATAGCCGTCATATCTCTGAAAAGCGTTCAAGTTGGGTTGGTGACCGGTAAGGAAAAGGCTGCCGTGATATTGATTACTGCCAGCGGAGGACGTGATCTTCACCTGGGCGCCGGTGAACCGGCCATCCTCGGCGTCATAGCTGTTGGTGACAATCTTCACGTCACTGACGGAATCTTCCGATGGGGTGATGACCGTTGCGCCACCCCAGACGGCGCTGGTTGTGCTGATACCGTCAATCGAGATGCCGGTGTTCTGAGCCTGATTTCCATTGGAAAAACCCTGCACAAGGTTTTCTGTTGCGAAGATTCCAACCGAGCCACCCGACGGCGCCGGTCCGCTTTGCGTGCCCGGCATATTGTATTGGCCGTTGGCGACTTGCGACCCGTCGGAGAACATACCGGGGGCCAGTTGCGCAAGTTTCGTTACGTCTCGCCCAAAAGAGGGCATGTGGTTAATCTCGTTGCTCGTCACCACTCCATTAATGGAGGCTGTTTCGGTATCGATCGCGGGCGCATCGGAGGCATTCACAGTAACCGTCTGCGACGCGGAACCAACTTCCAATACCACGTTGAGCGCATTGGGCTGTTCGCGGATCAGGTCCACGTTGTCGAGAACTTTCTTGGTAAAGCCCTGCTTCTCCACTTCCAATTTGAAAGTCGTGTTGGCCAGCGCGTTGAAGTTGAATACGCCATCGCCATTGCTGGTCCGGACCTGCTTTTCGTTGGTTGCGGGGTCGGTAAGGGTGAGGGTCGCGCCCGCGACTACCGCGCCGCTTGAATCGGTCACCACGCCCTGGATCGAGGTGCGATATTGAGCATGGAGCAGCGAAGGGGACAGCAAGAAGAAAACAACGAACGCGAGCGCGAGATGGAGCACGAAACCGAAACGCCGCATATCAGCCTCCGAAAAGGAATTGCCAAGTTATCAACGCGAACCAACACTGCCAGGCCGAACGATCTACGAAAAACCGGAGAAACCCACTAAAACAGTAATAAACTGATTTAGTAGCCCTTAGGCTTGTAACACCCCGGCAGCACAGTGTCAAGTAAGCGCGCGGTTGCGGGGGAGAAAAGCACGGGCTTGGTCCATTAAGACTCTTGCTCGGCGATCTCCCCTATGCAAGACTGCACGCGTGCCCGCGCGCCCGAAATCCGGCCGAACTCCTGCTCGAACCGATGGACGCCCCAAACAAGTGACCCTCAGAATGCTGGCCGATCACCTGGGCTTGTCTCCAGCTACGGTTTCGCTGGTCCTGAACCGCGCAACGGTGGCCGATTCCATTCCGCGCACGACGCAGGAGCGCATCTTCGCCGCGGCCCGCGACTTGAATTACCGCCCAAGCTTTGCCGCGCGCTGGGCGCGGACACAGCGCAGCTTCACCGTGGGGGTCCTGGTTCCCGAGGTCAGCGAAGGCTACGCCGCGCTCGTGATGAGCGGCATCGAGCAGTATCTGTTGAAGGAAGGTTATTTTTATCTCGTCGCCAGCCACCATCACCGTTCCGATCTGATTGAGGAATATCCCAAGATGCTGATGGGCCGGTTCGTCGATGGCTTGATCGCCGTCGATACGCCCTGGCATCACGACCTACCCGTGCCCGTGCTTACGGTTTCCGGACACAACCCGGCAAGCGGGGTCAGCAACATTCTTCTCGACCATAAGCGCGCCGCCGAACTTGCCCTGCGGCACCTTCAGCAACTCGGGCATGAGCGGATCGCGTTCATCAAAGGGCAGGAGTTCAGCTCAGACACCGAGGTTCGCTGGAAGTCGATTACCGAGGCCGCTGCGAAGCTCAAACTGAAGCTTTATCCCAAGCTCACCGTCCAGCTCGAGGGCGAGCTGGCGACGCCGCAGCTCGGCTATCGCGTCACTAAACGCCTGCTGGAGCAAAAACATGAATTCACAGCTCTTTTCGCGTTTAACGATATCTCCGCGATCGGTGCGATCGGCGCCCTGCGCGATGCCAAACTCGACGTGCCGCGTGATGTGTCGGTGGTGGGCTTTGACGACATTCAGAGCGCCGCCTTCCAGAACCCGCGGCTGACAACGATTCGCCAGCCATTAAAGAGAATGGGAACGATTGCCGCTGAGACTCTGCTGCGGCGCATTGCCCGGCCCGAAGACGATTCCTATCCGCGCGAAATCGTCGTCGAACCGGAGCTCATCGTGCGCGAGTCAACCGCGCGCGCGCCGCGCTAAGCGGAACTCCGCTGCGTGCCCGCGCCGGCTTCACCCGGTACCACTTCGGTGCTATTTCCGCCGGGTTCTCCACAGCGCTCCACCGCGTTGCCACTTGCGATTCCCGCGTAACTTACAGATAATTTAAGTTGATCATTCCCACTCCCATGTATCGTTATAGCCGTATCGATCTGCTGCGCATTCTGCGGCTGGCGCCGCGCCAGTTGCAGAACTGGGAGAAGGCTGGCCTCGTCAAGGCGAGCGAAGAGTATTCCTTTTTCGATCTGCTGCAGGTCAAGAAAGTGCGCGACCTCTGCGCGATGCGCGTTCGGCCGGCGGTCATTCGGCGTTCGCTCGAAGCCATGTTGAAGCAGGCCTCCGGGATGCAGAATCCGCTCATCGAAGCGGGCGCTTATTTGAGCGGGCACCGGGTGGCGTTCCGGCACGAAGGACGGCTGCTGGAGCCAATCGCCGGCCAATTCATGTTCGACTTCGCATCCGAAGAAACGAAAATTGTGACCAGCTCCCGGCGCAACGGGCCGGAACTGGTTGTTACCGACGTCGTCGACCTGTTCGCGCGCGGAATCGTCCTCGAAGAGGATCCCTCCACGCAGGGCGAGGCGATTGCCGTCTACCTCAAGGTTCTCGACATGGATCCTCAACACGCCGCTGCGCACATCAACCTGGGCACGCTCTACTACAACCGGCACGAGTATGGGCTGGCCGAAAAGCACTACCGCTCGGCCATCCAGATTGATCCGCGCTACGCGCTCGCCTACTTCGATCTCGGCAACGTGCTCGATGAAACAGGGCGCATCGAAGAGGCCATCAACACCTATAAGTCTGCGATTCAGCTGGCTCCAACTTATGCGGATGCGCACTACAACATTGCGCTCGCTTATGAAAAAGTGCGCGAACCGCGCAAGGCGCTGCAACACTGGCGCGCCTATGTGAGGCTCGACACTACCGGCCCGTGGACGGTCCACGCCAAACATCAGATCCAGCGCATTCTTCAAGGCGACAAGCTGAAGCTGGTGCACTCGCGCAGAGCAGAGTGAAGCTGATGTCGGCTGAGCGTTCATCCGCACACTGACTATTCACACGTTGATCCGCGCATTGATCTTTGCGCCGCTCCCCCACACGCGGCCGTTGTTTTGTTGCAAACTCTAAAATAAAAATTGCGCGCGTCAGTTGCTCCGGAGCTATGTGTAAGCGGTAGACTTGATTCCAATCAGGAGAATCGGGTCTATGAACCAGGGCACCAGTCTTTATCGATCATTATTGGCTGCGAGCTTGATGCTAGCGGTCGTTGCGGCGAGCGCAATCTTTTCCGGCCATGCGGCCGCGCAGCAGAAGCAGATCTATGACGAGACGGCCAATGCGCACGCCGAGATCAAAGAAGCTCTTGAAGAGGCCCGGGCTGAGCACAAGCGCGTGATCGTCGTCTTCGGCGCGAACTGGTGCTTCGACTGCCACGTGCTCGACGAAGCTTTTCATCGCCCGGAACTCGCGTCGATCATCGCGGCCAACTATCAAGTTGTGCACGTCGATATCGGAAGGGGCAAGAAGAATCAGGATTTGATGGACAAATACGAAGTGCCGATGAAGCGCGGTATTCCGGGGCTCGCAGTGCTTGATTCGAATGGCAAGCTCGTCTACAGCCAGAAGAATGGCGAATTCGAAAATGCCCGCGCCATGTCGCAGGATGATTTTGTGGCGTTCTTAAATAAGTGGAAGCCGGGAGCGCGAACCGAGTAAGTCAGGTCTGCGTGCCTCCAGGTCCAGACGTTCTTGAGCTCGCTTTCTTTCGTTACCCGCCCGACACTCGGCCGCGCGCCCAACGCCGACGCCGATAATTCAGCAAGATAACCAGTCGAAATCCTGAAAATCCATCTCCGTAATTTCCTGCATCCAGATATATGTATATACATCTAACTTCCCATGAACCGCTCCACGCTCCCCGCTCTGCCTTGCGCTTGTGCCAGCCTCCGCCGCGCCTCACGTCTGCTCACGCAGCAATACGAAGAGGCGTTGCGCCCCCTCGGGCTTCGGGCCTCGCAGTTCACCGTGCTGCAAATGTTGTCTATAGTCGGCGAAGCAAACCAGGGTGAAATCGCACATATGCTGGCCATGGACAGCACGACGCTCACGCGCACACTCGGAGTCATGACGCGGTCAGGATGGCTGGCGAGGCAACATGGCGACGACCGGCGGGAATGGCAATTTCGCTTAGCGCCCGCCGGCCAGAAAAAACTGAAACAGGCGCTTCCGCGTTGGGAACGAGTACAAGAAACGCTCCGGCGGAAGCTTGGACAAACCCGATGGGACGCTCTCCAGCAATCGACCGATGACGTCGTCACCGCAGTTGCAGTTGCAGAATAAAGGAGGCTGGTCATGAAAGAATCGAGTTACAAAACCGAAACAAGTTACAAGGCGCTGCTGGGAACAATCGCCGCCCTGTGGTTCGCTTTTTCATTAACGGCGTCGGTGATGCACGTGTTCACAACCGCTCCCGGCCGCCCGCCAATTCCAGTCGGGCTGGCGGCGTCGCTCCCCATCGTGCTGTTCCTCGGATGGTTCGCGGCCTCGCGCGGGTTTCGCGAATTCGTGCTCTCTCTGGACGCCAGCACATTAACCTTCCTGCAGAGCTGGAGAATTGCAGGTCTCACTTTTGTGACCCTGTACACCTACCACATTTTGCCGGGGATGTTCGCGCTGCCCGCGGGCTGGGGAGACATCTTCATTGGAGCAACCGCTCCTCTGGCCGCGTGGGCGCTGGCGCGTCCAGAGCGGCGCGGACTCTTCATCTTCTGGCAAGTTTTGGGCATGACTGATCTAGTCACGGCCGTCGCTTCGGGCACGACCGCGGCCGTGCTGCGGCCCGGCGGGATCGGAACGGATGCCATGGCCGTATTGCCGCTCAGCATCATTCCAACCTTTGCCGTCCCGCTGTTTCTGATCTTCCACATCATCTGTGTCGCCCAGGCGAGCCGATGGGGTCGATCGATTGAATTGCAACATGGAAGCACTCTGCCTGCCTCGGCGTAGGACCTGAGGGCAAAAAAAGAGGGCGCGGTTTACGC
>JBAWAI010000051.1:0-1599 GCA_049589215.1 Terriglobales bacterium | reverse complement strand
CAACCACCACGCGCCCAGCATCCAGCGAAACGCCCTTCACGCTCTCCAGCAGTTCCAGCAAAGGAGACTGCCCGATCGCGGTGATGATTAGATCGCACGCCAGTGAAAACTCCGACCCCGCAATCGGCTTCAGCGCATCGTCCACGCGTGCGCATTCCAGAAATTCAAGCATCCCGCCATCGGCGCTCAGCCGCACCGGCACGGTCTGCCACAGGAACCGCACCCCTTCTTGCTTCGCATGCTCGTATTCAAAATCGAACGCCGACATGCTCTCTCGCTTGCGCCGATACACGATCGACACATCCTCGGCGCCCAGCCGCCGCGCAGCATTCGCCGCATCGATTGCCGTGTTGCCCGCCCCGATCACCGCAATCTTTCCCGCAACGCTCGTGATCTTCGCCGTCTTGTACGCGGCGATAAAATCCAGCGCATCCACCACACCGGAGTGATCGTCGCCCGGAACCTTCAGCCCATGCCCCGCTCCCAGGCCCACGCCAATAAAAACCAAATCAAAATCCTGTTCGATCTCCGTCAGCGTCTCTGCGTTGATTTCCGCACCGAACCGAAACTTGACGCCCAGCTCTTCGATCAGCTCAATCTCGCGCAGGCTCGACCACGCCGGCAGCTTATACTCAGCCACGCCGTAAGTATTCAGCCCACCCGGCAGCGACCGCCGCTCGTACACCGTCACCGCAAATCTCTGCTGCGCCAGCTCTGCGGCGCACGCCAGCGATGCCGGGCCCGCGCCGATGCACGCGACTTTGCCTTCACGTCTTCCCTCAAATTTCTTCGTCAGCTTTCCGCCGCGCGCATGAAACGCATCCATCGCAAACCGCTGCAGCCGCCCGATCTCAATCGGCTGCTCGTTGTGATGGTTCATCACACACGCGCCTTCGCATAGCACATCCACCGGACACACTCGCGAGCAACTCGCCCCCAGCACATTCGCATCCAGAATCGTCCGCGCCGATCCGTTCAGATTCCCGCTGGCGATTTTCTTGATGAACTTCGGGACATCGATATGCGTGGGACACGCCGCCGTGCACGGCGCGTCAAAGCAATTCAGACATCGATTGGCCTCAACCACCGCTGCCTGCGGCGCAAACGGAGGGTGCAGATCCTGAAACCGTTCAGCGATGATGGGATGCTGTTCGCGCATAAGTCCTGCGTTTGACTGCTACGGCTTCACGAGATCTCCATACTGATCCGGTCGCCGATCCCGGAAGAACTGCCACGTCTTGCGCACCTCGGCGATCTTGTCCAGATCAAGATCCGCCGTCAGCACCTCGTCTTTGTCTCTCGACGCCTGCGCAAAAATCTGCCCTCTCGGATCGCAGAAATAGCTCTGCCCATAGAACTCGCCGATATTCCATGGCGGTTCCGTCCCCACGCGATTGATCGCGCCCACAAAGTATCCGTTCGCCACTGCGTGCGCTGGCTGCTCCAAGTTCCAGAGATATTCGCTCAAACCCGCCACCGTCGCCGAAGGGTTAAACACGATCTCCGCGCCGTTCAGTCCCAGCGCCCGCGCTCCCTCCGGAAAATGCCGGTCATAACAGATATAGACGCCGATCTTGCAGAATCCGAGATCAAACACTG
>JBAWAI010000050.1:0-33814 GCA_049589215.1 Terriglobales bacterium | reverse complement strand
CATTAGTGTTGTGCTTTGAGCCGGATTCCGTTCATCGCCGATTGCGGCGCCGGTACAGCCACGTATGAGACTCAGTCGCAGATCGCCGGCGGCTGCCGGAGAAGCGGAGCGTCTGAACAATTGAAATTGAAGAAAACGAAAGCAAACACGGCAAAGACCAGTCCTATTCACGGCGAGCAAGCGCGTGGCACTCGATTCGACCCTATAGGTCGCGCCTTCGCGGCTGGACTTGCAGCGGCGGTGGCGCTGGGGCTCGCCTCCTGTTCCAGCGGCACGAGCGCCAAGGCGAATAATGAGGTAGTTACGGTTGGCGTGGCCAATGTGACCAAGAAAACTCTCAGCCGTCAGATCACCTTGTCGTCGGAGTTAGTGCCATTTCAGGAGATCGACGTCTATGCTAAGGAATCCGGATACGTTAAAAAACTGACTGTCGATTATGGAACTCGCGTCAAGCAGGGGCAGGTGATGGCTGTCCTGGAAATCCCAGAGTTAGAGGCGCAACTGCAAGAGGATCAGGCGGACATCAGAAATGCATCGGACCAGATGAATCGCGCGGCGCACGACCTGCAGCGGTATGAAGCGCAGTACAACGCGCTGCATCTTGACTACACGCGCTTGAACAGTGTTTTCCAGAACCAGCCTGGCATTGTGGCGCAACAGGAGGTTGATGATGCGCAGGGCAAAGACCTGGCGTCATCGTCGCAAGTAGATTCCGGTAAGTCAGCTCTGGAAGGGGCGCAAAGTCAGTTGGCGTCGTCGAAGGCGAAACTCAATCATGATCAAGCGCTCTTCGACTATTCAAAGATCACTGCGCCATTTGCGGGGATAGTTACAGAACGATATGCCAATCTAGGAACACTAATGCAAGCCGGGACTGGTTCAAGCACGCAGGCCATGCCGCTTGTCAGGCTGTCGCAGGATGACTTATTCCGCCTTGTGATTCCGGTGCCTGAATCTTATGTCCGTTACATTCGCCTGGGAGATCCCGTAAGTGTGCATGTTCCCTCTCTGAATCGTACTTTTCCGGGGAAGGTGACGCGCTTCTCCGTCGATGTTCGTTCTGATACCCGCACCATGCATACTGAAGTCGACGTTCCGAATCCGCAACGCGTTTTGTTGCCGGGCCTCTACGCCGAGGCCGAGCTTGAACTCGACCAGCAAGATAATGTCGTGTCGGTTCCCGTACAGGCTTTGAACCATGAGCGCGATAAGACGACCGTTTTTGTCGTGAATCGCGATGGTCAGCTCGACGATCGCGTCGTGCAAGTTGGATTGCAGACTAACAGCGACGTCGAGATATTAGCCGGACTTAGTGACGGAAATCAGGTCGTGGTCAGCGATCGGAGCGGCCTGAAGGCTGGACAACGAGTGCACGCGCAAGTGGTGACACTACCGGAATATCACGAATCTGATGCGCAATAGGAAATCGATTGTGTGAGCCACGAGTCTTGCAAGCAACGTGATTGGATAAAACAGCATGCCAGGGTTTTCGATTCGCAATCCGTATTTCATCATCGTCATCTGCCTGGTGCTGGTGGTCATAGGCGTGACGAGCCTGGCGAGGATGCCGGTCGACCTGTTTCCGCCCATCAATCTGCCGGAGGTGGTCGTCGCGACCTTTTACTCTGGCATGCCGCCGGAGGATATCGAAACCGATATCACCGATCCACTGGAGCGCTTCTTTACGCTCGCGTCAGGTGTGGATCACATGGAATCGCGCTCGATGTTGGGCGCGAGCATTATCAAAGTTTACTTTCAGCCCGGAACGAGCGCGGACGCCGACGTAACTCAGTTGTCCAACCTTGCGCTCGCCGATTTGAAGCGCCTACCTCCGGGCACGCTGCCTCCTGTAGTACTCAAGTTTGACGCCTCCAGCCTGCCGGTCGCGCTGGTCACAGTCAAAGGCGAAGGCCTGAACGAAACGCAGCTCCATGATTATGCGCAGTTCCAGATTCGCAACCAGATCGCGACCGTTCCTGGGGCTGAGATCCCGGGCGTGTTCGGCGGCATCTATCGTCAGATCATGGTGTATGTCGACCCTTATAAGTTATTATCGCGGCAACTTAGTCCGATGGACGTGGTAAGTGCGATTAACGACTCCAATCTGATTCTTCCGGCCGGCGACGTGAAGATGGGGCCATATGACTACTACGTTTATTCGAACAGCCTCGTCGATAACATGGATCAGTTGTCAAAGGTACCCGTGAAAGTTCGGGGACATTCCTGGGTCACCGTAAATGACGTCGGGAAAGCCGAAGACGCACACCAGATCCAGTACAACATCGTGCGCATCGATGGCCAGAAATCGGCCTACATTCCGATCATGAAGCAGGGTGGCGACACCAACACTATCGCGGTCGTCGATGGGGTTCGCCAACTTACCAGGCATCTCTACGACATTCCGAAGCAGATGATGACGAGCATCGTCTTCGATCAATCGGTGTATGTGAAGGAGGCCATCCGCACCGTATTGCACGAGGGTTTTCTCGGACTGATTCTCACCAGCCTGATGATTTTGGTTTTTCTTGGAAGCTTTCGCGCTACCTCGGCTGTGCTGCTTTCCATTCCGATCTCTGCGCTGGCCGCGTTCGTGATCCTCGCGCTCATGGGAGGCACGATCAACACCATGATCCTCGGAGGTATGGCGCTGGCGTTCTCGCGCGTAATCGATAACTCGGTCATCTCGCTCGAGAACATCTACCGTCACCTGGAATTGGGCGCGACGCCCATGATCGCCGCAGAGGTTGGCGGATCGGAGGTTAGCCTCGCCGTGCTAGCGGCTACTCTGGTGGACGTCGTCGACTTTTTCCCTGTCGTGTTTCTCTACGGAGTTGCAAAGTTTCTGTTTTCCGCATTGGCCTTAGCCTTCTGCCTATCTCTTCTCGCCTCGTTTGTCGTCGCGATGACGGTGATTCCTCTATTCTGTTCGCGTTTTCTGAAGGCCGTTCCACCCGCGAACGCCGAGCATGCTCAGCACGATGTGGAGTACGAGGTTGAACCGACGATCGCGTTAAGTCGATCGCGGATGGACCGCTTTAATGCGCGCTTCAACCAGAAATTCAATAAGATGCTTGACTATTACGAGTATTGGGTAAGGCGTGCGCTCAAGCGTCCCGGACTCACAGTTGCAGCGCTAAGTGGAGTATTCATCGTGAGTCTTGCAATGTATCCACTTGCGGGCCTGGCGTTCTTTCCGAAGACCGACGCTGGCCAGTTCACCATTAACCTCAAGGTTCCAACCGGTACTCGCATAGAAGTTACCGATCAGTATGTCGCGAAGGTCGAAGACCTGATCCGAAAGACGGTGGAAGCTAAGGATCTGAAGCTGATTGTTTCTAACCTGGGCGTCGTTCCGGACTTTTCCGCGCTCTACACCTCGAATGCCGGGCCTTACACAGCGACCGTGCAGGTCCAGTTGAACGAACCGCACACAGTGAGCAGCTTTGAGTATATGGACCGCGTTCAAAGCCGCATGGCAAGCCAGTTTCCGGATATTCGTACCTTCTTCTCGAGCGGCTCCATGGTAGACGCCATTCTTAACACGGGAAAGGCCGCGCCGATCGATGTACAGGTGAGCAGCCCCGATCTGCACCAAATCTACGGAGTCGCGCAGGGCCTTGCGGCCCAGATCAGCCGCGTGAAGGGTGTAGGTCAGGTCTATATTCCACAGGATATGAACTATCCGGGATTGCGGCTGGATGTGGACCGCGTGCATGCCGGAGAGTTAGGACTAACTCAAAAGGATGTGGTCGATAACGTCATTACCGCTCTTAACTCAAACTACATGATTGCTCCCAACTATTGGGTAGATCGCAAGAGTGGTAATGACTATTACCTGACCGTCCAGTTCTTTGAAAAGGGGCAGGCGGCCGTTCATAACCTGACTGAGTTGGGCCAGATTCCTTTGCGAGATGCGCACGGAGGCGGCGAACTGAGCTGCGGTCCATCCCGTCCACCGCAGCCAGGAGGCTCGGCGCCAGCCTGGAATTGCGCTGGTGGAGAGGGACGGCCGATTACTGTGCTAAGCAATGTGGTTGACGTGAAGCAGATTCAAACTCCTACCATGGTTGATCACTATCAGATTCAGCGCGTGATCGATATCTATGTTACGCCGGCAGGCGAGGACCTGGGGCGGGTGACCGGTTCGATTCGTGACATTCTCGGCAAAACCGCAATTCCCGGGAATGTGCGCGTGAATCTGCGCGGAATGGTCGAAGGTATGGAAGCGTCATTCAAGAGCTTCGCCTTCGGATTTCTGATCTCGTTCCTCCTGCTGTTTCTTATTCTCACTGCGCAGTTCAAATCGTTCATCGACCCTCTTCTGATCATGCTGGCCATTCCGATGGGTTTTGTCGGCGTGCTGATTATTCTGCCGCTCACGCACACGACGTTCAACGTGATGTCGCTGATGGGAGTGCTGATGCTGGTGGGGATCGCAGATTCAAACAGCATCTTGATTGTCGACTTCGCGCACAACCTTGAGCGCCAGGGGCTCTCAGCGGCCGAAGCGGTGATTACGGCTTGCCGCGTCCGGCTGCGTCCGATTCTGATGACCTCGCTTGCCACCATCATCGGCATGATTCCTATGGCGCTGAAGCTAGGCACGGGCGCAGAACAGTACACGCCCATGGCGCGCGCCATCATCGGTGGTCTTACCTCATCGGTGCTGTTGACGATTTTTATCGTTCCGGCCGCTTATCTGCTGGTATATGGGCGGCGTAGGAAGGATTCAGGTGAAGGTGAGGTAGCGGAGCCGGCAAAATGAGATATATGTCATTGCAGATCAGGACGATCAGAGTAGAGGTAAGGTCGGACTCCGGAAGCGTAGAGCCTAACCGGAGTATTTGGCTGCCGCGATTCCTAGCTAAAATGTTGCTTCTATCCGCTTTCGGCTTTGCGCAAATCTCTTTGGCGCAAACATCCATGGAAGCGCAGACCGGTCACCGGTTACCAATGGCGCCTTCTCCACAGGCCGCACCAGCGCAGCCGGTTAATTCTTCTGCTGGTCCGACTAACAATGGACCGGTCATGACTCTGAGCCTGAGGGATGCGGAAGACCTCGCGGTCAAAAATAATCCCCAGATCTCTGTGGCGCGCCTGACCGCCCTCGCCTCTAGGCAGGTTACCCGCGAGGCAAAGTCGAGCTTGTGGCCAACGATAACTGGCGATATCACCGCTGTCGATGCCGAGTCGGGCAGCCGTATAACTGCCGGAGCATTAAATAACCCTATTATTTACGAACGTGCAGCTGGCGGCCTCGCAGTTACGCAGCTGATTACAGACTTCGGCCGCACCGCGAATCTGATCTCAAGCGCCAGTTACACTGCCAAGTCGCAAAATGAAAATGCGATTGCCACCAAGGAGCAAATCCTGCTGGCGGTGAATCAGGCATTCTTCAATGCCCTGCAAGCGCAGGCGGTGTTAGCGGTCGCCGAGGAAACGGTGAAGGCCCGAAGCACGGTCGCGAATCAGGTGGGAGCGCTCTACAAGAATAAACTCAAATCCGAACTGGACTTCAGCTTTGCCAGCGTCAATCTTGCGCAGGCCCAATTACTTCTGCTCGACGCTCAAAATAATCAGAATGCCACCCTGGCCACGCTTGCGATGGTGCTTGGATACCCAAGCGAACAGAATTTCCAGTTGGTCGAAGATGAAAGTGCGGTCGCTCCGCCGCCGGGAAACGTGGATGAGCTGATTTCACAGTCATTGCTCGCACGGCCGGAAATACGCTCCCTCGAATTTCAATACGAGTCGGCGAAGAGGTTTCAGACGGCGGAGCGTGATCTACTGTTGCCGAACATTCGTGCCCTCGGTGCTGTCGGAATAACGCCGGTCGGCAATTCGGCCGTGGCTCCCAGCGGGAACGCCTTTAACAACTCGTACGCTGCCGTTGGAGTCGATATGGAGATACCAATCTTCAATGGCTTTCTTTTTACAGCCAGAGCCAAAGAGGCAAGCCTGCGAGCGCAGGTGACCGACGAACGTCTGCGCGACCTGCGAAACCTGATTTCGCGTGACGTCCGCACGAGCTGGTTGAATGCCAACACCGCTTATCAGCGACTCTCGGTCACTCAGCAACTGCTCGAACAGGCTAAGTTAGCGATGAGTCTCGCTCAGTCGCGTTATAACCTGGGCTTGGCATCGATCGTGGAACTTAGTCAGGCGCAGCTTCAAGAAACGCAAGCCGAGATCGGTTTTGCCCAAGCTGGTTATGATTACCGACTGAACCTCGCCATTTTGAGTTACGAGACAACCGGAATCTAGCTGCTGAGTAAGTCGATCTCTAGGCCTCGCGCTCCACTCATTGTGCCGAATGCTGATTAACTGCAGGCATCGGCCCCACCACTCAAAAGTCCTCCGAAGCCGAAACGTCAATAACCTATGGCAAAGTTGGCAGTATGATAAACCGACTGTTGTCTGGTGAAATGTTGTCCTCCCTACTTAGCTTGTGGGCGTCGGGTACGCTCTTTGGCGTTACGCGGTTTCCGGAGGTCGGACACAAATGCAGGTTTTGCTGGTCGAGGATTCCGCCGTCTATAGAAAGCTGATCGGAAGCCACTTCAGCAACTGGGGCTTTGAAGCGGTAGTGGCAGAGACAGGCGCGGAGGCCTCGCGAATTCTGGAGCAGCCGGACGCGCCCAAACTCGTCCTGCTCGATTGGGTTCTGCCCGACATCGAAGGCATTGAGCTATGTCAGAGAATCCGCGCCGCTGGCTCATCGGGCCATTACGTGTACATTATTCTGCTGACAGGCAAAGAGGGACAGCAGAGCATGCTCGATGCCCTTCAGGCGGGCGCCGACGATTACCTGCGGAAGCCGTTTGACGAGGCGGAATTGAAGGCGCGTCTGCTGGTGGGCAGTCGCATTCTTGATCTGCAAGAGGAATTGGTGGCCGCGCGCGAGTCGATGCGCGAGGCGGCAACGCGCGATTCACTCACCGGGCTGCTGAACCGGGCTGAAATTTTCAGCATGCTGGAGCGGGAACTCGAACGTTCACGCCGGGAGCGCAGGCCGCTGAGCGTAATTCTTGCCGATATCGATCATTTCAAAAAAGTGAACGATACCGAGGGCCATCTTTTTGGCGATGAAACGCTGCGCGAGATCGCACGACGCCTGCAATCCAAACTGCGGCCTTATGACGGCGTGGGGCGTTATGGCGGCGAAGAGTTTCTACTGGTGCTGCCGGCGTGCGATCTCGAGGGAGCGATCGAACGAGCCAATGAGCTGCGCGAGTTGATTGCGGAATCCGACGTTACGAGCGGGAAGGTGAAGAGGTCGATCACAATGAGTTTGGGAATTGCCGTCTCCGAGTGCCTGGGAGTCAAGGAACTGGAAGCGCTAGTGAACCGGGCCGACACCGCTCTGTATGCGGCCAAGAAGAAAGGGCGCAATCGGGTCGAACACGCAGTCAGCCAGACCTGAAATCTGCATTATCCTTCCCCGTGTTCAAATAGTGGTGAATAGTTCCACGATGGATTTTCTTCCCGCGCGCGCTTGCCCATGACCGCTGAAATCCAAATTCGAAATCCGGCGACTACTGAAAACAGCAGATCGCATCCGTGCGAGGCTGGTGGGCTCTCGATTCACATCAAGCAATTCGCGCGCGAAGCCGGATTTGAACTTTGTGGCATCGCCCCCGTGCGCAACTTTGGCGAGCTGGAAATATTTCCTTCCTGGATTGCGGATCAACGTCACGGCGAAATGAAGTACATGGAGGCGCGCAACGAAGCGGGCGATCTGAAGCGCGCGAACCTGACGAACGCCGCGCCTTGGGCGCGCAGCGTGATCGTGTGCGCCATCAACTACAACACCGCGCAACCCTATTCGACGCAAGTCGATCCGGCGCAGAGCCAAGGCTCTGGCTGGATTTCACGCTACGCCTGGGGTCACGAGGATTATCACGACGCGGTCATGCGGAGAATTCAAGCGGTGGAAATGAGGCTCCGCGAGTTTCTCGACGCGACAGACGATGCGACGAACAACTCGGCTGACGGCGCAGCTGACGACCAACGACCGCCAACCGACGACTCTCTGCAAACTCGCGCGTACGTCGACACGGGGCCGCTGATCGAGCGCGTCTACGCCAAGTATGCCGGCATCGGATGGATCGGGAAAAATACCTGCGTCATTAATCAGAAGCTGGGCTCGTGGCTGTTCCTCGGAGTGATCCTGGCGTCGTTAGAGATCTCGCCAAAGCTTGCGGCCGATCTCCCCGCGCCCGATCGCTGCGGCACTTGCACGCGCTGCATTGCCGCCTGTCCGACGCAGGCGATCGTCGCGCCCGGAGAGCTCGACGCGCGGCTTTGCATTTCATATCTCACGATCGAGAAACGCGGCAAGATTCCGGAGGATTTGCGCGAGGGCATGGGTCGTCACGTTTTCGGCTGCGACATCTGCCAGGACGTCTGTCCGTGGAATCGCAAGGCGCCGGTCACCACAGCCGATGAATTCCGGCCGCGCGCGGACTTGGTGAATCCAGAGCTCAAATGGCTGGCAGAAATGCAGCCGGAAGAATTTCGCGCGACCTTTCGCGGATCGCCAGTGCGGCGCGCCAAGCTTTCCGGACTGCGGCGAAATGCAGTTATCGCCATGGGCAACAGCGATGACCAGAAATTTCTGCCGACGCTGAAAAAACTAGCCGAAGACGCGGATCCCATTGTCGCCGAGCACGCAAAGTGGGCGTTGGCCCGGCATCTCAAAGGCGAGCAGGAATCGCGAACGACGAACCGCAATTAGCGAGCTGCGAAAAGCGAGTGGCGAACAGGGGCATTTACAATCCTTTCCATGTTTAGCAACGATTTGCTTCTCAACAAACGCATCCTTATTACGGGCGGAGGCACCGGCCTCGGCAAGGCTGCCGCGCAACGCTTTCTTGAACTGGGCGCCGAGGTCTACATCTGCGGGCGGCGCGAAGACGTTCTGGCCGTCACTCAGCGCGAGTTACATGAGCGTACCGGAGGCCGAGTTCATACCCTGCGTTGCGATGTGCGCGATGCGGTCGCGGTCGAAGAGACGGTGGGCGCGATCTGGGCTGATGGGCCGCTCGACGTGCTCATGAATAATGCCGCCGGAAATTTTCTGTCGCGCACGGAGGACCTTTCGCTGGGCGCATTTCAATCGGTGATTGGCATTGTGCTGATGGGATCGTTGCACATGACTCTGGCCTGCGGCCGGCGCTGGCTCGCTGCCAAGCACAAGGCCGTGGTGCTCAACATCACCACCACTTACACGACTACTGGCTCCGGTTATGTCGTGCCTTCGGCGGTCGCAAAAGCCGGAGTGCAGGCGCTCACGCGCAGCCTGGCGGTCGAATGGGGAGATCGCGGCATTCGCATGAATGCCATCGCGCCCGGACCGATTCGAACGGAAGGCGCTTTCTCGCGCCTCATGCCGCGACCCGAACTGGAAGCTGCCGCCCTCAAGCGCAACCCGATGGGACGCTTCGGAACACTCGAAGAATTCGCCAACCTGGCGGCGTTTCTCGTGAGCGACGGGTCGGGATACATTAACGGCGATGTCATCACCATGGATGGCGGCGAGTGGCTTCAGGGAGCGGCTCAGTTCACCGCGCTGGGCCGCGAACTGACCGAGCAGGAATGGCAAATGATGAAGCCAAAGAAGAAGGGCTAGCCGCGAGTTCTAAGAAATCAGCGCCAACGCTCGACCCTGCGTGGTGCGGCGCCGAGCGTACCGGACTATTCGCCAGGTCGTCACTAGAGCGACCGCGCTGCCGTGATCTTTCGTCACTTGAGACCGCTTCGCGCTGAAATGTAAGCTTCATGCAGAACGGAGCAAGCCTCTTGTCGAACCTACCCACAACTCCTGGTGCCAGTTCTGCCGCCGCGGCTGCGGTTGCAATCGCTCCTGCACCGACTAAACAAGTCATCCCAACGCCCGCGCTTCTGCTAGCGATGTTGCAAGCCGGCAGCCGCGTGAGCGACCTTATTTTTTCCCCGGCGAGCTTACCCCACGTCGAACTAAGCGGCCAGCTGGTGCCCGTGAAAATTCCCGGCCTGACCGCTCTTACCGCCGAAGATACGCATCGCATTGCCGGTGAACTTATCGGCAACAACCAGCAGGCTATGGCCGCCTTGCAGCAACAGGGTTCCTGCGATATTTCCTACAGTTTGCCCGGACATTGCCGCTTTCGCGTCAACATTTTTATGCAGCGGGGCAGCCACGCGATTGTAATGCGCGTCATTCCGAAGACTGCGCCCACATTTGCGGATCTGAACCTTCCGCCGCAATTGCTGGAGATCGCGAACCTCAAGAATGGCGTCGTGCTCGTGACCGGACCAACGGGCTCCGGCAAATCTTCAACGATGGCGGCCATTCTCGATCAGATCAACGAAACCAAGGCGTATCACATCCTCACCATCGAAGACCCGGTTGAATTTGTGCATCGCCACAAGAAGTCGATCATTCACCAGCGCGAGTTGCACAGCGACACGCCCACGTTTGCGCTCGCTCTGCGCGCGGCCCTGCGGCAGGCTCCCAAAGTAATCCTGGTCGGCGAGATGCGCGACAAGGAAACGATTGAGATTGCACTGGAAGCAGCCGAAACCGGACACCTCGTCCTGTCCACGCTGCACACCATTGATGCGTCAAAGACGGTGGAGCGCATTGTGGGCGCGTTTCCGCTGGGAGACCAGCAGGTGATTCGCACGCGGTTGGCGAAGAGTTTTCGCTTCATTGTCTCGCAACGCCTGGTGCCGCAGAAAGCGGGAGGCCGTGTGGCGATCATCGAAATTCTTACTTCGACCCTGCGCACGCGCGAATATCTCGAGCGCGGCGAGCAGGAAGGCAAGACGCTCCTCGACGCGATGAAAGATGGCGATCAGGAAGGCATGCAGGACTTCGACGGCAACATCGAACAATTGATTCGAGCAGGCGTTGTAGATTTTGAAACCGGGCTAGCCTTCGCCACCAATCCCGGCAATCTCCGGCTCAGCATCTCGGATATTGCGGATGAGACTCAACGCGACGCTGCGGAAAAGGCCGATGAGAAGACGGCGAGAGACGCAGCGACAGCGCCGAAACCGCCAGTTAAGCCTTTACCGACCGCGGCGCAAAAACCGACGGCAAAACCATCGGACCGCGAGGTCGAGTTGGTGATCGAGTAAGATCCGCAGTAGCTATCGCGCGAGGTAGTAAACGGAAGCGGCTCGTGGAACATTTCGCAAAAACCACCGTAGGACGTTAAGGAGATAGATACGGGAGTCCTATTCGTATCTGAGTGCGACCATAGGATCCGCTCTGTTCGCGCGGTAAGCAGGAATGCAGCTGGCCAGCACGGCAATCATTAGAAACACAGCCGTGACCACGGCGAATGTGAGTGGATCGGTAGCGCTTACGCCATAGAGTAGAAACGCCAGCAATCGAGGGGAAACCAACGCTGCGCTGAGTCCAATCGCCACGCCGATAGCGGTCAGCTTTATTCCCTGAAGAGTCACCAGCATAAGCACATCGCTGCTCCGCGCACCCAGTGCCCTGCGGATTCCGATTTCACGCGTCCGTTGGCTCACCGTATAAGCCAGCGTTCCATACAGGCCGACAACGGCGAGTGCCAGCGCCAGCAAGCCAAAGGTCCCCAGCACAGCTCCGGCCGCCTCAGCAGGAAAGAGAGCCAACCGAATGTGTTCCCGTAAGGTCTGCACTTGCACTGCCAGGGCCGGGTCAATTGTGGACATGGTGCGGCGAACGGTTTCAACCATCGCTGCTGGCGGACCGCTGGTATGAACCACCACGGCCATCCTTGGTTGGTAGTTTTGCAGCAGCGAGACAAAGACGAACGGCCTCGGGTCTTCTCCCAGGCTCCGGTACATCCCGGTCGTGACCACACCGATAACCTGGCCTTTGACTTCCGCTCCCGGCGCGGGCGTCGCTTTTCCGATCGGATCTTCGCCCGGCCAGGCTTTACTGGCGAATGCCTGATTGACAATGACGGACGGCGGAGCTGATGGATCGTCGCTATAGCTGAAATCGCGGCCCTTGAGCGGGATAGCCATGCTCTTGAAATAGTCCGGACTGACCGCCGCAAAATCAAAAATAAGATTCTGTCCGTTTATTTCAAAGCCACCCTGACTCCTCTGCGTCCCCAGGGGCAAATGATCAGCAAGACCGACCGAATCTATGCCCGGCAAGGAACCAAGCTTTTCTACCAGCTGTCTTTCGAGCGCTTCACCGCTCTTCTGGTCGTACCCTGCAGTGGCGAGATCGAACGACGCCATCAGCGCATGGTCAAGCCCAAAGCCGGGATCGACGGAACGGGCATTTTGAAGGCTCCGCACGCACAGCCCAGCCACGATCAGCAGTAACAAACCGAAAGCGACCTGCGACACCACCAGGAGATTGCGCAAACGTGATTTGGAGTGGCCGCTGGGATTGACCGCCGCTGGGGTAGATCCCATGAGCATTCTGTTCTTCGTGCTGCGCAGCGCAGGAGCCAAGCCTACTACTATTCCCGCGGCAACCGACAGACCCAGGGTAAACAACAACACTCGCCAGTCGGGTGCAACATCGACGGAAATCGGCAGAAAAGAAGGCTTGAGAGCGAGCAGCAGCGGAGCCGCCGTGAAAGCAATCAGCACGCCAACGGCGCCACCGGCGCACGCCAGCAGAATCGATTCCGTGAGCATCTGCTGGATCACGCGCCGCTTGGACGCGCCTAAAGCGGACCGGACCGCGAGTTCGCCCTGCCGCCGCACCGCCTGGGCCAGAGAAAGATTGGTGACGTTAGCGCACGCAATCAATAACACCAGGCCCACGACTACCATCACGAGGGCTGAAATGCCGGTCAGCAAACCGCGCATCGGAACGGGCGTAAGGTCAGCGGGAACCACTACCGCATCCATATCCTTGTTGGTCTCGGGATACGCGACGGTAAGTTGCTCGGCGAGCAGCCCAATCTCAGTGTTCGCTTGCGCCAGACTGACGCCCTCCCGCAGTCTTCCCACCGCCATCAGCCATGATGTGTTCCGCGTTTCCAAAAGGTCGGTGCGGGCGGGCTTCATTTCCCGATACATTGCAATCGGCGCCCAGAAGTCGGGCGCGAATCCCACCAGCATGCCATCGAATTTCTGCGCGGCAACTCCCGCGACCGTGAACTTGTGTCCATTCAGCGTCAGCTCTTTGCCAACAACATTGGGATCGGAAGCGAATCGCTGCTGCCAGAACGCATGCCTCAGCACGACCACCGGGTTGGCTCCGGGTACGCGATCGTCATTGGTGGTGATGGTGCGACCCAGGGCGGCATTCACTCCGAGGACGGAAAAGTAATTTCCGGAGATCAGTTGCCCCTGTAGATCCTCGCTCTGGTCCCCGTGGTTCCAGCTGACGGAACCGAACTCCGATTCAAAACCGATCATGCCCGAGAAAACGTGGTTGTTCGCGAGGTAGTACTCGAAGTCGGGGAACGTGAGCGGTGGATAGCTATCGAACCCGCTCTTTGTCCGTACATGGTGCCAGACCTCGACCAGTCGCCCGGGCTCTTCCACGGCTGGTGGACGAAACATCACCGCGTTCACGAAGCTGAAAATTGTCGTGTTCACGCCAATGCCGAGACCAAGCGAGAGCGCGACCACGACGGCAAAGGCCGGCGACTTGCGCAGCATGCGTAGCGCGTAGCGAATATCCTGGAACAGAGTAGTCATAAACTGTTTTTCAGTGTTAATTCGGGTGCGGCCCATAGGTGGGGCACGGTTGCTCAACTTCCTTCGACGAAAGAGCATTCTGAAGGCCGAAGATGCGGCAGATTGTAAGCTATTGTTGCAAAAGCGGCATGTAGCCTGCTTAAGCGCACCAAGAGCGTCTGCTCAATGTCCGTTGTTGAACTCAACTGTTCGGAAGTGACCAAGCTATCTTGTTCTTGGCTCACTCCTCTTCAATCGCCGATCGGTGTGGCTGCAGTCGCCGGTTGTATGTTGCCAGTCGCCGATCATTCTCAATCTTGCTTCCGCACCCTCTTCTGCACTCTAGGAATTGCGGTATCCGCGGAAGCATGAATTACTTATTCGCCCGAATCCAGGCATCAATCTTTGTCTCGAGCACATCGAGCGGTAGCGGACCTGAATCGAGCACTGCGTCGTGAAAGGCGCGCACGTCGAACTTGGGGCCTAACTCTTTCTGGGCGCGTGCGCGGAGCTCTAGAATTTTCGTCTGTCCCATCTTGTAAGAGAGCGCCTGAGCTGGCCAGGCGATGTAGCGGTCGACTTCGGTGTTGATGTTCTCGTCGTCCATGGCGGTGTGCTCGTGGAAGTAGTCGACCATCTGCTGACGCGTCCAATGCTGGGAGTGCACTCCGGTATCGACGACCCAGCGGACGGCGCGCCACATTTCATTCTGCAAACGCCCGTATTCGCTGTAGGGATCCTGATAGAAGCCGACCTCTTTGCCGAGGCGCTCGGAATAGAAGGCCCAGCCCTCAGAGTAAGCGTTCACATCCAGAGTGAATTTACGGAACGGCGGAAGGTCGGTGAGTTCCTGCGCGATTGAAAATTGCAGGTGATGGCCCGGCACGCCTTCGTGATAAGCGATGGCTTCGACGTTCAGGAGCAGGCGCTTCTCGGGCGCATATTCATTGACGTTGATTCGGCCGGGCCGCGAACCATCGCCCGCACCCAGCGAATAATCGGCGGGCGGAGCGGAGGCTGCGCGAAATGATTCCATAGGCACGACATCGAGTTTGTTCTTCGGCAGGCGATTGAATAGTTGCGGGAGCTTCAAATACATCTGGTCGCGATAGTGAGTGTACAAGTCAAACAACTGTTGTCCCGACTTCGCATAGTGTGCACGATCATGCCTTATGTGCTCGTTGAACGATTTCAGATCAGTGAATCCCTGCGCCTTGGCGAGGATGAGCATTTGCGTTTCAATTTCGGCGACGCTTTTTACGCCGAGATCGTGAATCTCGGCGGGCGTCATGTCAGTGGTTGTCTGATGCTTCACCGCCAGGAGGTAGCGGGCGTCGCCATCGGGTAGAGCCCACTCGCCGGGATCGATGCGGCCGTGCGGAGCATAGTCCTCGCGAACGAACTTCGCGAACTTGGCATATTCGGGCTCGATTTCATTTTTCACCGCATCTTCAATCGAGGCGCGCAAACGCTTGCGGTCGGCTTCGGCGATCGAGTCGGGGAACTTTTTCAAGGGGTCGCAAAAAGGACTCTTATCGAGCGAATCGTCGGCGATCCCCTGCGCCTGATCCGCCACTTTCTCGAGCAGGAATTTTGGCGGCACCAGATGGTCGCGCAAGCCGTCGCGCATGTGCCCCATGGCTTGATCCATCGCTCGGGGAATCTGATGCAGGCGGGAGATGTAATCGTCGTAATCCTTGAGGTTGCGAAAGGGCGAATCATAGGGGAGCGAGGGATACCACAGATGGACGCCGCCAAATTGCGTGGCCGGCATCTCCCAGTCTTTGAACTTCGCGCTGTCGATCCCTTCGCGCAGACCGCGCACCATGAGCACCTGGTTCAGCCGCTCCTGCTCGGGGAAGCCGGTAACGTCGATCGCCTCGAAGCGCGCGAGCGACTGCCGCGAGTGTTCGAGATCGTCGGCGATGGCTTTGTCGGATAGGTCACTCAAACGGTCGTTATAACGATTGTCGCCGACCTGGGTGGCGAGTTCGGGGGCGTTGAGGAGGGTGTATTCCCATTCGTCGCTGAGAAGGCGATTGAGTTCGGCGCGGCGGGCTTCGAGGCTCTTTATGGAAATTTGATCGGCGGACTGCGCGACGGAGGTCATCAGGGAGAGACACGCAACGCCGGCTATGAGGAGTTGAATTCGCAAGATGAAAGCCTCCGAAAACCACTTGAAAATAGAAATGCAGTGCCGTCAGAAAATAACAGAAAACTTCGCTGTCCACGAGACGGGATGACATGTCGATGTCGGCGGCTGGTGTCTTGCGGATTCACCGCCTCTCGATGGTGAATGGGCCGCTTATTTCAGACGTTCATCAGCGGCAAATGATTGCACAAGCCAGTACCTATTCAGGTAACAACCATTGCCGGTGACTGACGGGCCAGTTGCTTCAAAAATCTAGTCTAAGCACATTTTCCTCAAGAGCTTACAGGCATGCGCCCGAGGTTATCTTTTTTGCAGTTTCCCATTGCTTCAAGACGACCAAATCCCCTACTATCGGACAGTTACGCTGCCATGGTCCTTCGGTGCCATGTTTTGGCGAACGTCTTGCTTCATAATCAGTCAGGTTGAGTCGCTGAACCGTCGCAACCGCCGGGGATGGGTATTTCGTGAAAGTGAAGTTTGGCACCGCGCTAGTTCGTCTGGCACTGTTTATCGCATTAGCAATCGCGCTGCGCGCCAGCGTTCGCGCCGCCACCGTTAATCCGCATCCGCTCTCATCGCACACGCTGCATTCGAAGTCACGCCATGTTACGGAAAGCCAGCACACGCGGCACCGCATGAATGCGCTGGCGCACAGCCGGGCACCGCTGGCGAAATCGGCGTCGGCTGCTTACCGCCGCCATCATTATTACGAGCGTTTTTATACGAGTTCATTTGTTAAGTCTGACGTCACGGAAGGCGATGTAACCGCCGGGGAAGATCCGACAGTTCGCGCGGCGGCGATTGATGCGCTGGGCAACATGAATGGCACCGTGGTAGCGATCGAGCCGACCAGCGGCCGCATTCTTGCGATGGTCAATCAGAAGCTTGCGCTTTCTAGCGGCGCCCAGCCCTGCTCGACGATTAAGCTTTCTGTTGCGCTGGCCGCGGTCAGTGAAGGCCTTATCGACCGGGATACAGAAGTTCCGATCGCGACGCGCACGCGCCTGAATCTTACCGAGGCGCTCGCACACTCGAACAATGCGTACTTCGAGGCGCTCGGCCGTAAGCTTGGATTCGAGAAAGTCAGCTACTACGCGCACCAGTTTGGGCTCGGCGAATATGCGGGGTATCATGTGCCGGGCGAGCAACTCGGGACTTATCCAGAGGCGGAGATTCCGTCGAAGCTGGGCGGAGTTGGCAAGATGTGTTCGTTCGGCGAAGGCATTTCGATGACGCCACTGCAACTCGGCGCGCTGGTCGCGGCGATTTCCAACGGCGGCACGCTTTACTATCTACAGCACCCGACCTCACCCGAATCCGTAGCCGGCTTTCAGCCGGTCATCAAACGGCATCTCGATATTGCCAGTGCTATTCCTGAACTTTCAGATGGCATGGCGGGCGCGGTTGCTTACGGTACAGCGCGGAGCCTGCGACTTAACTTTAATGAGGAATCGATCCTCGGCAAGACTGGAACGTGCTCGCACGCGGGTACGCGTTTTGGATGGTTCGCGTCCTATGCGAACACCGATATTGGGCGCATCGTGACTGTGGTCTTTTTGCAGGGCGGGCACGCAACCTTCGGCCCCAAGGCAGCCGAAATTGCCGGCCGCATGTACCGCAATCTCTACGACCACAATTTCTTTGTAGCCCGCTCTACTGGCGCAGTTCCGGGGCTTAGCCTGGAACGAAGTCTGGCCACGCCGTTGCCGCAACAGTAGGGACCTGCTCAGCCTTCCGAATCTGTGGGGCTGTTTGGCGGCTCTGCACGCGTGACCAACGGAACACGCACCTCTAACTTCTTCTCGCCCATCTATCTACGCGTGGCTGACAATAGTCACTGATATGAGTGCGTCTCTAACAGCCGCTGCCAAGACTGCGCGTGAACCGAATGGTTCGGCGACCACCATGGCGCGGGGAACGACCGGGTCGATGGCGTCCCGTTCGTATTCGTCTCCGCAGCGGTCGTCGCAGTTGTCCCCGCAGCGCACTCTGCTTTGCTGTCTTGCGCTGACCGCAGTCGTGCTCGCCATCTACAACCCGGTTATTCGTAACAGCTTCGTCAACTACGACGACGAAGGCTATATCGTGCAGAACGCTCATGTCCGCGCGGGCCTCACGCGGGACACCGTGAGATGGGCCTTTGCTACCTATGATCAGTCCAACTGGCATCCGCTGACGTGGCTGTCGCACGCGCTGGATTGCGAGATGTTCGGGATGAACCCCGCTGGCCACCACTACACGAGCGTGCTGCTGCATGCGGCCAATGCAGTGTTGCTTTTTCTGCTACTGCAAAGCGCAACCGGATTCGGCTGGCGCAGCCTGATGGTGGCTGGGCTGTTTGCGCTTCATCCGATCAACGTGGAGTCGGTGGCGTGGGCCGCCGAACGCAAAAATGTATTGAGCATGATGTTTTTCCTGCTCGCGCTCTATGGCTATACCTGGTATGCGCGACGGCCCGGCATGCGCCGGTATGCGGTAGTGACGGTTGCCTTCGCGCTCGCGCTGATGTCGAAGCCGCAAGTGGTTACGTTTCCGTTGCTGCTGGTGTTGTGGGACTACTGGCCCCTGCAGAGGACCGGTGCGAGCTCAGCAGAGGGAAGTGCAGCGCCAAGACTTTCGATCGGCTGGCTGCTTTTGGAAAAGGTGCCATGGCTGGCGCTCGCTGGCGCCAGTTCGTTGATCACCATGAAGGCGCAACGAGCCGGAGGCACCGTGAAGTCACTGTCTCTCTATAGCCTGCCGCTGCGCGTTGAGACGTCGTTGATTGGCTATGTGCGCTATCTCGGAAAGGCGTTTTGGCCGGCGAATCTGGTGGCGCTTTATCCGCATCCGACGAAGCTCTACCCCGCGTGGCAGGTTGGTGCGGCTGCTGCGTTATTGGTGTTGATCACGGTTGCAGTGCTCGTGTTCCGCGAGCGGAGATATCTTGCCGTGGGCTGGTTCTGGTTTCTCGGCAGTTTGATCCCGATGATAGGACTTGTGCAAGTTGGGGCGCAGGCCATGGCGGATCGCTACGCCTATATTCCGTTCATCGGATTGTTTGTGATGGTGACCTGGCTGGCTGCGGACCTGGCCGCGGGCGTACGTGAACGTAACGGACTGTCGCCGGCTTGGACGATTATTCCCTCCGCCGCGTGCCTGATTGCTCTTGGTGCGCTGACTTACCATCAGATCGCATACTGGCATGACACCGAATCGTTCTGGCGGCGCACGATCGAACTGACCGAGGACAACTATCTTGCGCATGACATTCTCGGCTACTACTTGACCACGCAAGGCCGAGCTGATGAGGGGTCGGCCGAGTTCCGCAATGCGCTGGCGATCAGGCCTGAAGATCCGGAAGCTAACATGAGCCTCGGTCCTTACGAGGAGGCCCACGGCAATCTCCCCGCGGCGATCGAACACTATCAGAAGGTGGCGCTCTATTCCGCTAATTCGGCTTTGCGCACCACTGCATTTTTTAATCTGGGGCACGCCTACCGGCGCACCGGCGATCTGGCGCGTGCCAGGCAATACTTTGAATGGACGCTTGAAATGGCGCCGAACGAAGCGACAGCGATGGTCGGACTTGGGTTAATTGCGGAGACAAATGGCGATTTTGCCGAAGCGGTCCGCCAATATTCACGCGCGCAGGCTGTCAAGCCGGATGACGTCGTCTGCTCACTCTTGCTGGCAGATGCATTGGAGCATGCCGGCCGAGCAGGCGAAGCGCAAGCGATTCTCGATCGTGCCCGCACGTTGCCAAACTTTACCGAAGCGCAGGAAATAGCGGCCATGCTGCTTGCAGGCAAATGATGTCTGGTCGCAACGCACCCCGCGCGTCAGGAAAGCATACGCTGGTCTTTAAACTGAGCCTGAGCCTGCTGCTGGCCGCCGCGGCGCTGGCCTGCTACGCGCCGGCAGTTCACAACGGTTTTCTCAATTACGACGACGACGCCTACATTACGAGCAATCCACACGTGCGCGCCGGGCTGAACTGGACGACCGTAAAGTGGGCTTTCACTACTTATGACGCTGCTAACTACCACCCACTGACTTGGCTGTCGCATGCGCTCGACTGCCAGGTGTTCGGCCTGAACTCTGGCGCCATTCATGAAGTGAGCGTCATTCTTCATGCCCTCTGTGCCGTGCTTCTTTTTCTGCTTTTGTTGCGGGCCACCGGATTCGCCGAGCGCAGTTTCTTCGTGGCGGCTCTGTTCGCGCTTCATCCCATTAATGTCGAATCGGTTGCATGGGCGGCCGAGCGCAAGAACGTTCTAAGCATGTTGTTTTTTCTGCTCGCTCTGCATGCGTATGTCTGGTATGCGCGCCGGCCGCGGGTTGGACGCTACGTTCTTGTCTTTCTTCTTTTCGTGCTGGCGCTTCTGAGTAAACCGCAGGTGATTACATTTCCGTTTTTGCTTCTGTTGCTTGATTACTGGCCGCTGTGCCGGGTCGGGGCGAGGCAGGGTGAGTCTTTGTCTGTCGGGGATCCGATGGCTGAAGATGCCTGCGCAGGCCATGCGCCGAAGAAATCCCTGAGTTGGCTGCTCGTTGAAAAACTGCCATTCGTTGTACTCTCGGCGGTGAGCGCAGTTGTCACGATGAGGGCTCAAAGAGCGGGTGGGGCGGTGCAGACACTTGCTCAATACGGCCCGCTCCTGCGAATTGAAACCGCTGTCATCGCCTATGCGCGCTACCTGGGCAAAACATTCTGGCCGGTAAATCTGGTCGCTCTCTATCCGCATCCCACGGTGCTCTATCCTGCGTGGCAAGTCGGCGCGGCGCTCTTGCTGCTGATCGGCATTAGTGTCGTTGTTGTCGTTGCGGTTTTCCGTGCCGTCAACGTCCAGCGCGTCGATGCATCATGCCCAGATCGCCGATATCTTTTGTTCGGATGGCTCTGGTTTATTGTCGCGCTTGTGCCCATGCTGGGGCTTGTGCAAGTCGGCTCGCAGGCCATGGCCGATCGCTATGCCTACATTCCATTTATTGGGCTGTTCATCATGATCACCTGGATGGCCGTCGATTTTGCGCGCGCACGACGAATTCCGGCTGCGGCGCCCGCTGTGCTCGGCGTGATTTGCCTGTACGCTCTCGGAGCCCTCACTTATCGACAGGTGAGCTACTGGCATGACACGCCGTCGTTCTGGCAACGGACGATTGCTTTGACCAAAGACAACTATGTGGCGCATGATTCGCTCGGCGAATATCTTCTCGAACAGGGCGGCAGCAACAATGAAGCGGAGGCAGCCGCACATTTTCGTGCCGCGCTTGCGATTCGCCACGACGATCTCCCTGCCAACCTAAACCTTGGAGCCTATGCGCACAGCCGCGGAAATCTTGGCGAGGCTATCGACCGCTATCAAGTGGTCGCGCTCCATGCGGTCGATCTCCCGCTGCGCGCCAAGGCTTACGGCAACCTCGGATCGGTTTATCGGCAGATCGGCGACTTGGCAAGGGCGAAGCAGTGTTTTGAAGAGTCGCTCGAATTGCAACCCGAGCATCCCTTGCCGATGGCGTTTATCGGCCTCGGCCTCATCGCGCAGAAAAGTGGGGATTTCGATCAGGCTGTCAGTGACTACTCGCGCGCCATGGCGATCGAGCCTACCGATGTCGGATATCTGCTGCTGGCGGGAGCGTTACAGCAAGAGGGACGAGTCGAGGAAGCGCGGGCGATTCAGGAGCGAGTAGCGCGATTGTCGCCGAATCTTGCGGACGCGCAGGCGACTGAGCGGGCACTGGTAGGCAAGTAACGCCTCGGTCGTTATCTTCGGGGTGCAATTTCTATTTCTATTTTTTCGGTTGCGAGATTGCCATCGGGCTTGACGCGATGAATAGTTTTCCTTGGTCGCTGTCGATGGGCTCGATATCGAAAAAGGTCGGGCCTGCTGAGCCGATCGTACGGGAGCGGAAGAAATAAACTTTACCCGCCTCGGCCGTAAAATGTGCCAGTCCAAAAACGCTGGACATGCTGGCAAAGTGCGACTGCCAGTTGACGCAGAGATGGCGCTCGCCGGGCGAGACTGCAAAAGCCAGATAAGAATTGCCATGGTTGGCGCCCATCCACGCGCCGTCAAGGGCGATCTTGGTGGTGAGGCACCCGCCGGGACAAATAACATTGCCAATTTCCTGAACCACGTACACCAGGGCCTTACCGTCTTCGGGTTGCCCGACGGCATGCTGTGAGTTGTCCTCTTTTATTGTGAACTTGACGCCTTTGGGGCCGCAGGCGGACTCGGCGGCAGCGATGGCTGCGGGATCCTGGGCAAAGGCAAATGTCGAGAGAAAAACCAAGGCGAGAACGGCGCGCATAACTTTCCTCCGAAACGAAGACGACGCACGCCGTCGACTGTGATCCGAAAAAGCTTCCGCCGCGGCAGACTGCAAAACACGCTTCGCCAGAGGCCGGTTCTCTAGCGGCGGTCCTTTACTTCGTCGCGCTCGACGACGCCGTCCTTGATGTAAATAATGCGGTGCGCGTATTCGGCGATGTCGTGCTCGTGCGTGACCAGCACGATCGTGTTGCCTTCCGCGTGCAGCCGGTCAAACAGTGCCATGATTTCATTTCCGGTCTGGGAGTCGAGATTGCCGGTGGGTTCGTCGGCGAGGATGATGGCAGGATTGTTGACGAGCGCGCGCGCGATGGCGACGCGCTGCCGTTGACCGCCGGAGAGTTCGTTTGGCTTGTGATTCATGCGCGGCTCCATGCCAACCGCGGCCAGTGCGCCTTTCGCGCGTTCGAGGCGCTCAGCCGAGGGTACGCCTGCATAGATGAGCGGGAGTTCGACGTTGTGGAGCGAGGTGGCGCGCGCCAGCAGGTTGAACGTTTGAAACACGAAACCGATTTCCTTATTGCGAATGCGAGCCAGTTCGTCGTCGTCGAGTTCGCTGACCAGTTGCTGGTTGAGCCAATACTGCCCTTTGGACGGAGAGTCGAGGCAGCCAATCAGATTCATCAGAGTCGATTTTCCCGAGCCCGACGGACCCATGATGGCGACGTACTCATTGCGCTGAATGCGGAGATTGATCCCGCGCAGGGCGTGCACTTGTTGCTCGAGACCCATGTCGTAGGTCTTCCACAAATCCTCGGTCGCGATCATGCAGGCATCGGGCGCACCAATGACCTCGGGCCCGTTCATGGAGAGGATCTCCGCAGTCGCCATCTGTTTCTCCTTATCCGGCTCGGGCACGCACGCTCCTCTGGCCGCTCTTTCTTGGACGCTCGAATCTGGCAATAGTTAGACGCCGCAGCCCGTGGAAGCGGCTAGCCGTCTAGCTGCTCTCTTCTTCTTGCTTCGCAGGCGTCGAGTTATCTATTTTGACACTCGTGCCTGGCTTCAACGTGCGCAAAACTTTGTAGCTCCCCGTTATCACTTCGTCACCCTCTTTTAAGCCCTTGGTGACTTCGATATCGGTGGTACCGCTGATGCCTGTTTCTACCGGCACAAACTCCGCTTTTTTGTTACGAATCACGAACACGCCCTGAACTTCTTCTTTCGCCTTTGCGGTGTCGACCGGGGCTGCCGCGTGCACTGAACTTGATGCCGTATTCGTGTTCTTGGGCGCCAGGTCAGCCGCGTTGCGGACGGTCAAGGCTTGAATCGGAATGCTGACTATATGGCTGCGCGTGGCCGTCGTTATCTTGGCGGTAGTCGAAAGCCCGGGACGCAGATCCTGGGGCGGATCGGTCAGCGTGACCACCACTTTGAAGTCTTTTGCCTCTTCGCTCGTCGATGTCGCCTGGGAGGTTGAAACGCCTGTTGAACGCACGATGGCGTTGTCGCCGATCTCGGTCACCGTTCCGTGAAAAATCTTTCGCGGAATCGCGTCGATCGTAACCTCGGCGGGCTGACCCATCCGCACGTTCACGATGTCGGTTTCGTCTACCTTTACTTCTGCGGTGATGACGGACATGTCCGCGATCGTCATGAGCGTGCTGCCGGGCGAGTTCTGGATTCCCATGACCACGGTTTCGCCCTCGCGGACTGGCAGGTTCGTGACCACGCCATCAAACGGCGCAGCGTAAATCGTCTTTTGTAGTACGTCAGAGGCGCGCGTCAAGTTCGCCTGATTTTGAGAAATGTGCCTTTGAGCGGAATCTTTTTGAGCCTTTGCCTGCTCGATCCGCGCTTTGGCCTGCGCTAACCCCGATTCGGCCGACTCCCATGCTGCTTTTTTGGTGTCGTAATCCTGCTTGGCGATCAGCGCGCTTTTGTAGAGGCCTTGCGCGCGGTCCCAATCCAGACTTGCATGATCCACGTCGGATTGCGCACGGTTCAAGTCCGCGCGCGAAGTCTGCAAAGCAGCGTCGGCTGCCACGTAGTCAGTCTCAGCGGCCTGCAAAGATGCTCTGTTTGCGTCGACGTCAGCGGTGGATTGGACGTTTTCCAGTTGCGCCAGCACGTCGCCTTTGGACACGCGATCGCCCTCGCGCACGTGCAGCTTGGTGATCTTGCCCATGGCATTCGCGCCAACGTTCACGTACGTCTTGGGCTTGATCTCACCCGAGGCGCTTACGACGGAGCTGAGACTCTGTTCCTGCGCTTTGCCGGTCTGCACCGTCACCAGGTTCTTGTGGCTCTGGTAGACGGTGACCGAGACGATGATGGTGAGCGCAAGGACGGCGCCTACTCCGATGGCTACTTTTTTCCAGGTTTTCATGTTGCCAATCTCTTGCGCGGCGCGGCGTTTGGTTAACCGGCAATCGCTTCAACCGGATCGTCGGTTTTCGGTGGTCGATCCAAGTTCAGATCCAGCTCCAAAACGGCGGGATTCCCAGATCGATACACCTCTCCTGCATATCTAGTTACGTTCCGAGCGGAGGCAAAGTTCCCCCACTTATGCCAAAGCTCTGCCAAGGGGCGGTTTACCCGCCGGCGCTTTCCTGAGTTTTCGGATGGCCCGTCAATGGGGACTCAAAGACCCGACCACCCCGGTTCATTATAGCGTGTCGAGTCTGGTCAAACAGCAGGATGTGGGTGGGAGTTGTAGCGCCGTCTATCATCCTCCGTCGCGAGGGCGCAAAATAAGGATTCTTAAGGGGTTCGTCATCTCGCCTACGGCCGGAAAATCTTTCTGAGTCAGGCCTCTTTTCCTTGCCTTGTTGTATCCAATCCAAATAGAATCATAGTATCGTTGTCTCCTAGGTGGGCCCCTCTATGTTCTCTTTCGATATTAAAAGCCGCCTTTCAGTTGCTATGGTTGCGGGCGTACTGGCGCTCGGCATTGGTCCGCTTTCACGGGCGTTGGCCGACGACAAACCGGCGGCGGACAAAGACGACAAGAGCCAGACCGATCCCTTGAAGCGGCCCATCCCGGAAGCCCAGAAAAAGGCGAATGCGCGGGCGCTTAAGCAGGAATTGAGCAAGACTTATAAGAAATGGCTGTCGGAAGACGTTGCCTGGATCATCACCGACGAAGAGCGCAAAGCGTTTATGCAGCTCTCGAACGACGAGGAGCGCGACCAGTTTATTGAGGCATTCTGGCAACGCCGCGACCCGACTCCCGATACCGAAGAGAACGAATTCAAGGAAGAGCACTATCGCCGCATCGCGTATGCCAACGAGCACTTCGCGGCCGGCATTCCCGGATGGAAGACCGATCGCGGTCATATGTACATCGTTTTCGGCCCGGCCGACGAGATCGACTCGCATCCCTCTGGCGGAACCTACGAACGCCCCCAGGAAGAGGGCGGCGGCGAGACTTCCACCTTCCCGTTTGAGACCTGGCGGTATCGTTATATCGAGGGTATTGGCCAGGAAGTAATCATCGAGTTCGTCGACACCTGCATGTGCAACGACTATCACATGACAATCGACCGCTCGGAGAAAGACGCTCTCAAGTACACGCCCAATGCCGGCCTCACGCAATATGAACAGATGGGCCTGTCGAGCAAGACCAACCGATTTACGAATGGCGGACTGGAGCAACTTGGCACCGGACCGTTCAATCAGGATTTGCAAACCAAGGAATTCGATCGACTGGAGCAGTTTGCCAAGTTGCAGGCAGCGCCCGCGGTGAAGTTCAAGGATCTGGAAGAAATCGTCAGCCACAAAATCAGCATGAACCTGATGCCGTTCGATGTGCGCGCCGACTTTGTGCGGGTCACGAGCGACACAGTTCTGGTTCCCATTACCATCCAGATCAAGAACCGCGACATTACTTTCCAGAACAAGGACGGCATCGAGCGCGGCACGGTCAATATCTTTGGGCGAGTTACGACTCTGACCGGCAAGATCGTGCAGACTTTTGAGGATCCCGTGCAGGTTGATGTTCCGGTTGAGCTACTGGCGAAGACCGCCGAGAATTCTTCCGTCTACTGGAAAGCACTGCCGCTGAAAATCAGCCAGAACCGTTATCGCCTCGACGTCGTTGTAAAGGATGTGAATGGCGATCGAACCGGAACCTGGAATCGCGCCATCGTCATTCCGGACTTCAGCGAAGACCGCCTGAGCAACTCATCGTTGATCGTGGCCGACCAGATGGAGCCTGTGGCTGCGAAGAACGTGGGCACAGGTAACTTCGTCATCGGCGCCATGAAGGTTCGTCCGCGCGTGCAGTCGGCTGACGGAAAGCCGGTTTCGTTCAAGCGTGGCCAAAAGGTCAATTTCTGGATGCAGGTCTATAACCTGACCGTGGACGATAAGACCCATAAGCCTTCCGCGACGGTCGAGTACAACGTGACCGACGCGAATAATAAAGCTGTCATCCACACCGTCGAGTCGACGGACACGATGGGGAATGTCGGCGATCAGGTGACGCTGCAAAAGACGCTTTCCGCCGCGAACCTGCCGCCGGGAATGTACAAGATCGACATCAAGGTGAACGACAAACTGTCAAAGCAGACAGTGGATCCATCGGCGACGTTCGCGGTGGAGTAGTTGGCACGGAAATTAGAATTGTTGAAGTACAGCAGTTGAAGTACGGCAAATGAATGGCAGCGGGAAAGGTTACAAGCCAGCTGCTTCAGTTGCAGACGGACGGACACGGCCCGTCAAAGGCAGGCATGATGTTGCGAAAGCTCGGGATTCTCGCGATGCTCATTCCGTTGGCCCTCCCGGCCTGGTCTGAATCCGCGAAGATCTCGGCTGGCACCATCTCTGGATATGTGCGCGACCGTCGGGGCGCACCCCAGATGGGCGCCGTGGTCGAGGTTCTCGGCGCCGCCGCCCGCAAAGTCTTTACCGACGATCACGGCTTCTACTCCATTGCGGCTATTCTGCCGGGCACATACGACATTAAGGTCACCGCACCTTCGTTTCTGCCTACGCTGCGTGAAAAAATCGGCATACGCTCCGGCGCGCGCATGATGGTCAATGTCACTTTGACCAATCTCTTCCAAGCCATTCAACTTGTGACTGTGCCGACCCAGGTTGACCAGGACGACTGGAAGTGGACTCTCCGTTCCATCTCGAACCGTCCCATCCTGCGCATTCTGCCCGATGGCTCAACGGCTATTGTAGAAAATGGCAGAGACGTCAAAGGCAACGTCAAGTTAATCGCGGGCGCGCCCGGCGAAGGCTTCGGGGGCCCGGCGGATATGTCCGCTGCCTTCTCGGTTGAGCGCACGCTTCTCTCGACCGGCACTGTGCGCGTCAACGGCGACGTTGGATATGACACCGACGGTTCCGCTAATCCGGCGGCGCTTCTCCGGACGACATATACCAGCCACTACAACGATGTTTTTGAGCCTTCGATCTCGATCTCGGCGCTTCGCCTGAATTCACCCGACTTCAACACTGTTCCGGGCGCTTCTTTGCAAGCGCTTTCGGTCACCAGCACGGATCGCGTCGTGTTTGGCGATTCTTTCGAACTGAAGGTGGGCAGCGAGCTCCAGACCATCCAGTTCTTTGGCCGCGTGCACGCCTTCAAGCCCTTTGGCTCGGCTGATCTGCACATCTCACCCAACACCGTCGTCGAATATCAGTATGCCAGCTCGGTCCCTGACTCGCTTCTCGAAGATCGTTCCGCGGATTCTTCCGGCGATCATTTCGACTCTGTGTCGTCCGACCCTGGCGCCGCCGGGCCGCGCATGAGCATTGTTAATTTCACTCCTGCCGTCGAAAAAGGACGTCATCAGGAAGTTTCTCTTTCCCATCGCGTCGGCAAAACCAGCATGCAGGTCGCGGGCTACTCGGATGGCATCGCCGACCCCGTTTTGACGGGCATCGGCGATCTCACTGCCGTTTCTGGTGACGTTCTTCCAGACCTCTACTCTGGAACCTTCAGCTACCAGGGCAATGATTTCTCGACACTCGGCGTGCGCGCCGTGCTGCAGCGCAAACTTCTGAATGACCTGACTGCGACGCTCGACTATGCCTATGGTGGCGTGCTTGATCTGTCGCGGCCCGGCATCCAATTGCAGGATGCTCGCGATTACATTCGCACTGAGCGCCGCCAGGCCGTGGCTGCGAAGTTCAGCGGCAGTGTGCCAAAGTCGAAGACGCACTGGGTTGCGTCGTATCGTTACACAGCCGGCCGCACGCTAACGCCGGTCGATCTGTTCAATACGTCGCCCGGCGCGGCCGATCCTTATCTCAATCTGCTCGTCCGCCAGCCCATACCTTCGAAGCTCATTGCCGGCCACATGGAACTTCTTGTCGACCTTCGCAACCTGCTCGCGCAAGGTTATGTTCCGGTGATGGGCAGCGACGGCCACACCCTATACCTCGTGCAATCCTCGGCGCGCTCGATCCGCGGCGGTTTGGCCTTCAACTTCTAACTGCAAAGCAATCCACGAGTAATACTGAGCTTGACCCTGACGAGGAGCTGAATGCTGTCTTCGTCGCGCGGTACGTCCCCACAAAATCACTTACCTTTTCTGCGCTCTCGTCTATAATGCCGCAACTCTAAAATGCAGTCTGTTTCGGTCGCGGAGCCCCGATCTGTTTCCCGCCGCGGCCAAAGGAGAACTCGCAAATGAAGCTGCGCTTTCTGGTGGTATGCGTCTTCCTGCTCTCGACAATCGCAATCGCTCAGACATTCCGTGGAACCATTCTTGGGACCATCACCGATCCTTCGGGCAACGTCGTCGCCGGGGCAACCGTGAAGGTGCACAACGTCGGCACGGGTCTCGAGCGCAGCGCGACGACCACTGCGGATGGCAGCTATGCCATTCCTGAACTTCCCATCGGCATGTATTCCGTCACCGTCTCCCAAAGCGGCTTCCAGACGTTCGTCACCAGCGGGGTCGAAGTCGATGTCGCTACGGAACGCCGTGTCGATGCGCAGATGCGTGTTGGCCAGATCAGCCAGACGGTGGAAGTCTCCGGCGACGACCTCCCGCAAATCGAAACCACCTCGAACGATCTCGGCGGCGTGCTTACCAGCCAGACTGTTGAAGACCTCCCTGTGAACGGCCGCGACTACACCAAGCTGATCTTCCTCAATGCCGGGGTCGCCGGCTCGCCCGATCAAATCACCGATTCTCCCGGCTCCTACGGCGAGTTTTCCATGAACGGTGCGCGCGGCCGCTCGAACAACTACATGCTTGATGGCACCGACATGAACGACGGTTACCGCAACGACCCCGCTATTAATGAGGGCGGCGTATTCGCGGTTCCGTCCGCTATCTTGCCCATCGGCGCGATCGCGGAAATGAGCGTGATCTCGAACTTTCAGCCGGAATACGGTCGCAACGCAGGCGCGATCGTGAACATCGTGACTAAGAGCGGCACGAACGGTTTGCATGGACAGTTATTTGAATATTTCCGCAACGACGCTTTGGACGCCCGCAATTTTTTTAACAACACCGACCAGCGCGCACCTTTTCACAATAATCAGTTCGGCGGCGCCGTCGGTGGTCCGATCGTAAAGGACCGCACCTTTTTCTATTTTGATTACGAGGGTCAGCGCGAGACTGTAGGTACCGTTACTTTGGCCTGCGTGCCCGATCCGGCGCAGATCGCGGCTGACATCGCGGCCAATGGCCCGGCGAACTCCGTGACCCAGGCCATGCTGGGCTTCTGGCCGGCGCCAAATATTCCGGGGACCTACGGAACCGCAAGCCCTCCGGGCACGGGTGAGGATCTCGGGTGTCCGGCCGGCGCCAATGCGTCCATTATTACTCCATCGTCTAACGGCCTCTCCAGCCTGATTGCCAAGATCGATCACAACTTTAACTCCAAGAATATTCTTACCGGCCGCTATTTCTTCGGCGACAGCACCCAGGCATTTCCGCTGGCCCTGACCGGCAGCGGTGGCCAACTCCCAGGCTTTAATACTGTTACTCCAACTCGCGTGCAATTGACGTCAATCTCTTACGTGCACACGTTTGGAAGAGTCGTGAACGAGATGCGCTATGGCTGGAACCGATTCTCCGAGGGGTTCTTTGCGCAGGATCAGTCCTTCCATCCGAGTTCCATCGGCCTTTGCGCCGCCAGTGATACCGCCGATTGCCAGGGAAGCGGCGTGCATGATTCCGGCCTTCCCATCGTCCTGGTCTCAGTCACGCCGAGCGGCGCTAGCAGCTTCTTCTCGCAGCTGGGTACCACGTCTGGCGACCCCCGCGCCCGCCACGACACCAACACGCACTTTGTCGAAGACGTGGGGTGGAAGTGGGGCAGGCACGACCTGAAGGCGGGCTTTGAGTTCCGGCGCACCTCCATTCAGCAATATTTCGACAAGTACTTTCGCGGCCGGCTCAAATTCCCCAACTTGAGCGATTTTCTCGAAGGGGATCCCTCTTCGGGCTTGCAGTATTCCGGCGATTCGCTGCGCCACACGTCTGAGAATAGTTTTGGTCTCTATCTGCAGGATGGCTTTCGCGTGACTCCCCGCTTGACCCTTAACTATGGATTACGATGGGACGTTTATGGCGTCGTGAAAGAGAAGAACAATTTGTTCGCCAACTTTCTCGTCTCCAGCTTCGACGCCACGACCGATACCGGCACTGGTACTTATGAGCAGGTCGGAACTAACGGTCTGAATCGTTTGTACAATCCCGACTACAGAAATTTTTCGCCGCGCGCCAGCATCGCCTGGGACGTGACCGGCAAGAGCAAAACGGTTGTCCGCGCCGGCGCTGGTCTCTTCTATGACGCTTTTTCGCAGGATATGTTTCTCGGCCACCTGCCATTTTCCGCCTACTATGCGCCTGGACCCGCCTATGGAAATTTCGGTGGCCCGAATGCCATTACCGGCGCGGCTCTCAATGTTTCGACCATCACCGCCGGCACGCCGGTCTATGGCCCGTCCGATTGCACCAGCCAGGAGTGCGACATTTTCGGCGTCGATCCTCACATCCGCACGCCCTACATGGAAAACTACAACATCAATATCCAGCAGCAACTCACCGCCAAGACCGTCCTCCAGATCGGTTACGTTGGATCGCAGGGGCACCGTTTGTTCCGCTTCTACGACCTAAATCAACCGACGAATGCAGCCGTGACGGCCGCCGATTGTCCGTTTGGAATCGCCACCTGCGCCACGACTGGGGCTATTCAGGACTTCGGTGTGCCGCGGGTCTTCGGCGATGCGGGCGTGGGAGCCTTTTACATCTATCAGGAGAAGTCGAGCGGCAAGTCGAACTACAATTCGCTTCAGGTCGGTTATAAAGTCAACGGCTGGCACGGAATTACTTCCGCGGTCAACTACGTCTATTCGAAGTCACTCGATAACTCGAGCGACCTCGAAGACTTTGTTCCCAACGCAGCGCAGCCACAGGACAGCAACAATCCTCAATTCGAATACGGCCCATCCAACTTCAACGTGCCCAATCGCTTCACGTGGGTGTTTGCCTACGAGTTCCCGAAGCAGGGTGGAAACATGCAGAGCCTGAAAAATGGCTGGGGGATCGAAAGCACCGTGACATTGCAGAGCGGTCAGCCCTTCGAATTTAACTACAACTGCGAAGACGACTACAGCGGCGGAGCCGAGTGTTTCGATAGACCTGATGTAGTCGGACCGATCACCTATCACAAGAGCACGCCGTCCGATTACATCGACCTCACGTCGTTCGCCATGCCTTGCCTGGTTACAGGCGCCGCATATTTGGCACCCAGTGGTCTTGCCACCGACTGCATACCGGGCACCCGTCACTACGGCGATCTCGGGCGCAACTCACTGGTCGGACCCACGTACAAGCAATGGGACTTCGCGCTCTACAAAGACACCGCCATCAACGAACGCGTGAAGGCGCAATTCCGCGCGGAGTTTTTCAACATCCTCAATCATCCCAATTTCTCTAACCCGGTTCTGCCGAATTTCATCGCTGACCCGGCGACGAATCTCGGCAGTTGTGGCTGCGGGTTCCAGCCCACCATGGTTGGCGGCAACAACCGGGAGGTTGGCAACGGAGGCTACGGCATCACCGCGACTGGCGACGTAGGCATCGGCAACCCGTTCCTCGGCGGCGGCGGTCCTCGCGGAATTGAACTGGCGCTGAAATTCAGTTTCTAGGTTCAAACTGGGCTCGATTCGCAACTGACGCCGAAATTTCGGAGATACTGAAAAATTGGAACGCCGCCACCAAACCCGAACGCCCATACAACTGCCAGTCAAGATTCGTCCTAAGACAACAGACGGAGAGGCTGGTCGTCTACCTGTCCAACCTGAGATATCCGGCGTGACGCGCGATCTCACCTCATCGGGCATATTTCTTTATACCGATTCGGTGCTCGAAACCGGCTCGAAGCTGGAACTGGTTCTGATGCTTCCTCCAGATGCGGGCCTCGGTCCCGGCGGATGGACGCTCTGCGAAGCTTCGGTCGTCCGCATCGAGCGGGCGGACGGAAAGGGAATTGGTGTCGCTGCCACTCTCGATCGAATCGAACGCCTTCCGGAACTGATCTGAGTTGGCAGGTGCGAGAGCGTTTTTCAGCACGACCCCTCGACGGACGACCAGCGCCGGTCTTTTCTCAAATTGAGCGGTTTTCAAAAAAACCTGGCTAATCCTGCAAAAGTGCTTCCCATGCCCCAAACTTGGTGCAATAATGGCCGCCTTTGAGGACAGGCAAGAACTTGATATGTTTTACTCGGTAGGCTGCTGATGTGGATCGAAAAAATCGCCCACGGTATTCTGGAATTGGACACGCCGGTAGGGCCACGTTACCTGGAGCCGAGTTTTTTCGAGCGAGCTCTCTTGACGTGGACGTTCAGAAACTTCTCCTCGCTTCCGCAGGAAGTTCTTCTTGGGAGCGAACGCCGATTGATTGATCGTCTCTGGAACGAGAACCGCTTCGTTTCTCTTTCGCTGGACGGAACCAACGACCGGCCCGTGATCGGGAGAGTCGAGAGGCGAGTGCTGGCGTCGATCGAAATTATGCCAGAACGTAAGGCACCAGCCACTTCGAAGCCTGGGCTCGGGGATGAAGGAACAGAAGCAGTCTCCGCCTGATTTTTTGGTTTAGCAATTGCATGCCGGGCGGCGGTAGCGGACAATCTTCCGCACATCCAATCGTCAATGATTTCGGCGGTTCATGCGCGGGCTTTATGTGGTGCCGGTTCGCGCGAAAGCGTCCAAAAAACTCATTGGCCGAAAATCCATGCGGGCAAGCCAGCCGCATAAAATCCCAATGGTATAATCGAAAATTCCCTTCAGGAAGTCACCCGCAGGGGCGCGTAGCTCAATTGGCAGAGCAACTGACTCTTAATCAGTAGGTTGTAGGTTCGATTCCTACCGCGCTCACCAACTTTTCAATCACTTACCGGTGATTTGCAAACTGATTTTTCCAGGTGTGCCGTAAAGTGTGCCGTAACTCAATCCGGCTACGCCCGTTTCTCTACTGCTGTGTCTTGATCGAGCGCAGCGCGCACGATCTCTAGTTCGGGATGTTGATACTGCATCGCAGTCTTCACATCCCTGTGTCCCATGGTTCTCATGACGGCAGCCAGGTTTCCGGTTCTCTTCAGAATCCGAGTGCCGTAATCATGTCGCCCACAATAGAGGACAAGATCTGCGGGAAGCCCAGCTTTGACCCTAGCTTCGCGAAATCTCTTCGCCATTGTGGTGAGATGAGCAGACTCGGCGCGTTTCGACGGGAAAACCCATCCTTCGCGTTTTTCTCCGCACCGCTGTTTAAGAACGTCAAAGACGCGATTGCTCATCGG
>JBAWAI010000049.1:0-3911 GCA_049589215.1 Terriglobales bacterium | reverse complement strand
GCGCAGATCGGATTCTCCGATCAAGCCGCGCTTACCCGGACGTTTGCAAATGTCGTCGGTGCGACTCCGGCGAAGTGGAGGCGTGAACACGTACGTAGTAGGAATTTTCTCGAAATACCCAAACGCCAATTCCTTCAATCACACGAATAGATCTCATCCTCAAGTCAACGGTCGGGGGTGGTATTGCCCGCGCTCGTCTCTGGGCGCAATATCGTCGCGGATTTGAGATTCGGTTAGAGTTCTCGCCTTGAACACTAGCCCAGAGTGTTTTTTCTCCCCCTCTTAACTCCGAATTTGAGCAGGAATCGACAAAAAGGGTTCGTGTCTTCAAGAGTGTCGTGGTCGTTCCTGACTATGGTTGGTCGCATGTGCGGGGCCCGATGCACGAATCGGTGAGGCTCAAACTAGATAGGAGAAATGGTGATGAAGAAGACTTATTTGCTTGTAATGCTACTTGCGGTGTTCGTGAGCCTGACCCTGCTGCTGGGGAAGACTGCTAGAGTTGCGGCTGCGGCGCCAGCCGGCATTAAAAACGTTGTGCTTGTCCACGGTGCATTCGCCGACGGCTCCGGCTGGGACGCCGTTGCAAAGATCCTTGAGAAGGATGGTTACGCGGTATCGGTTGCGCAACCCCCAGAGACCTCGTACACCGACGACCAAAAGTACACGAAGGCCGCCATCGACGCCATGGGCGGGCCGGTCGTCCTGGTTGGCCATAGCTACGGCGGGTCCATCATCACCGAGGCCGGCAACAATCCAAACGTTGCGGCGCTCGTCTACATCGCCGCATTCGCTCTCGATGAAGGTGAGAGTTGTGCATCAATCGAAACGGCGGTGCCGCAAGCCTCCAAGGCATTCAAGCCGGATAGCAATGGAAATTGGTGGATCGAACAGGACCATTTCGCTGCCGACTTCGCTGCGGACATTCCCCCGGCTCAGGCTCACTTCATGGCTATGGCGCAAGTGCCAATCTCGACTGATGCATTCACCCACAAGGTAGCGAATCCCGCATGGAAGAACAAGCCGACGTGGTACATGGTGGCCGGCTCAGACCGGTCGATCAATCCGATACAGGAACGCATGATGGCGAAGCGCGCCAATGCTACGACGGTCGAAGTGAATGCGAGCCACGTAGCTTACATGTCTCACCCGAAGGAAGCAGCCAAGCTAATCGAAGAGGCTGCTACCTCCGCACACGCCAATTAGTAGTCAACAGGTCTTTGCGTTCCAAGCGAAAATGTACTTCCCGCAAGTGAAGCAAGAGCGATTTGGCGCGAAGGCGTTTGAAGTCAAAAATCAAATGATCCGTCTGGATCTCTACTGCAAAGGAGAATAATCGTGAGTCAGCATATTAAGAATGTAGTTCTGGTGCATGGAGCTTTCGCGGATGGCTCGGGCTGGAAGAGGGTCGCGGACATCCTCAAGAATGATGGCTACAGAGTGTCGGTGGCACAGCCTCCCGAGACCTCGTACGCCGACGATCAAAAGTACACAAAGGCCGCCATCGATGCCATGGGCGGGCCGGTTGTGCTGGTCGGCCATAGTTATGGCGGGTCCATTATCACCGAGGCCGGAAATCATCCAAACGTTGCAGCACTGGTCTATATTGCTGCATTTGCTCTCGATGAAGGCGAGAGTTGTGCGTCGATCGAAACGGCGTTGCCGCAAGCATCGAAGGCGTTTAAAGCGGACAGCAATGGGCTTTGGTGGATCGACGAGGCCCACTTCGTCGCCGACTTCGCAGCGGACATTCCACGGGATGAAGCGGAGTTCATGGCAATAGCGCAGGTGCCGATCTCCACCGACTCGTTCACCCACAAGGTCACAAATCCCGCGTGGAAGCACAAGCCCACCTGGTACATGGTGGCCAGCGAAGACCGATCGATCAATCCGGACCAGGAGCGCATGATGGCGAAGCGCGCGAAGGCAGAGACGGTCGAGGTGAAGTCGAGCCACGTGGCCTACATGTCTCATCCGAAGGAAGCAGCCAAGCTCATCGAAGCGGCTGCCACCTCGGAACGGATCAATGTAGCTGCCTGAGGAGTACGCAGTGAAAGATCACATCACCATAGAGGGACATGACGGCGCGTTCGCCGCTTATATCGCACGGCCGAAGACTTTGCCGGCTCCCGCTGTTGTCGTTCTGCAGGAACTGTTCGGTGTGAACGCCGACATTCGCAAGCACTGCGATGAATTGGCGGAACAGGGTTACCTCGCGGTCTCTCCAGACCTGTACTGGCGGCAGGAGCCTGGCGTCGACCTGAACGTCACCTCCCAAGCCGACTGGGACCGCGGCCTTCGTCTCTATCAGGCTTATGACAGAGATGCGGGCGTAAGGGACATAAAGGACACCATTGACGCAGCACGCAGTCTTCCGGAATGCAACGGCAAGGTTGGCTTGCTCGGATATTGCCTCGGCGCACTGATGGTCTTCATGACAGCTGTGCGCAACGACGGCATCGACGCCGCGGTCTGGTATCACGGCGCCGATACTGACAAATATCTGGGAGAGATCGATGGCCTTCATGCGCCCATTCTCATGCATCTGGCCGAGGAGGATGAGTTCATTTCCAAGGCTGCACAAGCGCAGATCAAAGCGGCACTTGCTAAGAAGCCGAACGCGACGGTCTACAGCTATCCAGGTCAGAATCATGCTTTCTCCCGGCATAATGGGGCACACTACAACGCCGCGGCGGCTCACCTTGCCAACGGTCGGACCAGCGAATTTCTACAACAACAACTGCGGTGACCTTTGAGATGACAAGAAAAATCGAGATAGAGCGGTTCAGCCTGACGACTTCCAAGCAATTTGATGAAGTAATAGCCGTTGTGAACGCCGGCATCGGTCATCCGGATATGGCTGAATTTGGGAGATCAACTCACGAAGCGCGCTCTCTTGCCGAGCTGAAAAGCGCAGTCGAGAAAGGCCTGAGTACAGTGGGGCTGATGCAGTTTACGCAGTTGGATCACGGCGCGATTCTGCGCAAAGAAACGGGCCGTGAGACTCCGAAGATGATTCGCTTCGTCATTGGCAATCCCCTCATCATGAAGGAAATGGTCAAGCATGTCCCGGATGCGGGCTCTTACGCGCCGGTTACCGTGCTTGTGGACGAGCGCGCCGATGGAGTCCGTTTGTCATACGACAGGATGGCGAGCTTCTTAGCCCCTTACGAGAATCGCGACGCGTTAGAGGTCGCCCGGAATCTCGATAAGAAAATCGAAGATCTCTTACGGCAGGCCGCGACTTGACCAGTCCTCGTTGCGAAGCGAGAATCTCACTCTTTAGAATCCGGCGCCAGCAGAAGGATCTTCCCAATGCCGCCTTTCTCCCCTAGCACGTGTGCTTCTGCTGCATCATGCAACGGCATCCGGCGGCCAATAGGCAGAATGAACTTGCCGTCGCGCACATCATCGGCAAACTCGCGCACCTTGGATGGATCAGGCTGCGCACGCACACGCGTAATCTTCACCGTCGGATTTTTAGCCGCCGCACTTTCCGGCAACACAGCGGTGTAGCCAAAGGAGCCGCTCTGCTTTACCTTCCCGATCAGCTTCGCTGCGACGTCACCGCCAACGGTGTCCGCAATTGCATCCACTAAGCGGAAGTTTTCAATCGCATTATCGTTATCAATCGCTAGCACGTCAGAGACCCCGAGGGAGCGGGCGTCATCCAGCTCTTTCCGGCGAACACCTGCAATCACTTGCGCCCCTATCTTCTTCGCCGTATGCACTGCCGCGCGGCCAACACTGCCCAGTGCTCCCGTGATCAGAACAACCTGTCCCGTTTTCACGTTTGTCGCAAGGCGCACAAGCTGGTCTCCCGTGAGGGAAATCAACGGGATCGCGCCGCATTCGCCAGGTCCAGGCCATCTGGCAGATGGGTCACGTCCGAATCGTCCACTGCCACCAAT
>JBAWAI010000048.1:0-9444 GCA_049589215.1 Terriglobales bacterium | reverse complement strand
GATATCGGACGCCGCCGTGGGCCAGCTTCGTACTGCGGCTCGAGGTACCCTTGCCGAAGTCACTTCGCTCGAGCAATAGAACGTCGTAGCCGCGCGCTGCAGCGTCAATCGCTACGCCCACTCCAGTGGCGCCACCGCCCACCACGATTATGTCCCAGGCGTTGGCATGCGAACGAAGGCGGCTCAACATTTCGCTACGATTCATAAGCTAGATATTCTCTGGAACTTCGCCGGGCCCTGCATTCCGGCTCCAGTCGGAAGGAAGCCGGTCCACCAACGGCCGGCAACATCTCAGCAGCCCAATTGCCGCACCGGAAGCGGCATCTACATGCTTTCGCAACCCTGTCTAGAGTGGCCACTCAGCGGATCATACGGTCCCCATTAGTCACCTCTAAGTAACTTACGGGGTAACCGCGAATGGCACAACGGTGGACTGTACTCGGAATATTGATGTGGCATCTTATATATCAAGACGTCAGGTTTGCTAACGGCGAACCGGGAACGTGGGGTTCCTTTGAAGAGTCTGGGCAAAGTAATACGGTCAGTACAAGCGTTTGGTCGTGAACTTTCCCGTAAGCCCGATTCAGAATTCGGCCCGGCCCCCTCCATCGGCGTCGCGCTCGGCGGCGGCTTCGCTCGCGGAATCGCGCACATCGGAGTTCTCAAGGTTCTCGAAGAAGAAGGCATCGCCATTCGGTGTATCACCGGCACGAGCGTGGGCGCGCTGATTGGCGCAGCGTATTGCAGCGGACTCTCGGTCGAGGAACTGGTCGAGGTCGCCCACAAAGTTCGCTTCACAACCTTCGCACGCTGGACTCTCTCACGCTTCGGCTTCGCCACCAATGACCGCATGGTCGCCTTCCTGACGCGCCTGCTCAAGGTGAAGTCGTTTGAAGATCTGCGTATTCCTCTCGGCGTCACCGCAACGGAATTCAGCACTGGCGACGGAGAGGTATTTCAGAGCGGCTCGTTGATCGGCCCGGTACGCGCCAGTTGTGCCTATCCCGGAATGTTCCTGCCAGTTGAGATCGGCGGTCGCTGGTTCGTCGATGGCATGCTTTCGCATCCTGTCCCAACGGTTCCCCTGCGGGCAATGGGAGCGCAGCGAGTCCTGGCGGTTCACTTAAAGGGCCAATGGTGCAATCAAGGGGCGCCGCGACACTTGTTTGATGTCATCGGACAGTCGTTTGCTATCGCGCAGGATCGAATGAGCGATGGGTGGAGACGTGCGGCAGACCTCGTCATTGAACCCGACGTCGCAGGTTTTCAGTATGACGACTTCAAACGCGCTGGCGAATTATTGAAGGCAGGTGAAGCGGCCATGCGGCGCGCATTACCAGAAGTGCGAAAGTGGATTGAGAATCGCGCCGACGAGCGCGCAACCCCAAGGTTCCGGTCCGTGATTCCGGATGCAGCGCCGATGTCGGCAGATTGAAACTCCAATTCTCCGCTGAAACTTCCGGTCAAACTGCCACGAACAAGTTCTCCGCGAAGGGCCACTCTTCGTCGATCCACTGTGCCTCACAGTGAAAACCCGCCGCATCGGCGATCTGGAAAACTTCCCTTGCCGAATATTTGTGGCTGCTCTCAGTCCAGATCGTTTCACCCTCAAGAAACTCAATAGTTATTTGGGAAGCAGGGATCTTCACCCTCTGGAGCTTCTTGGACCGCAAATGCATTTCTACACTTCGAGTCCTGCCATTAATCTTCGCCTCGTGATCAAAATGGCTCAGATCGAAATTGGCGCCAAGCTCGCGGTTGATTCTTACCAGTAAGTTCAGGTTAAAGGCGGCAGTAACTCCCAATTCGTCGTCATACGCGCGCAGCAGTTGCGATGCCGGCTTTTCCAGATCCGTTCCCAGCAGCAGAAAATCGCCCGGTTCGAGGATTCCACGCACCTCGGTCAAAAACTTTACTCCCGCCGGCCGGTCGAAATTGCCGATGGTGCTACCCAAAAATAGAACTAGCAGATGCTGATCGCGTTTTCGATAAGTTGCAATCTCGGCCAATCCGTCGAGGTACTCACGTTCAAAACCGACAATACTGATCGCGTCAATGTCCCTCAGTTCCCTCTCGCACATATCGAGCGCCGACCGGGATATTTCCACGGGATAGTATGAGGTTCGCTGGCGCCGGCAGAGCGCTTCCAACAACCACCGGGTCTTCTTACCGCTGCCGCTGCCAAGTTCCGCCACCGCAAGCGGCTTGGCAATACGATCCACAATCTGATCGGCGTGACGGCGCAACAATCGCTCGTCGGCCCTCGTCAGGCCGTATTCCGGCAAGTGACTAATCACTTCAAATAAGGCGGAGCCTACTTCGTCGTAGAGATACTTGGAAGGAAGCTCTTTTTGTCCGCCGCGGCTCAGTCCGTGGCGTACGTCATCGGCAAAATCGTAAGTGGTGTTAGGGGTGATCGCGGGGACAATCATGGGTGAACCTTCTCGGTCGGACTGGATTATGTTCTCTAGCGCGCCACGCAGCGGAATCCCGCGTAAACGTACTGATAATGCGGTTGAAACCAGTTGCGGAACGAAGATCGGAGCATACAACTCGCCGTGCGCGCCGACCCGCCCTTCATAACGAAATGCTGGCCATCAAAAAAATCCGCTGAATAACCACGATAAAACGGAAATGGTTCAAATCCGCCGAACGGAGCAAACTTGGTAGTCGTCCATTCCCATCCGTTGCCCAACAAATCCTCTGCGCCCAGCGCGCTCTTACCGCGCGGAAACGCATTCACCGGGGTCGGATCCCAGCGCTCGAAATCAAAGTTACCCAAATCTGGCCCTGGCGGATTATTTCCCCAGGGATAAGATCGCTGTGGAGAATCGCCATCCGCTGTGCCGTAGGCGGCGCGGTGCCACTCTTCTTCCGTTGGCAGCGACTTCCCGGTCCAGCGCGCATATGCCGCAGCCTCCGCGTGACTTACATAAACCGGCCAGTCCCATGGCAACGGAAATTCCTCAAACATCCCGCGATAAAGCCACGCGTTGCCTTCCTTGCTCCAGAAGACAGGCTGCGATACTTCCTGATCGGTCTTCCACTTCCAATCCTCGTCGCTCCAGAGGCCACGGGATTCATAGCCACCAGCATTCATAAAGTCGAGATATTGCCGGTTCGTTACTTTGTATTGGTCGACTTCAAACCGAGGCACGAAGACTACGTGCGCCTCGTACTCATTATCCCAGCCAAAGCTGGCGCCGCCCCTCGAAAGACCCAGTGTTGCCTCCCCGGAAGGAATCGCCACCATTCTATGAGTAACCGGAGATGGGATGAAATTCGCGGCAGCCTCCTGCTTGAATTTCCGATTCAAAGGCAACTGGTGCAGCATGTAGGCCAAGGTTTCGACGTGCATCAATCGGTGTTCGATCGCGACATTGAGTAACGTTTCAAGTGAGAAACCGTCGCGCGCGTTCCCGAACGAACTTAACCTGTTCTTCTCTATCTTCTCGTCGAGAGCGCCGCGAATTTTCGCCACATAGTCCCGCACGCTTTCCATGCGCGGCCAGTCTGACGGCACGTCGGATGGCAGTTTGCCATTCACCGGGTCGATGCCAAACGCAAACAAGCGATCGAGTTCGGGATCAAAGGTCTTCAGGCCAGGCAAGCTTCCGTGCAGCAGATTCCAGTCGAATGCCTCGAGGTGTCCGATGTAGAAAACAATCCGGTGCCGTTCGGGAATCGGGCGGTCGTAGAGCGAATCAGGCCGCACAATGCCGAACAGCGAGTCGCTTCGGCGGCGCGCGTCTTCCACACGCTCGACCAGATCTTGCCGGACTACGGCATCATTTTGTAGAACTGGCATTTGAAGTCCCCGGGAATTGGCCCTCTCATCTTACGCATCGCGCCCTCTTCGTGCTCAACGGGGGGCGTGCCCCGGTCTTTCCTGCAAGCCTTAGATGTTGGGCCGCTATGGGAGGTCGCAGATGAAAGTGGCTTTTTATGAGGCTTCTTTTGACTCGCGGGCAGAACGTGGCGCCGAGTCACGAGGAGAACAAACGGCGGAAACCTGGGGCGGATCTTTAGGCTTTTGTCTGTTTCGGCAACGCGACAGATTCGTTCGCGAAAAGCCAGCCGGCTTCTCTAAACGAAAAGGCCGGGCCGAGAGAGCCAGGCAACCCCTCCGCAAAAAACCATCGCGTCAAAATTGGCTACTTGGTACACGCCGGATGACCACAGTCGCACGCGATTTCTTCTTCGTCTGCCCCGGCATCCTTGCAATATTGGCTGCAAAATTTCTCGCCATGCGGTACGACGCATAGGCACGGCCGATGAGCGCATTTCTTCGAGTCGCTTTCCATTTTTCTTTCTCCATTCAATCGAAATTCGTCAGCTAAGTGGCGGGCACCTGCGTGACCGCAACTACCAGCACCATCAGAAGAGACAACAGTATCACCAGGCCACTACCCAAGAGCACGATTTCGCTTAGCAGGTCTTCTTTCATAATTTCATCCCGCCGCATGGCTCCTCCTTGCCGGTCGTTCACGGCCGGCCTGTTAGACGACCAACAACGTCGCGAAGCTGTATCTACAACAAAACCTCAACACGCCTAAAGTCATCGCTCGGTACGGATAGGTATTTTCCCGTAATACATTTCCTGCCCTATTTGCTAGGCCGCGCGAGTCTGCTGGGTTTTTGCCCGGTAACGCTCCAGCGCTTGTGCTGTCGCCGTCAACACCTTGTCATAAGATCCCAGCATCTGGTGCTGATGAGGGTCATTACTCCACCATAGGACCCGCAACCTCACAGTCGATGCATCGGGCAAATCCATCACGAAGACTTCGGGCCCTGGGTTTGATAGGACTCCAGCAACTCTCTGTGCTGCGCCCGCGATCTCCGACTTCAACCCCGCAAGGTCACCGGCTCCGCTCACGATCAGGTCATACTCCCACCGGCGCCGGTCGAGCGCAGTGTTGACGATGACGGAATGAGTGAACAAATCCGCATTCGGAATGACGACCCTGCGTTCATCGTAGGTTTTGATGATCGTGGCTCGAGCCTGAATTTCTTCGACCGTTCCCTCGAAGGCGTCGAGCTTGATCTCATCTCCAACCCGAAACGGCTCCGACCAAAGCAACAGCAAGCCAGCAAGAAAATTTTGAAGTATGTTCTGAAAAGCAAAACCGATCGCTACGCCGCCAATCCCCAGAACCTTGATCAGGTCTCCGGCCTGGAAGGACGGAGCGACGATCGAGAAAGCCACCAGGAATCCGAGCAGTACGGTCGCACCGCCCACCAGCCGCGCGAACACCACTCCCAGGTTTTGGCGATGCCGCGGAACGCTCCTGCGGATTACGCTGTCAACAATGCTGCTGAGGCCATAAAACAGAATAAAAACGATGACGCCAACTGCGAATGCCGGCAGCCGGTCGATGAAAGTCCCGACCATATGCTGTTCTGCCTGCCAGAACTTATCGACAGTTGAGTTCATGCCCTGGGCTTCAGCGCCGATTCGCGGCCGTCATTAAGCTGCTTCCTGAACTAGATCCCAGCTCAATCCGCGGGATGGCAACGGATCCGCGCCTGATGCGTTCCCGGCTTGACGGTGTCGCGCCTTGTTCATCGCGTACGCCTCTTCGAGCCCGAGCAACTCTCGCATTCTCGTCTTCGCCTTGTGTAGTTGCGATTTTGAGTTCCCGACCGAGCAATGCAACAGGTGAGCGATCTCGTGATGCTCGTATCCCTTCACCTCATGCAGCACGAAAATGGTTCGATAACCTGCCGGCAGTTCCTTCATGGCGCGGGTCAGAGCGATTCTGTCGACGCAGCCCGAAAGACGATCATCGAGCTTTCCCTGTTCCCGCTTCACGGTCCCATCCGGTTCCTCCAGCGGTTGATCGAGAGACATGACACGCAGTCCTTTTTTACGCATATGCATGAGAACGGTATTCACCGCCACGCGGTAAAGCCATGTCGATAGGGCAGAATCGCCCCGGAAGGTGGCCAGTTTGCGAAACGCTTGTAGAAATGCATCCTGGGTCAGATCCTCTGCTTCGGCGGTGTTGCTCGTCATTCTCAAGCAGAGAGAATAAATTTTGGTCTTGTGGGCGTTAAAAAGGGAGGCAAAGGCATCGGGATCGCCTTCCCTTGCCCTGCGCACGAGTTCCAAATCTGATTGATGACGATCCGCGGAGTTAATTTCAGTTTTCACTTTATCTCCTTATTCAGTACGCCCCAGCAAATGAAGCCAACAGTTCGGTTCGATTCCTTACGTCGTATTGCAGACGATAGGTCGCTCGGTTCAAATCGTCCATCGAGTGATCCCCGTATCGGGGGGAGTTCCGCGCTGTAATTCGGGCCTCGATATTTTGCAGAATGCTGACCTTCAGGAATGTCGCTAACTGACGGAATTTTCTGGGTATTTGACAAGCCCGGCGCATTCCAATTTCGTCGGGTGACGAAATCCACACACTAGGGGGACTGTTCTATCGAACTACAGGTTCGGCGGGATTGTTGAACTTTCAGCATCGCCCTATGCTCAGCGAGTATCGAAAGCGGTTTCCTCAGATACCCATCCTCAAGGGCAGGTGCTGAACGGCGAAAGCCAGTCGGCACTTGCCTCTCGCCAACTCAGAGACGTGGATTCGGAAAGCTGCAATCGACAAAAATTTCGCTCTAACTCACCTAAACCTTGGAGGCTGAACGTGTCGGTTCATTCATTGCAGGAACTTTACGTAGAACAGTTGCAGGATCTTTTTAGCGCCGAACAGCAGATCATCAAGGCGCTTCCGAAGATGATCGGAGCTGCCCAATCGCAAGAGCTACAGGATGCACTGACTGAACATCTGGAAGTGACGAAGCAACAGGCAGATCGGATTGAAAAGATCTGCGAAGAACTCGGTGAAGACGCCGAGGGCGACAAATGCAAAGGTATGGAAGGCGTCCTCAAAGAAGGAAGCGATCTGGTAAAGGACGTTGAGAACGAGTCAGTGCGCGATGCTGCCATCATTGCTGCGGCGCAACGCGTGGAGCACTATGAAATGGCTGGCTACGGCACTGCTCGAACCTACGCCACGTTGCTAGGCTACGACGATGCAGCGAGCACACTCGAACAGACACTCGAAGAGGAAAAAGAGGCGGATGAAACGCTCTCAAGCCTGGCCGGGAAACTGAACTCCGAGGCGCTCAACGCCGGCGAAGAAAAGAAGTCATCCAGCGAGAAATCGCAACAAGCGCCGAAGTCGGCGCGGAGTGCGAAATCTGGCGGACGCAGGAACGTAGCCTGAATTGCTATTCAATCTATGGGCGATGGCTTTCGGGTTCATCGCCCTTTACTTATACGATTCTCGGCGTCACACGCGCACTCAAGCTAGATGCATCGCTTCCTGCGCAACCAAGGCTCTGTTCAGAAGGGCGGTCGCACGACATGCACAATGTTGTTGCGCACTGCGTAAAGTACCAAATCGCTGACCGAGTGAAGATGCAGCTTCCGCATGATGTTGGCGCGATGCGTCTCCGCTGTCTTCACACTTAGCCCGAGGGCCTCAGCGACTTCTCGCGAACTCTTTCCTTCCGCCAGCAGTTGTACGATCTCGCGTTCGCGCGGAGTCAGCCTGGCGCGGGGCGAAACCTCAGTCCCGGCGTCCGCGTTCGTCTTGCGCAAATAACCTTCCAGCACCATCGAGGCTACCTTGGGCGTGAAGTAGGTCTTGTTCTCGCACAAGGCGTCGACCGCAGTCACGAGATCGCGAGCGGCATCCGACTTCAGCAGAAACCCGCGCGCTCCGGCATTCACGACATCACGCACCAGCGCGCCGGAGTCGTGCAACGTAAGGATGAGAATGCGAGTCTCGGGTTTGGCCTTCAGAATCTGGCGCGTCGCTTCCAGACCGTTCAGATTAGGCATACCAACGTCAAGAATTACGACGTCGGGACTTAGCTCCAATGCCTTCTCAACGGCTTCGCGGCCGTTACTCGCTTCCCCGCAAACTTCCCACTCAGACCTCGCGCGCAAAAGCACGCTCAGGCCGCGACGCACTACTTCATGATCGTCCGCCAGCAGAATTCGCAATGCCATTGGGGATTTTTCTCCTTCCCCGAAGTCAGCGCGCGGGCCGACTGCACACACTTCTGTTAGGCGCGACACCATATCACAATAGGCGGTCGGTTTCCGTAAGAGAATACGGGAAATGCTGTAGGGGATGCGCGCATCGGACTTTAGAGTCCGGCTTTCCCATCAGTTGTCGTCTCGCCGGCACGCAGCGGACGCCTGCGCTCGTCGAGTACTTTGATCAACTCCGAGATGATGTTTCGCAGCTTTTCCGGATCCTGCTCTTTGCCGGCGGTTTCGCACAGCTCTCGCCAATCGCGTTTCTCGAACGTCATTGGTCGCTCTCCTTGCGCAGATGCGCAGTTTCACTCACCTGTTCATGGCGACTGTACGAAAGCAAGCGGCGTTCCATTTCGTTCGGCGTTCGTGAAATGCTGTAGCGGTAATCGGTTAGCTCTCGAACATAAATTGGTGGCATGCGAAGGCGGATGCAAATTTATCCCAGGCAGACACTCTAGGCAGGAAGAATCTGGACATTAGAGTTACTCTTCAGTGTCTAAGGCTCGAAGCTACAGGATTCTACCGATGTACCCGCAAAGTGGGGAGCGAGTACAAGGGAAGACGATGCCCAATTTTCGGATATTGATTGCCGATGATCACGAGATTGTGCGCCAGGGAATTCGCGCGCTCATCGAGTCGCACGCTGGATGGGAAGTTTGCGCCGAAGCGGTCGACGGACAAGACACGGTCGAGCAAGTTGAACAATGCAATCCGGATTTGATCGCGCTCGACATTGGAATGCCGAATCTGAACGGGCTTGATGCAGCGCGGCAAATTTTGCGCGACCATCCGAAGGTTAAAATTTTATTCCTCACTGTATACGACACCGATCAGGCAGCGAAAACCGCCATGCAGATGGGCGCGAAAGGGCTGATCCTCAAGTCTGACGCGGGCAAGGAACTCATTGGCGCGATCGAAACCATCCAGCGGAACTCAGTCTACTTCAGCTCGAAGATGAACCATGCTGGCCTGGGATCCGACTTGCGCGGAAGCCGGCGCTCGCTCGAAAAAGATACGCTCACGCCGCGCGAGAGCGAAGTCATCAAGCTGCTGGCGGAGGGCAAAAGCACCAAAGATGTGGCCGCCCTGCTCGGCCTGAGCGTGAAGACGGCCGAGACCCATCGCAGCAACATCATGGGCAAGCTCGGATTGCACTCGGTCAGCGAACTGGTTCTCTACGCTGTGCGAAATAACATTGTGCAGACGACGGGTGGGGATGCGACAACGTCTACCGACCACTCGGGAGAGGGAAATCGTTCTTCCGATGGGGCGGCGCATGGTTCGTCCCAGGGAAACCAGAGCACGGAATCTGATCCAGTCGTGACCTCAACCCCAGGGGGAAACGTCGCCTGATTTCGGCAATTAGGGTACCCCCCTCCCCCCCCTATTGC
>JBAWAI010000047.1:0-2695 GCA_049589215.1 Terriglobales bacterium | reverse complement strand
GGAGACGACCTTACAGCCTAACGCCGAGTTTCTACCCTCAGATCCTGAGGCCGGGAACGCCTTCGCCCAGGCGCTGGCTATGACCGACGAAATTATCGTCGTCGGCGCCCCTGAACCGCCAATCTCTCCCGGGGCGGTTTACGTTTTTAGCTCCAAGACAAACTAAGCTTCGCCAAATCCGCTCTGCGAGTCTTGCCGCGTCGCGCTCGCATCTAATGCGCTGTAATCACATTTGGAGCCCTTACCCTGATCGGAAGAATACTTTTCTTAGTTGTATTTCTTGCTCTCATCTATGGGGTGCAGCGTTTCTGGTTTCTGCGGGTGTGGAACTGGATCTCTGCGCTCACTAACGCGCAGTGGCGCACGGGTTTGCAGATTGCGCTGCTTGCCGCGGCTGTGGCCTTGTTTGCCGCGCTCTTCGATTCCCTGCTTGGACATGTAGTTTCGCGCGCTCCTTTTGGCAAGGGGCTGATTGCTTTTTCGCGGATATGGATTGTTGCGTCTTTGTTCGCCTTGATTGCCGTGAAGTCGGTGGGCGGCATTGAGTGGGTTACTAACGCGGTCGCGAACTTGCGGCGCGGAGCTGCGATTAGCGGTGGTCGCGAGTCGGGCGGCGAATCGGGCGGTGAATCGGGCTTCGATGCGTCGCGGCGTGCGCTTTTTCGTTACGCCGCGTTTCTGGCGGGGAGTGTGCCGTTTGTCGCGGCTACTTATGGATTTGCCGCGGGGCGCTTGCGTTATACCGTGGAGCGGGTAGATGTGCCGGTGGCGAATCTTCCTCCGGAACTGGATGGGTTGCGCATTGCGCAGTTGAGCGACATTCATATTGGGGATTACATGCCTCCGCGGGAGATTGCGCGGGCGGTTGCGATGGCGAATGAACTTCAGCCTGACATTTCATTTGTGACTGGTGATTTTGTTTCGAGCGAAGGCGATCCGCTGGATGTGTGCATTGGCGAACTGGCCAAACTGCGCGCTCCGCTGGGCGTTTGGGGATGCAACGGGAATCATGAGATCTACGCGGGCGTGGAGGATGAAGCGGAGCAGTTGTTTCAATCGCATGGGATGCGGTTGCTGCGGGCGCGCAACGAGGTGATTGAGCACAACGGCGGACGGTTTAATTTGATGGGCGTGGATTATCAGCGGGACCACATGGTGTCTGGCGAACACGCGGGGCCGATGCTGGGGGAGATTGAGCATCTGGTGCGGCGCGATATGCCGAATATTTTGCTGTCGCATAATCCGAATTCGTTTCCGCGGGCGGCGGAGTTGGGGATTGAGTTGAGCCTGGCTGGGCACACGCATGGCGGGCAGGTGAAAGTGGAGATTGTTGATCACAGTTTGACGCCGGCGCGGTTGATCTCGCCGTTTGTGGCGGGGCTGTATCGGTTGCCGATGGGGGGATTGTCGTCGGTCGCTAGTCGTCAGGAAAAGCTCACGACGCTGATGGGAAACTAACTCCTAACGGCAGCGCGACGGCGGCCCTGTATGTGAATCGCGGGCTGGGGACTTTTGGCTTTCCGGTGCGGATCGGGGTGCCTCCGGAGATTACTTTGCTGACGCTGCGGCGGGCATAGCAGGAGAAATCCGAATCTCCCCGGCCAAGTTAGTTGGTGTCATTGCCGTTTCCGTCAGCGTGCTTTCTCAAGAGGGGGAACAGCCTGCATCGCGCTTGGCTTCCGCATAGAAACTTTGAGGAAGCAAGACTAGGCCATACTTTAAGTAAACAACCGGAACGTTAATCCCTTTGTTGGGTGATCGGGTCCATGTGTGGCCCGTCCATCGTGTGTCAAAGACCAATATGCTTTGATGGAGTGGTTCGTTGCCTATGCATGGGAGGAAGACGTCCTCAAACGACCCCGTCCCCTGTTCATCCGTAAGTTTGCATCGATCAACATTCGCGTGCTCGTCGAACCAGCAGTCCAGCCAATAACCTGTCTTGTGCAATGTGAACGGAACGTTGTTTGGTATGACGTAAAGCGCGTTGGAGGAGACCGAACGCGGGCGACCAGGATTATGTCCTTCCCACCACAGACCGACCACAGCGAGGATGATCACCGTTCCCAATACCACGCGAGTGAACTTCCTACGAGAGAAGCGAAGCACAAGTGCGACAATCACGCCGAGCGCAATGGCCCCGAGCAGGAACCCTTTTGCAATGGGCATACTCACAAAACCCATCACAAGAAAGCCGACAGCTACAAGTAGACCGGCAACCTCCGAATCCACTTGCATAATGCGGAATGGGCCGGGATGCGTGCTGGCGTCACGATTCTTCATCGTCTTGATTATCCCGCTGCTACAGCTCGAAAGCATTGATTTTTGTGTAATTATCATTGTAGCGCGCCGCCTTCACATGACCCCTTCCTCCTCACCAATCGAAACCAAAAAAGCGTGCTGAGTTGGTCATCGTGTAGACCTCGTGCCCGAGGCTCGGAAGGCATTCATCCATGGTATAATTCTTAGATAAAGCAACCAATGTAAGTATATTTAGATACAATGGTTTAGCATTGTTAAAGCGCTTGGGTGGTTGTCCCCGCGCAGGTCTTGCTGAGAGCTGAGAACTCCTTTCATGGCTGACGATCAAAATCCTGAACTGCCTTTGACTCCTCCTCCGGGGGGCGACGGTCCTACTGGGCCGGGCGCGCTCAACATTCAACCCGTCAATATTGAAGAGGAGATGCGGAAGTCGTAT
>JBAWAI010000046.1:0-10218 GCA_049589215.1 Terriglobales bacterium | reverse complement strand
GGCGGCGTCCCCGCCGCCAGATCCCTCGAGCAGGTCCGTTGACCCCATTGCGAGTTTTCCACGGACTGCACCCTTGTTTCTTCGAGCGCCCTCGGCGAAGATGCTGAGTAGCATCAGTGCCGAAATCCAAACGAAAATCCGGACGCATCTCCAAAATTGCGCAAGCTGAAGGCATCTCACTCGCCTCCGCGAAATTGCGCCTGTTGAAGACGCTGCGCTGCACGCTCAAGTTTGAAAAGCTGGCGTGGGCCGAGGGCGCGACGCTGGTTGCGGGTGTGGATGAAGTAGGGCGCGGGTCTCTGTTTGGGCCGGTGGTTGCGGCCGCGGTCATTCTCGATCCGAAAGACCGCATTCGCGGATTGCGCGATTCGAAGCTGCTGCCGGCGGAGCGTCGCGAAGAACTATCAGATCGAATTCGCGAACGGGCGGTTGCGTGGGCGATTGCCGCGGTGGATTCGGCGCGCATCGATCAGATCAATATTTATCATGCGTCGCGCCTCGCTATGCAACGGGCGGTTGACCAGTTAAGGCCCGCAGCAAGTTATCTGCTGATCGACGCTATGAAGCTGCATTGTGAACTTCCGCAGCGGGCGATCATTCATGGCGACGCGCTGTCGGTGTCGATTGCGGCGGCCTCGATTATTGCAAAGGTCGAACGCGACCGCATGGTGGCGGAGTGGGATCCGGTCTTCCCAATCTATGGACTAGCGTCGAACAAGGGATACAGCACGCCTCGTCACCTGGCGGCACTGCGCGAGCATGGGCCTTCGCCACTGCACCGGCTGTCATTTGCACCGGTATGGAGCGCGCCGGTTCCGCAGGAGGTTTTGAGCTTTATGCAGGAAGACATGGACGTTGAACAGGAGGCCGCCGCCGAGGTTCTGGCGGACGAGGAAATTATCGCCTCCTAGGATAAATTCTCGTCGGCACGCGACTCGCAGCATCTCCTGTCACGCTGGCCGCCACGTCTTCCGTCGACGATCCCTCCTGCTATCATCCCGAGGTGGCGGCGCGCGGAAAATTCATAACTTTCGAGGGTCTCGACGGTAGCGGCAAGAGCACGCAGATAGAAAAGCTGGCGCGAACTTTGCGCGCGCGCGGAGTCGCTGTAACGGTAACGCGCGAGCCCGGCGGAACCTCGGCCGGCGAAAAAATTCGCGAGGTGATCCTTCATTCGACGACTTCGGGGCTCTCTCCCATGGCCGAGATGGCGCTGATGTTCGCTTCGCGCGCGCAACATATTCATCAAATTATTCTGCCAGCGCTGGCTGAGGGACGTGTTGTGCTTTGCGATCGCTTTACCGATTCGACCGAGGCGTATCAGGGCGGGGGGCGAAAGATCGGGACGAAACCCGTGCTGGCGCTACACGAAATTTTGTGTGGCGGATTGCAGCCCGACCTGACGATCCTGCTCGATAACGAAGTGGCGTTCAGCGTGGATCGGGCGCGGCGTCGCAATCGTCAGCACAAGGCCGCGCGTCCGGAGAAAGACGAAAATCGCTTTGAGCAGGAGAGCCGTGCGTTTTTCGGGCGGGTGCGCCATGCCTATCTGGCGATTTCGGAACGCGAGCCGCAACGCGTCCAGGTGGTGAATGCACGCGGCACGCCGCAGCAGACGCATGCGGCTATCATGGAAGTGGTGCGGAAGAAGTTAAAAATCAGCTGATAGCCATTCGCCGTTCGCCTTTAGCTGAAACCTGAAACCTGAAACCTGAAACCTGAAACCTGAACCTGCAACCTGCTTTTCTATGCCCTTTTCCGATTTCACTGGCAACACGGAAGTTGTCCATCGCCTGCGCGAGATGATTGCACGCGATCACTTTCCTCATGCCGTGATTCTGGCGGGTGCTGGGGGATCTGGCAAATACACGCTTGCGCTCATGCTGGCGAGCGCCATGAACTGCCTCGAGCGGCCGACCACCGATGGACTGCCGGACTTCTGCGGGCGTTGCTCGAACTGCACTCGGATCGCACTGGCGCAGGATCTGGATGCGCGGTGCGGCGAGGCGATTGAGGCGCGGGGGAATCTTCGCGAGACCGACAAGAAAGAGACGCGGATTTTTGTGCAGACGCATCCGGACCTCCTGATCATTCCTCCCGACCCGCCGCAGATGATGATCAAAGTCGACCAGGTGCGTCATGTTATTCAGCGGATCTATTACCGGCCTGCCGAGGCGCGGGAGAGCATCTACATCTTTACCTGCTCAGCCTTCATGAAAGAGGCGGCGAATTCGCTGCTCAAGGTTCTGGAAGAGCCGCCGGAGTTTGCGACGATTTTCTTGCTTACGGAGAATGCCGGAGAATTGCTGCCGACGATCCGCTCGCGCTCGGCAATTTTTGCGCTTGGCGCATTGGGCGTGGCGGAACTTGAAAGCCGGTTGGCGAACATGCGACCGGATTGGAACCCGCGTCAGCGCGCGCTGGTGGCGCGGCTGAGCGAGGGAGCAGTGGGACGCGCCCAGGCATTCGATTTGGAAAGCTATGTGGCCGCGCGCGGGCACGCTCTGGTGTTGCTGAAATCGGCGCTTGGCAGCGGCGATCACAGCGAGCTTTTCAAAACGACGGAGATTTATCGACCGGGGACGGATGGCCGCCAAAAAATGGATAGCCTGCTGCGCACTCTCTATCTCCTGCTCGAAGATATGATGTTCCTGCAATCCGGGACGAGCCAACTGGTGCGCAACACGGACATCCTGGGCGAACTCAAGAAAATGGCTGAGACCGCGGATTTTGCCTGGGTGCAGCGCGCGGCGGCGGGACTCGGCGAGGTGGAGCGGGGACTGCGGCGCAACCTGCTGCGCTCGCTTTCGCTGGATGCATTCGCCGCTGCCCTTGAACCGGGCGCGTGAGCTTCGGTAGAGGGCTCACGCTGAACACTGCCTCTGAGCACTTCCGTTTGGGACTTCCGCATAGCAAAAGACGAGTTACGAATCCCCCTTTGGTGCTATCGGGCGGGTGACACAAATGATTGTCAGACTTACTTCGCTGTGGTACCGTACCTCATAAGTTTCCCCAATAACCACAATCACAGGCTCAGGTGTTGTGGCAGTTTTGCCGCCCCCGTGCGCAGGTGGTGACATATGAAAGAAATCTTAGAACCCATACCAGCCGAGCGTTCTGGCGAACAAACCTCCGACCAGGAAGGCTTTGCCAACCGCAAGCTGATTCGGCCTTCGTTGACCCGCAACAACGAGCACGGACATAACGGCCACGGCCACGCGACGAACCATAATTCCAGCCATGCGGTGAATCACACTTCGAACCTTGGTTCGAACCATGGATTGAACCATAGTCCGTCTGAGCGGCGAGAGCGTGAGCGGTCGGCAGCGCCCGCCAAGAAACTAACACCTTCCGAACAGACCAACGCCGAGAATTTTTATTATCAGAAGCAGATGCAGACCAAGACTCCCATGGTGGTAGTGTTGCGCGATGGTGAGGAGGTCCGCGGCATCATCGAGTGGTACGACAAGACCTGCATCAAGCTGAACCGCAGTGGCGCGCCCAACCTGATGATCTACAAGCCGGCGATCAAGTACATGTTTAAAGAAGGGGAGATGCGGCGGTAGGACGTGGAACTGGCCGAGTAAGCCGTTCGTATTCCTCTTATGAGGAACACGTTTATCGCGCCTTCCCTCAAACTCGCGGCTCCTTCCAAATCAAAGCCTACTCTCCATCGCATCGTTCGAGCGCTCTTCTACACTCTCGCGATTCTCTATCTCGCCGGGACCGTTATCGGTGGCGCGGGGCTGGGCTGGATCGCGGTACATCCGTTCAGCCATCCGATTACACCTCGCGAGACCAATAACGCCGAAGCATGGGCGCAGAAAAACTCCGTCGACTTTCAGGATGCGCACATCACGGCGCCCGACGGCACTGCCTTGCATGCCTGCTATATGCGCCCGCCGCGGGCTAATGGTGACGCAGTAATTCTCTTGCACGGAGTCTCAGACAACTTGCTTGGGATGTATGGATTTGGTAAATGGCTAGTGGAGAACCACTATGCCGTTTTGATGACTGACGCACGCGGTCATGGCAACAGTGGGGGCGTCGCGAGCTACGGCATCCGGGAAGCGGATGACATCCACCGGTGGGTCGATTGGATCGAAGCGCACGAGCCGGCGCACTGCGTGTATGGCCTCGGCGAGTCCATGGGCGCGGCTCAGTTGTTGCAGGCGTTGCCTCGCGAGGCTCGGTTTTGTGCAGCGGTTGCCGAGTCGCCCTTTGCCAGCTTTCGCGAAGTGGCGTACGCGCGCATGGGTCAGCCGTTTCATCTGGGACCGTGGGTTGGGCGGACGGTTTTTCGCCCGACGGTGGACCTGGGATTCCTCTACCTGCGCTTGAAATATGGCTTGAACATGGAAGACGCGTCGCCGGAACAGGCGGTCGTTGGCCTGAAGACTCCGGTGCTGCTCATTCACGGGCTGGACGACACCAACATTCCACCCAACCATTCGGATCTGATCCGCGCGAAGAATCCGGCGTCTATCATCGTGTGGAAAGTTCCGGGCGCAGTCCACACCGGCGCGCACGCGGCTGCTCCCAAGGAATTTGACCGACGAGTTCTGGAGTGGTTTGCGGCGCATTCAGCGCCGGCGAACTGAGTCCGGTTTGATTTGTGAGTCGGTAATTGAGGGAACGGTTAATCTGAATGCCGATGGCGCTGGCCCTATTACGAGAATGGTCCCCGGGTTGACAATCCCGCCTATCTCCCATAGCATCAATAACTTGAAGAACGGCAATTCTTGGGAGAGAGGCGCCCCTTGATCAAGCTAGATATCATCAACGAAGTGGTCAACCGCACCGGCATCACAAAAACGAAGGCGGAATTGGCCGTTGAGACCGTGTTTGAGAGCATGAAGAAAGCGCTCGCGACCGGCGACCGCATCGAGCTGCGTGGCTTTGGAGTCTTCAACGTGCGTCCGCGCAAGACCGGGATTGGGCGCAACCCGCGCACCGGCGCCGAAGTTTCGATTCCGCCGGGCAAAGCCGTTCGCTTCAAGCCGGGCAAGGAGTTGCAGTCGATCGACTGAGCGCGGCAACGACGCTGGCCTCTGCCGGTTTGAATTTTTCGACTGGCGGATTGTGGAGGGCGTAAATGTGGAAGCCGACCTCTGCATCTCACCTCTTGTGCATGCTCACCTCTGTGAGTCTGATTTGACTCTGACCTTATTTCCTCCATGCCATGACTTCGTGGTGAAATAATTCGGTAACACCCTGCTCATGTCTGAAACCACGCCAACTTTTCCCGTGCTTGCCGCTGACCGTGGGCCAGAGGTGTGGTTGGTCCCGCGGCCACGTACCCGGTGGTGGTTGTATGTTTTGTTTTTGCTGTTGACGATGTTCAGCACGACGGTGGTGGGGGCGCGCATGGAGTTCAACTACCTACACCGGCAACCCGTTCTTTCATTGAATGACGACACGATTTCGTTGTTTCCGGTCGATTGGGCGCTGGAGCGGCCTGCCAATCTGCTGATGGGCCTGCCTTTCTCGTTGACGCTGATGTTTATTCTTTTCGCGCACGAGATGGGGCATTATCTTTATGCGCGGCATTATCACGTTTATGTAACGCCGCCGTTTTTTGTGCCGTTTCCCAGTTTGATTGGAACGCTAGGCGCGTTCATCCGCATCAAGAGCCCGATACCGTCGCGCGCGGCGCTGTTCGATATCGGAATCGCCGGGCCGATCGCCGGGTTTATTCCGGCTTGTGCTGCCTTGCTGGTGGGCCTTGCGATGTCGCACCCGATTGCCGGTGCCGCGCCGGTTCAATTTCAGCTTGGCTATCCTCTGGTGTTTGACTATGCGCGTCGCCTGCTGGGCATTCATGCGCCGCTTTCTGGTTTGTCGCTGCATCCGATTGCTGCTGCCGCCTGGGTTGGAATGTTTGCGACCGCGCTCAATTTGTTGCCAGGCGGACAACTGGACGGTGGTCATATTTTGCATTCGATTTCGCCGCGACTGCATCGATGGACGACGATCCTGACGGTGGTTGCGCTGGTGCCACTCGGGAAATATTTCTGGACGGGCTGGTTTTTGTGGGCGGCACTGCTTGCTATCACTGGGAGACATCCGGCAGTGCCGCGTTATCCGAGTGTTGAGGGGCGCCGCGCAGGGCTGGCATTTTGCGGGCTGATCATGCTCGTGCTGAGTTTTACACCCGCTCCGTTTACGCATAGCTCGGGCAAGGAGGTGTGGCCTGAACTGCGCGACGACGGACGCGATGCCCTGCGCAGTCTTGGCCAGGAGACTCGGCACTTACTGCATCGGAAATAAAAGCTATCTTATCGGGACGCTCGCGGCTTGTTGCTCGCAGCTCAATTACATCAACCAAATCGCATCCACATCCACAATAATTTGAGTGCGCGGAATGTTGCGGGCCGCGGCTTCTGCAAGCATTGCCCGCAGCAGGGAGTTCATCTTTTCGCGGCTGGGCGATTTCAGAATGAAGTGATAGCGATAGTCGCGCTTTAATCTTGTGATGGGCGCTGCCGCGGGGCCTAGAACACGAATACCTTCGTGGCGCGTCTTTTCAAACCAGCGGCCGAGTTCGCCCGACCAGGCGAGCGCTTCGTCGAGCTTTTCGCTGCGCACGATGACGTTCGCGATCGCACTGTAAGGCGGGTAGTGCATCCAACTCCGGAACTGCAGTTCCTTGTCGTAGAAGCCGGCGAAATCGTGGCGTGCGGCAAACTGCACCGCATAGTGATCGGGAAAATAAGTTTGTAGTACGACTTTGCCGGGCGAGTTGCCGCGCCCAGCGCGTCCGGCAACCTGGGTGAGCAACTGAAATGTTCGTTCGGCGGCGCGGAAATCGGGCAAGCCGAGAGCGGTGTCGGCTCCAACTACGCCGACCAGCGTTACGCCGTGCACGTCGTGGCCTTTGGCAATCATCTGGGTGCCGACCAGTATGTCGAGTTCGCCTTCGTTGAGCGCGTTCAGAGCGCGCTCAAAATCTTCGCGGCCGCGCACGGTGTCGCGATCGAGACGCCCGATGCGTGCCTGCGGAAACATGCCGTGCAGCAATTCCTCCAACTTCTCAGAACCAGTGCCGACGAAATAAACGTACTCACTGCCGCACTCCGCGCACTTCTTTGGCACCGGCACGATCGATCCGCAGTAGTGGCATTCCATTTTCTGCTCGCGCTTGTGATGGGTCATAGACACGGCGCAGTTTTTGCATTGAAGAGCCTTGCCGCACGCGCGACAGAGAGCGACCGGAGAGTAGCCGCGGCGATTGAGCAGGACCATCACCTGCTCTTTCTTGTCGAGGCGTTCGCGGATCTCCTCGGCCAGCTTGCGTGAGATGACCTGTTCACGGCCAGTCTCCTGAAATTCCTGGCGCATGTCGAGAATTTCGACTTCGGGCAGCGGACGGTTTTCGACGCGGTCGGGCAACTCGACGAGCGCGTACTTGTGTTTTTTCGCGTTGTAATACGACTCGAGCGATGGCGTCGCCGAGCCGAGCACGATGACGGCGTCCGCCATTTTTGCGCGCATTACGGCGACATCGCGGGCGTGATAGCGCGGCGTTTCCTCCTGCTTGTAGGACGAGTCCTGTTCTTCATCCACGATGAGGAGTGCGAGATCGGCGACGGGAGCGAAGACCGCGGAGCGCGTGCCGACGACGACGCGAGCCTCTCCGCACTTAATACGATGCCACTGCTCGGCGCGCTCGTCGTCGCTGAGGCCGGAATGGAGGATGGCGACTTCGTCGCCGAAGACCTGGATCAAGTCGGCGGCCATGGCCGGGGTGAGGCCGATCTCGGGCACGAGGAGAATCGACGATCGCCCCTGTTCAAGGGCTTCGCGCATGGCAGCCAGATAGACCGCAGTCTTGCCCGATCCGGTGACGCCGTGCAGCAGCATGCCAGTAAATTTGTGCGCGCTGACGGCAGCAAGAATTCTGTTTTGCGCATCTTTCTGAGGCGGGTTGAATTCGAATTCGAAGGGCGAGCGGCGAGGCTTGAGCCGGGAAGCGGTGAAACTTTGCGGTTCGTCGACCAGTTCGATCAATCCGCGGCGCGCGAGAGTGGCCACAGTCGTGCGTGGAATGTCGAGTCCGCGCAGGGCATCGACGGGCACTCGTCCACCGGCGGCGGCGAGCGCATCGATGAGCGCGCGCTGGTTTTCATTGAGCTTCTTCGGAATGGGGGCACGGGAGGCTTCGCCCGTGCTTTCTCCGGCATGGCGTTCTGAAAGAGCTTCGGCCGACACCAGGACCGCAACTTTGATCGTTCGAGCGGCATCGCGTGCTGCGGAGACGTCTTCGCGGGCGATCCACTTTTTGCGAATCATTCCGGCGAGGAGAACCCTTGAAGCTCTTGTCGCACCGCGCAGGCTGGCTTCGTTCACCGACGCACCCTCGCGTTGGGCCAGATAATCGAGCACGCGGAATTCGAGCAGCTGATCTTCGGGCTCGCGCTGCGAGCGAGCGGAAGACCCGGCCGTGGCCGCGAGATGCAGCGACAGATGGCCTTTGTCGGCGATGCGGTAGGTGATGGTGCGCTTGAACTCTGCCGAAAGAGGAAGCATGGTGCGAAACACTTCGCCGAGAGGCGCGAGGTAATAGGAGGCGATCCACTGGCCGAGTTTCAATAATTGCGCGTCGAGGACGGGTGAGCGATCGAGCACTTCGATGACATTTTTGACTTTGACGTCTTTCGATGTGGGTGCACGGTCATGAAGTTCGACGACGATGCCCGACATGCGCTGCTGGCGAAAAGGCACCAGAACGCGACCGCCGACGGCTGGCTCCATGCCGGGAGGAATGGCATAGGTGAACGCCATATCGAGGGGCACGGCGAGCGCGACGTCGGCGAAGAACGGCATCTGTTGGAAGATTAACCCAGATCAGAAGAGGGGGGTTCCGGCGCAGGGACTCGGTCACCGTGCGAGGGCGGCTGCGAGATTACTAGGAAATGGACTTCGCTGCCCGAATCGTTTCTTATCAGGTGCGCCGCGCCGACAGGTATCCAAATTGCCTGACCGGAGGTGAGATTGATTGAACGGCCGTCTACTTCCATAACTGCTTCGCCGGCGAGTATGTAGAAGAGTTGTTGCGCGTGCTGGTGGAAGTGGCCGACTTCCGTTGTGCCTGGAGGCATGCATTCCTGAATTACGCTCAGCCCGGGATTCTTCAGCAAGTGCCAGCCATCGCAGCGGCTGCCCCAGGTGTAGTGCTCGGCGGTCGCTTTACTGATCAGGCGGATTTCATCGCTGGGCATGGATGGTCACTGAGCGTCTTTGGCGGGCGGTTTCAGACCCAGTTCTTTCATAACCATTTGCAAATCTTTCCAGGCCTCGCCTTTTTGGCGCGGGTCGCGGAGAAGAAATGCCGGATGGTAGGTGACGGCGAGTTTGCAGCCCGTCCAGTTGGAGTCATTGCTTGGGCCGCTGCCGCGAAAGCCCGCGGGTGTGAAGTCATAAAAACGTCCGCGGAGCTGAGCCATCGACGAGTTCATAGCGAGCAGCGTTTTGGCGGCGGTCGCGCCGAGAGCGACGATCACTTTGGGCTTGACGACCGCGATCTGGCGCATCAGAAAAGGCGAACAGGTTTCGCATTCTTCGCGCTCGGGTGTGCGATTTCCGGGCGGACGGCACTTGACGATGTTGGCGATGTAAACCTGTTCGCGCGTGATTCCCATCGCTTTGATCATGTTGTTAAGAAGCTGCCCGGCGCGGCCTACAAAAGGCTCGCCCTGTTCGTCTTCATCGGCGCCGGGGCCTTCGCCGACGAACATCAGCTCCGCCTTGGGATCGCCGACGCCGAAGACAATCTGCTTGCGGCCCTGCTTGTGCAACGGGCAACGCGTGCAGTCACCGAGATCTTCGCGAATGATTTTTAATGCCTTGACCGGATCGCTCGTGCCTTGCTCAGGGCGCGCGGGGACGATCTCAAGTGTGGCTTCCTCTGTGGCAACCGGCACGCGCAGCGCGGCGGACTTCCGTGGACTCATTTCGTCTCCGAATTCGGTTGGAATTTCTGCGACGTCGGTTGCGGCCTCGCTTGCTGGCTGGCGGTAGAAATCGTAAATGCCCATTTCGTTGTAGTAGCGAATGCGCGCGATGAGAGCGCGGCGAAGATCAGGGTCAAGGGTGCGGGGCATCGCGGATAAGAATAACAAATTGCGCGAGCCGGCAGATCGGACGGCTGGGTTTGGAAGGGAAGCGGTTGTCAGCGGGTTGGCACTTGTGCGCGCTTGCGCAACTTTACTACTTGGT
>JBAWAI010000045.1:0-15282 GCA_049589215.1 Terriglobales bacterium | reverse complement strand
CTCAAGAGCCAACTTCATCCGCATTTTTTATTCAACAGCCTCCATGCCATCGGTGTTCTGATGCAGGAAGACGTCGATGCTGCGGGCCGTCTGCTGGTCAGCCTCGGCGACCTGCTCCGCATGGCCCTCGAACGCCGGGAGAACGAGATCACCTTGCAAAGCGAACTCGAGTTCGTCGGCAAGTATCTGGAGATCGAACAGACACGCTTTCATGATCGCCTGAACGTGCACATGGACATACCGCCTGATCTTCTCGGAGTCTATGTACCGAGCCTGGCCCTTCAGCCGCTGGTTGAGAACGCCATCAAGCATGGCTTCAGCGTCGATTCCACCGCAAGCCGGCTGGAGATCGCTGCCAAACTCCACGACGGCAGAGTTTGGCTCCGCGTCCGCGATGATGGCCCTGGACCGGCACCGGCGTCGCTCTTGCGGTTCGGCGTCGGACTCAGCAATGTCCAGTCACGCTTGAAACAACTCTACGGGGACCAGTCATCGCTAAAACTCACCGGCGGCGACGGTCGAGGCTGTGAGGCCATCATCACCATTCCACTGCGGAGTTCGCATTGAAGACGCGAGTCCTCATCGTCGATGACGAACCGATCGCCCGGCGCGGTATCCGTCGCTATCTGGCCGAACACGACGGCATTGAACTTGTAGGTGAGGCGACGAACGGAATAAACGCTGTGGAGCAGATCAATGAACTTCAGCCCGACATCGTTTTTCTCGATGTGCAGATGCCTGATCTGGATGGTTTTGGAGTCATCGAAAATGTGGAGCCATCGACCGGCCCCGCTCCCGTTTATGTCTTCGTCACGGCTCACGATGCGCACGCCATTCGTGCATTCGAAGTGCACGCAGTTGACTATCTGTTGAAACCTTATGATAAGGAGCGATTTGCCAAGGCCCTGGCACACGCACGCCAGGTCCTCGAACAGCGCGGAAAAGCAAATCGAGGCCTCGAACCACTGCTCCAATCTCTCCGTAGTCTCCGCCCATTCGAACGTTTTGTGGTGAAGGACAAGAAGCGGATTTTCTTTGTTCCCATCTCCAACGTTTTGTGGATCGAAGCCACGGGAAACTATGCCTGCATACACACCGCCAGCGACAGTCACCTGTTGCGGGAAACCCTGGCACACCTGGAAGAGAAGCTGGCGCCACACCACTTCATCCGCGTGCGAAAATCGGCCATCGTGAACGGTGCCTGCATTAGCGAGATTCGTCCGATGTTCGATGGGGTTTACGACATCGTACTGGCAGAAGGAACGGTGGTCACGTCGAGCCGCAGATACGCTCATAAGTTACGGGCGCTGCTGGAATCCTAGTCTTGGCAACTAGGATGGAAATTGGCGGCGATCAGGATTGTGTGAGAGTGGCCATGAAGAACCACCTAGGTAACGACAAACGCGCTTGCCGTCACCGATGAATCATGGCTTCTAGCTAGGCTTGGGTCGGGCTTACCATGAATAAGACCCCGCCAATTTGTGCCGTCCTGGATGGCCAGCGTTGCTCGAGCACTTAAGCCATAAAAATCCGCTGCGTCTGCTGTCGCGCACTTATCTTGTTTATTTACTGATACTTAAATGATGTGGATTCCGCTTTTGAGTCCGCTGCGTCTGCCGGTTCCGCCATCCCGGCTTGAGAAGTCAGCGAGCATTTGCTGACGCATTGGCCGCCTGGAGCGATTTCAAGTATCGCATAGCTCTGGAAAGAGTGACAATTGCTGCGCCGTTAGAGATTGGTTATCATTGGATCTAGGCGGTGGCACGCTCCCGCCGGAAGGATAATCCCAGGCCACGATCATCCGGCGTAAAAATGCATTCGCGAGAGAGCGGGCTCGCGAACCGCGCTGATGACGATTACACGTTCGGACGGAGAGCGCGTTTGTCAGGGCGATGCCAGTTAGCGCATTCGCAGATCACAATCGCAGAATAGAACTCTTTGCCGGGAGCTCAGTTTCGTTTCATATCAGGACCGGCGAGACGCTACTCGGTCTGCCGTGCCGAGTTGGGAACACTTTCCCGACCTAGTGTAGGATTGCGACGTTGTGACCAACCACCGCGCCTTCGCCGCCTACGATGAGGCGCATCGCGATGCGTTCGGCCTTGTAGTGATGGGTCTGGTGCAGCAGGTAGACCGTGCCCAGGCCAGCGCCGAATCCTAGCGCCGAGCCAACGGCTTCGCCGGCCGCGCCGCGAGTGACGAAGGGGCGCATCAGCGGATTGGCTTCACGGTAGCCCTGACTCAGGCCTCGTTGCGTCGTGAAGGCGTCGGCTGCGACCAGTCCCGCGAGCGCGCTGAAGCTTACTTTATTTTCGAAGGTCCAAAATGGGCGCTGCTGGCTGGGCGCCGCGGGAACGGCACCGGCGCTGGCTATGAAATTCTCACCTTGAGCGACTGCACATACCAAAAGTATCAGGCAAAGATGCTTCATTTGGTCCCCCGCTTCCGATCTGGTTCCTGTTTGCCAGGTTGTCCAGTGAGTCCAGATTAGGCGAGAGGTAAACTTAAGTACATGGCCCAAAATAAGGGTAGGGTAGGCATTTGGTAACGCCAGGAAGCAGCGTCGGTAACAGTTACCAAAGGCTTGATGTTGACAGCCGCTCTAAAGGTCGTTCCCATATAGACTTAGCGGCGGTTAGGCATTGTGCGGGAGGGTGGGGCAGGCCCCGTAGGATGGTTCCATTTTGGGAATCGATGGAAGATTGCAATCGGGCAATACCTACAGAATCAGGTTTGTTCGGTTTCCGTAACAAGTAATGGGTTGCCTGCTGGGACCTACCAGAGACCACCTACTATCGGAGACGCAGTATGAGGCGGGGCGGAACTGCGCTCGAGTACCCCCTCAAAACAGTTCCGCCACGACCTTACAACTGTCAAGCGTGAGTCGCCGAGCTTCGCATTCCCCGCGGGCTCTCCCCATTACATATCGACACCCAAAGCATTGATGAGTGATGCGGCGTTCGTCGTCAGGCGGCGATTCTTCTCGGCAAATTGGCTGCCATGTAGGTCACGAGCATGTACTGGTTGGCGATTTTCCCAGAGACGGTCAGCTGCGCTGGTAAGACCAAGGCGGCGTTCATGCGAACCAGCGAAAGAACGCACCAGATTCTCAAGAAGAACGCCCGGTGCATTAGCTCCCGTCCGGCGGCGGAGATCTCGGCGTTCGAATTAGACTGCGCACTTTGCCCAGCCGCGAGCAGCACGGCCGCATTTTGCGACAGGGCCGCGACGTAGAGCTTGGCGGCGCGGATGCGGCCGCGCTGCACGCCGCGAAACTCTGCTGGCGATAGATGGGCTCGCAGGAAGTGTTCTTCCTCCGGGTCGGTGAGATTCTCGAAGGCTTCGAGATCTACCGGAGTGAGTTCGTCGGCCGACTTTTGGATGGAGCCGTCGCCTGCGCCACGCCTCAAAGCCTGCAAGGCCAGGAACAGCGTCAGCGAAACCGCGAGGAACACTGCAACAATGAGCACGACAATCATTTGCGCACCATTCTCTCCATATCGGCAGCCGCGCCGCCCATGTTCAGCAACCGGCCGTCGTCGCAGCGATTGCCGGTTTGAGAAGCCTCGTTCTTATCGACGAACGCATAATATAACCATATCAGGACGGTGCAAAGGTACGCGCTCATCTGCAGATAATCGCAAGCACGGGACGGTCCGACCAAGTCCTTCCATGCTTCAGCCAGTAGCTCCAGCGCCGCTGTCACCCCCACTCCGACTGCAATTCCAAAGGCGAAATTGGACATCCTAATGCCGAGAAAGCGGTGCCACAGAACAACCAGAACGAGCACAAAACACTGCACAATGTCCAGCGCCTCTAGCGTAGCATAGGCTGGAAGTAGCCGGTGCCCGAGACTGTTGTAATACAGGAGTCCGATGAGTAACACAGCTATTACGATCAAAGAACCGGTAACCCACCTCAACACGTGGGCGCTGGTGCGGCGCAACGCGGCATTGTGCTGCAACGGCGCGTCGAAGAGTTCCTGAAGTATTCCGAAGTGGAAGGCCGTGCTGCCCGCTCGACTGAAGAAATCAACCTTCATGTACCAGGATGGCGCGTCCAGCACATAAATCGTTACGAATAGAATGGCAAACGCAAGGAACTCGTAGACCAAGGCGGAGAAGAATATGGGAAATTCCGTATGCAATGACCTGCGGAACATGACTACCGCGACTGAAATGAGTAACAGGTGCGGAGTCACCCATAAGAAGGTATAAATTGGCGGCGGGAGATGCATCGCTTGAGTGCTACCGACGGAATCTACCATCCGCCGCTATAGCACTCAAGCGGCAATTTTTAGTTGCCGGGGGGGAGACAAACGTTACCCGTGCAGGTGGGAAGCGGGTTGCCATCGGCGTGGAGCTGGGTTGGAATCGCGGCCAACATCGCCAACGCGAACAACATAATTGCGAGCTTTGCTTTCAGTGAATTCACAGGGTATCCTCTCTCTCGTAGCGATCTAAACATCTCGGTGGTTGTGAGTTTCAGGCCGCCGGCCAGCGCCGAGCGGGGAAACTCGATTCAGTCGGTTTTTCGGAAAACGTAGCGGTTGTCAAAATGGTGCGAAAATGGCGCTGAAATCGGCTTATGACGATCTTCGACAAAGGACCCTCGGCAAGATCGAGGGGATGTGGAGAAGACTGACTTACGTGGCCGAACGGAGATCACCGGAGGGCGGGTATCGGCACTGGGGATTCGAGCGTGCGCACGGGAATGCGACGGCCCATCAGGCCTTCGCGCGCGCGCACCAATCGCTCATTGGCACGATCCTGAGGACGCGCCTACGTCTGTTGCAGGAAGATCTTACGGCGTCCAGCGAGGCGGAGGGAGTCAGCCCAGCTTCTTACGCGTCGAGATTGGCGACAGGTCTATACCGTTTACTTCCTTCAGGCTGTTCGAAGGTGACAGAACTCCACTTGCTTTCTGTTGTGGAAACTCTCTCGGTTCTTCAAAATCGTCAGCCACAGCCAGATCACCAATCCTCATCGCAATCCCAACCACCTGGCCAATCACCTCCGCCTCCTGAGGGTGCCTGAGGATTCGTACCTGCGCCGGTGACAGCGGGTGTGGCTGGAGAACAAGGGAGTTGTTGAGGCCGAACGAGCACCAGCAGCAGGTAAATCCGTCGCGGGTTTCGACGAAGTAGATCGGCCGCTCGTATTCGGAGCGCCATTGGCGCTCGACCACCCGCGTTCGGGACTCATCCACCTGGACGAAAGATCCCGGCTGCAGGATTGGATACATGGTGAAATCTTCGTGGCCGATAAACGCGTAGGTGTAGTCCTGCGCGGCCAGATGGCTCAGCATCGAGAGGGGTACCGTGCCCCATTGTTGCACCATCCGTCCCAGATCGGATGTTGCCCGGAGATCGAATCCGGGATCGAGTTTGACGGGAATGCTGCAAGTTTCCTGATCCCTCTCAATTGACACAACATGCGAGTGCGCGGGCTGGGAGGTGGACCACTCGGAGGTGATGGAATCAGGATCGATTCCGTAGAACCGGAGCAGCGTTGCCAGGGGCTTGCGGTAGATCGCCGCCAGCGAATAAAACCGGAAGACGCTCGGAACCACCCCTTTGGTCTCAATGTCGGAGAGCCGGCTCGGCGGAATCAGATATTCCTCGCTGCCGCGTTGCTGGGAGATAGCCAGGCTGGCATTTTCCACATCCCGCATCGTGAGGCCAAGGCGTTCCCGAATCTTCCGAAGATCGTTCCCTGCCGAGAGCATGTAAACTCCGACCCCGTGGCGCGCCCAGGGAAGACCGACTGTCGTCTGAAGCGACTCAAATTCCCGATTTGGACTCCGCCAGGGAAACTCGAAGCAGATTCGCCGGCGAAGACGGCAACGCCCTAGTGCATGCTTATACCAAGTTTATGCAGAGCTTTTCAACTGCATTGTTCGGTTTTCGTAACAGGCGGAGCGGCACTTTCACGATGTTTTCGTGACAGCAGGCCTTCTGCGAATAATTGTCGAGGTTCGCGTTCTGACAAGTAAGTCGAGCCGCGATGTTCGGATTTCGTAAAGTTGCCGCCAGATTGACTAACACACAACAATCTCCCACCCGGTATATCCCACCTAACGCCGACAGCTCGAGCAGTACCCACCAACCTCGAGGCGCGAAACCACGATGTGAAAACGGCAGTCGCGTTCCAGCTGTTTCTTCAACGCGTCAAAAGTTTCGCTGACGAATTCGGTGATCTTGCCGCAACGCAGGCAAGCCATATGAATATGGTCGCGACCCAGCTTGCGCTCGTAGTAATGTCCTTCGCCGTTGATGTGCATTAAATCCAACTCGTCAACCAGTCCCTGGCGCTTGAGCAGGTCGAGCGTGCGGTACACCGTGCTGCGATCGACTGTCGGATCGACATGGCGCGCCTTGCGGAGAATCTGACTGGCATCGAGGTGCTTGGTCGCCATCTCGATCACGCTGAGAATCGCGCGGCGCTGCGCGGTCATGCGAATTCCGCGGCCGGCTAACTGGGTTTGCAGGCGGCCGGGGATCTCAGTTTGTGGAAGCGGCATGGGGTGATCTCAGTTCTCGTGTCGCAACTCTTTGCAAGCAAATTGCGACGGAATCTTGCGGGTCGGGTTGACGAAATCAAACTGCAAGCCCTAACTTAACTATAGCCTAGTTGCGACTGAGTTGCAACTAGCTGAGATCGTAATTAAGAAATCCTATGGGCCCGCTTCGAATTCATTTCCTGAAAATTCTCGGGTTGTTCAATGCGCGCACCTTCTTCGTCCGCGCTGCTCTCTTGCTCGTCCTATTCGCTGTCCCTGTATGGGCTGGCGTCGGCGGAAGTGTTCATGGCACGGTCAAAGATCCCACCGGCGCTGTCTTCGCCGGAGCTGCCGTCATCGCAATCGACACGAATACAGGCATCCGTACCAGCGTCACCACCGACAACAAAGGTGTCTACACGTTCCCGGTCCTGCCGGCCGGACGGTACAACATCGAAGTCGACCGCCCCGGTTTCAAGCCCTACCGCCGCACCGGAGTCACCATCGACGCGGATGGCTCACTCATAATCGACGCGGTGCTGGAGGTCGGCACAAGGGCTGACTCGGTCGTCGTGCTCGAGGATGCGGTCCATACAGAAACGTCCGACACCCAGATGGGAGAAATCATCGCGGGCACGCAACTCGCGGCGGTTCCCCTCAACGGCCGCAGCTATACCGATTTGTTGGCTCTGCAACCGGGCGTCGTTCCGGCAACTTCGCTTACCTCAAACACGCAACAGGATGTCGGCGTCAGCGCCCTTTCACCCTCCGGCGGTCTCAATCCCGGTACGATCTCCGTCAATGGCCAACGAGAGTTCTCGAACGCGTTCACCGTGAACGGAAGCGACGCCGAAGAGGACGTGAACTCAGGTACGGCCATCATTCCCAACCTCGACTCGATCGCCGAGTTCCGCATCCTAACTAATAACTTCGACGCCGAATCGGGCGGCCATAGCGGCGGACAGGTCCATGTCATCACCAAGTCCGGCACCAATCAATTTCATGGCGACGTCTTTGAGTTTCTGCGCAACACGGACCTCGACGCCCGCAATTATTTTTCGCCGGGGCGAGGCCTCTTCAACCAGAATCAGTTTGGTGCAACTTTCGGCGGACCAATCCGGCCCAATCAGATATTCTTTTTTGCCGACTATCAAGGCACGCGGCTGACCGAGGGCATCGACACGGGACAGATTCCCGTTCCCTCAGCACAGGACCGATCTGGAAATCTGCTCGACCTGGCGAGCTCATTAACAGGTTCCGTCACCAGCCCGCCAACCTGCCCAACCGGCGCGACCTGCTGGGCCGACGTGCTCTCGAACGAACTGAAGTATTCCGTTGCCCCCGGCGAACCTTACTACACCACGGGCTGCATCAGTTCATCGCAATGTGTCTTCCCATACGCGATGATCCCGACACGGGCGTGGTCCGCTCCCGCACAGAATCTGCTGCAATATATTCCATCGCCCAACGCAAACGCGAACAGCTTTTCTACCTCTGCCTCCAACGAAAACCTGCGCGACGACAAAGGAGCCTACCGCCTGGACGCGAACAGTCGCTGGGGCCTTTTCTCCGCCTATTACTTTCTTGATGACTACACGCTCAACAATCCCTATCCAGTGGCCCAGAGCGGGGCCAGCGTGCCGGGGTTCAACGCCCTCAACCTCGGCCGTGCGCAATTGTTCAGCCTTGGCAACACAAAAACCTTGGGTCCGAACGCCGTCAATGAGGCTCACTTCAGCTATATGCGCGATTCCAACGATCTCGGCCGGCCAGTTGGTGGAGTGGGCGTCACCCTGGCATCGCAGGGATTCGTGACCGGTGCTGGCACGCCGGGCATCGTGCCGCTCAACCCGAGCGGCGAGGGAGTGGAAAACATCGTCTTCAATGCGTTTTCAATCGGGACCAACGCCAACGAACTGAAGCAGGCGAACAATACTCTTCAATGGATCGACAATTTCTCCAAAGTGATCGGCCGCCACACCATGAAATTCGGCGCGGAGTTTCACTACGATCAGGTCAACACAAACGCCATCGCGCAATTCAACGGCAATTTTCTATTCACCGGAAGTGAGACTGGCTCCGACTTCGCCGATTTCCTCCTCGGAATTCCGAGCCAGTACAACCAGAGCCAGTTGCAACCTTTTTACGGGCGCAACCGGTACTGGGGCCTTTACGCGCAGGACAGTTGGCGCGTCCGCTCCGATTTGACGCTGAATTTCGGCTTGCGCTGGGATCGCATCGAGCCTTGGTATGAAAAAAATAATGGGATCTCGACCTTCGAGCCCGGCCGGTCAACTGCGGTTTTCCCGGGCGCTCCCGCCGGCATTCTATTTCCTACGGATGCTGGCATCCCGCGCACGCTGGCGCCGCCGGGCAATCTCGACTTCGCTCCTCGCATTGGGCTGGCCTATTCGCCTGGCGCTGCGCATGACACATTCCTCGGAAAAATTTTCGGTGATGCCGGCAAAACAAGCATCCGCGCCGGCTTCGGAATGTTCTACACGCAGATTGAAGCCTTGACGATCGGGATCCTGGCCGGCAACGCGCCCTTCGGTATCACCTATTCAAGTCCCGCGCCGCCGCTGTTTGCCACGCCTTTCGTCACGGCCGCGACCGGCCAAAATCTTGGCCAGACGTTTCCGGTCACCCTCGCGACGCGCATGGCCACAAGCCACAATCCGAATCCGAATATCAACTGGGCGCAGTACGAGCCGATCAGCGGCATCCCGGGATATTCCGCGTCGAACCGCATTCCATACGTCGAAGAATATATGTTGTCGATCCAGCGCCAACTGGGCGCGAACACAGTGTTAAGCGGCAGCTACGTGGGCACTCAAGGGCACCGCTCGCTCGTGATGGTGGAGGCCAACCCCGGCGACCCCGCGCTCTGCCTGAGCTTGAGTCAGCCCGGCGATGTTTCGCCGGGATCGCCGACCTGCGGGCCGTTCGGCGAGAGCAACGTCTTCACATCCGCGGCAGGTCACACAATCTACGGCACGCGCGGTCCGCTGGGCTTCAACTTCGGCAGCGACACCGATCAGGAGACGACCGGCAAGTCCAATTACAACGCCCTCCAACTCAGCCTGCGCCACAGAAGCGGAGGCCTCGAGCTTTCAGCCGGGTACACCTACAGCAGGTCGATGGACGATTCTTCGAATTTGGGCGAAGAGGTGAATCCGATCAATCCGGCTCTCAGTTACGCTCTGTCGTCATTCGATACCCGGCAGAATTTTGTCGTCAGCTATGATTACCGGCTGCCGCTTGAGCGATTCATCCACTCTTCAAATCGCTGGACCGAGGGCTGGACCTTCTCCGGAGTGACGCACTTCAGCACCGGCTTTCCGGTGACGCTCCTCAACTATAGCGATAACTCGTTATTAGGCGCGGAGCCGAACGGCATTAACAACTACGGCGTCGACGAACCGCAATACACGCCGGGGCCGCTGAATTTGAACCACAATCCACGCAACGGAAGCGTATATTTCAACACCTCTCTCTTCAACTTGCAGCCCCTGGGCACGCCGGGGAACGCTCCGCGCCGCTTTTTCTACGGGCCGGGCCTCGGCAACTATGACGTGGCGCTGATGAAAGAAGTTCGGCTGACGGAATCGAAGGCTATGAACTTTCGTATTGAGGCATTCAACGTTTTCAACCATACGCAGTTCTACGGCCCGAGCGCGGTGGATGGAAATATTAACGATGCTTGCCCTGCCGGCGGGACCATCACCCGCGAAACCGCCTGCTTTGGCCACGTCGTCAACGCTCAGCCGCCGCGGCTGATGCAGGCTGCGTTCAAGTTTGTTTTCTGACAACTATTAAATCGACTTCGCGCCTCCAAGCGCTGCCAGCGCCGCCTGACCGAAACTGATGCCGCCATCGTTGGCTGGAACGAGTTGGTTGGTCCAAATCTGGAAGTCGGTAACGCGCAGTTCATCTTTCAAATCTTCGAGCAAAAGTTCGTTCTGGAAAACGCCTCCGGAGAGTACGACCGTGTCGATGCCGTGCTTCCCGCCAAGCTCCCTTACCGCCTGGGCGACGCCGCGGGCTATGCCGCGCTGGAAGGCGCGCGCGATTGTCTCGGGCTCACGTCCCTGCCGCCGATCATCGGCGACCGCTTGCAGCAATGGGCGGAAATCAAGTTCGCCGTTTAGAAAAGGGAATGGATAGCAGTCCGATTCGCGCGCGGCTCGCGCCATGTGCTCAACCCACATCGCCGCCTGGCCTTCGAAAGTGATTTCGCGCGTGAAGCCGAGCAAGGCCGCCGCAGTATCGAAGAGCCGCCCCGCTGAGGTCGTGCGGAATGTACGTACATTCTTTTCAGTCAGCCGCAATGCGGTTTGGTAACGAGGCGGAAATAAAAACGGCGTCGCGCTCACGTCGGGCAGGCCTTCGATCTGCGCCAGAAAGCCGGCCGCAGCCTGCACGGGAAATTGCGCGGCCGCATCGCCTCCCGGCAGCACCGCCGGCCTGAGATGAGCGATGCGCTTGAATCCGGTGGACAGGCTGCCTTCAAATATTTCCCCGCCCCAGATGCCGCCATCGTCTCCATAGCCAGTGCCGTCGAAGCTCACTCCGAGAACTCGTTCGTCCCATGCGCCGCGTTCCGCGAGCACGGAGGCGACATGCGCGCGATGGTGTTGAACGACAAGTTTCTCCGCCGCCGGCAATCCCAGCGCGTGGACCGTGGAACGATATTCGGGATGAGCGTCGTGTGCCACCAGCAGGTCGTCCCAGCGAATTTCATACATCGTCATGAGGTCGCGAATCGTCTCGTCAAATGCGCGGAAGGCCTCATAGTGATCGAGGTCGCCGATATGCTGGCTGACGAATGCCTGCCCCTCAACGACGAGCGTCACGGTATTTTTGAGATCGGGCCCGACGGCGAGAATGGGCCTATTCGTCAATGCCTTCATCGGAAATCTCGCGACCGCTCCCGGCGCATAGCCGCGCGAACGGCGCAGAATCGTGGGTCCAAACGCTCCCGCACGGGCCACCGAATCGTCGACACGGCGCGCGATGGGCCGTTCGCCGACAAGAAATGCGTCGGCAATGTCCGATAGCCTCTCCATCGCATCGGGGTCTTCGTACGCAATCGGTTCGCTCGAACGGTTCGCGCTCGTCATCACGAGAATCGATGGAGCGCCCGCGGCAAACAGAAGATGTTGCAAAGGCGTGTAGGGCAGCATGATGCCGAGTTCACGATTATCGGGCGCAACTCCGGCAAGTTCAACTTTGGCCGGCGCGAGCACAATAGGCCGAGCGATGGAAGTGAGCAGAGCTATCGCCTCGGGAGCAAGATCCGCCAGAGCATGCGCGCCCTCAACATTTTCCACCATCACGGCAAACGGTTTTTCTTTGCGAAATTTTCGCGCACGCATGCGAGCCACCGCCTCGGCATTTTTTGCGTCGCAAGCCAGGTGATAACCGCCGAGCCCTTTTATGGCCACGATCTTGCCGGCATTCAGAAGGTCGATGGTCTTGCGAATGACCACCGAGTCTTCGGGCAACGTCTCCTCTGCGATGCGCAAATAATAATGCGGACCGCACACTGGACAGGCGACCGGCTGCGCGTGAAAGCGGCGATTGGCCGGATCGTGATATTCGCGATCGCAGTATTCGTCAAACGGCCAGTCCTTCATCGTGGTATTCGGTCGGTCGTAGGGCAGCGCGAGAATCACCGCGTAGCGCGGACCGCAGTTCGTGCAGTTGATGTAGGGATAGCCGAAACGCCGGTTGCCGGCGTCCGTCATTTCACGAACGCACTCGTCGCACACGGGAAGATCGGGCGAAATGCGGACAGTGGGGCGGCGTTTGCGCTCGCTCTCCTTGATAGAGAATTCCTGAAAGCCCTCTGGCGTGGCCGAGGCAACTTGGATTTCGACAATGCGCGAAGCGGGCGGTGCCTCGGCCTTCAGACGCCGCAGAAATTCTTCGAGGATGGAATCGTTTCCTTCAACGTGGATGGCAACGCCTTCTTCTCCATTCAGCACCCAGCCGGTAGCGTGCAATTCAGCGGCAATGCGATAGACGAAGGGCCGGAAGCCCACGCCCTGCACCACTCCGCGAACTTTGATCAGACGGGCACTCGGCATGGATTGTCACCGCAGCGGTCGGCGGGCAAAGGATCGACTTTGATATTAGTGGCTGCTGCCGTCGTCGCCGATACTTGGAACGATACTCGAACCATGCGGCGTGAGGCATAATTTCGCGTAGGCAATTTTCACACTGTGAACTCTTCAACTTCACAATACGATGCAATCATCCTCGGCGCCGGCGCAGCCGGGCTCATGTGCGCCATCGAAGCCGGACGGCGCGGACCGCGAGTGCTGGTGCTGGAGCGCGCCGAGCGCATAGGCAGGAAGATTCTGATTTCAGGCGGTGGGCGGTGTAATTTCACCAATCTTTACACCGAGCCGGAAAATTTCATCTCCGCGAATCCACATTTTGCCAAGTCGGCGCTGGCCCGATATCCGCCCCACGCATTCGTGAAGCTCGTCGAAAAGCATCGCATCCCTTATCACGAGAAAACGCTCGGGCAGCTTTTTTGTGATCGATCCGCGAACGACATTGTCGCGATGCTCGAAGAGGAATGCCGCGCCGCCGGCGTTGAGGTTCGCGTCGACACAAAAATTGAAAGAGTTGAAAAAGCTGATGACTTCACCGTGCACGCCGAGAACGCCGCCTTCTCGTCTCCGCGCTTGGTTGTCGCCACCGGTGGCCTGTCGATTGCCAAGATTGGCGCCACATCCTTCGGATACGATCTGGCCACGCAATTCGGACTGAAGATACAGCCCCAGCGCGCCGCACTCGTCCCTTTCGTGTTCAGCGAGGTCGACCGCAAGCGCTGGTGCGACCTGACCGGAGTCTCAACCGAGGTGGTCGCCTCTTCCGGCAGGCGGGCTTTTCGCGAGAAGATGCTGTTCACTCACCGCGGCATCAGCGGTCCCGCGATTCTTCAAATTTCTTCCTATTGGGCTGACGGCAAGTCAATCTCGATCGACTTGGCTCCGGGCATCGACCTCAACGCGCGTCTCAAAGAGAGCAGCCGCCGTGATGAGTCGGGTTGGAAGACTCTGCTCCGCGAAATCTTGCCGCGGCGGCTGGCAGACCGGTGGTCGGACACGCATCCCCTTGCGGCTAACTCGGCTCACGCTCTAGCCGGGGCCGAGCGGCAACTCCACGCGTGGATCGTCAAACCAGCCGCGACTGAAGGCTATGGCAAAGCCGAAGTGACTGCCGGTGGCGTAGATACTGGCGAGCTGTCGGCGCGTACCTTGGAATCGCGCAGCGTGCCCGGTTTGTTTTTCATCGGCGAGGTAGTCGATGTGACCGGGCAGCTTGGCGGCTTCAACTTTCAGTGGGCGTGGGCCTCGGGCTTTTGCGCAGGCCAGGCGATCTGAAGAGCAAGTCAAAAGGTAAAAGTCAGATTGCAGAAGTGAAAACCAAGAGCTTCACTTCTTAAATCTGATTTCTGACTTATGACTCTAACCTTTGAGGCTATTCTCAGGACCACAGCTGACGGCAGCGGTCTACAGCTCCGCGCCTTCCCGCATGAATGCCATGCGCGAGACGATCTCCGCGGCCTGCTCGAGTTTCTTCAGATCGTCATTGGTAAAGTCCGGTCCCGAAACTCTCGCGTCGAGCCCTTTGCGCGAAACCTGAATCACTCCGCACACCACACCTTCTTTGGACGCGACCGGAACCGACATGATTTTCTGAATCGGCAGCTGTTCCATGTTGCGATCTTCTTCCGCCGTCGAAAGCCTTACCGCCTCAAACAGGCTGGCGTGCCTGACCCGCATAAAAGCATTCGATAGCAGCGGGGTGCGCGTAGCCGCCGTGCGCGCAGCCACGGCCGATCCGGAGAGCGGCAAAACGCCGGCGGAGCGCAATTCAACCGGAAAGATGAAGCGCAAGCTGCCCTTCTCCAACCTCAAGACGGCGACCTCGCTGCGGTGAACATCCAGAATTCTCGCGAGTTTCAAGCCGACCTTCTCCGATGATTGAGACTCGGAGACCATGGTCTCCAGTTCGGCCATGTCCGTCTTCGCGGCTTTCGCTGCTGCTTGACTGCCAGTGTTTGCCATAGGGTTGCGCTAGTCCTTCTCCATTTTCGCGAGCTTCCCTAATACTGCGGTTACGCTTGGGCGTTCGACAAGTTACTACAGTACTTGCTGTATGCGCGACCTTGAGGCTCGTACCTCGAGAGTTCAACTGCGCGCGGCGTTAGCGTGCACGGGCGCTCCTCCTTCGTTTGTTATGCCACATAGAACTTTTTTCGATGGCGATTCCGCACAATTTCACAGCCGCCCGCGATATATTAGAAAGATACCTCGTTGTAAATTTGCAATTCATGGGTAACACCGATGTCGTTGCTTTTTACGAATAAACCATTACTGGAATCAGATATCGCAAGGAGTATTGCATGGCCCGTAAAACAGAAGGAACCACCACTTCACGACGCAAGAAAGCTAACTCTCCCGCTGAAACAGCCGCAGTACAACCGGCTACGGAACTGAATGTGCCAGAAGTTCGCAACCCCGAGGTTCTAGCCACCGAGCATCGCAGCAACGTGACGCCGATCAATGTTGCGCCGGTAAAACCGGTCGCCAGGAAGACGCAGAACGGCAACGCAAATCTCGACAAAGTGAATCTGGACGAGGAAATTCGCCGTCGTGCTTACGAATTGTTCCTGGCGCGCAAAGGCGCTGCGGGCGATCCGGCTGCGGATTGGATTGTTGCGGAGCGCGAGGTACGCGCGCGCTACGGCCGCCACGATTC
>JBAWAI010000044.1:0-14237 GCA_049589215.1 Terriglobales bacterium | reverse complement strand
TCCCGATTCTTCAAAACTTCCAGCGCCTTGTTCAACTGGTCATCCGTTTGATTCTTAGGCTTGGCATTCTTATCCTCGGGATTAGCCGCCGGCGTCCCATCATCATCCGGCAACCCGCCATCGTCGTCATTATCCGCAATCATTACATTGGGAGTCACCGCCGCATCCTGAATCGCCTTCCCGCCCGGCGAATAATACTTCGCCACTGACAGAATCAGCCCGGCCCCATCCCGCATCTCGATCGTCTTCTGCACCGAGCCATCGCCAAAAGTCTTGTCGCCGACCACGTCCCCGCGCGCGTTCTCGAGTATCGCCGCCGCCACAATCTCCGCCGGCCCCGCCGTCGAACGATTCACCAGCACCGCCACCGGCAGCTTCGTCACGTCCTTCGCCGGGTCCGCATTAAACGCCTGCCGCGGATACTTCTGCCCCTGCAAATAAGTGATCGTTCCGTGATCTAAAAATAAATTCGCCGTTGCGATCCCCTCAGACTCCTCGCCCCCGGCCGCGTTCCGCAGATCCAGCACCAGCTTCTTCGCTCCCTGCTTCTGCAGATCGCGAATCTTGCCCGCAATGTCATCCGACTCGCCCTGCGGAAACGAGTCCACTTTCACATACCCGACATTGTCGGCCATCATTTTGTCGGCCACCGGCGGAATCGTCACCATATCCCGCGTGATCACGACCTTCGTCGGCTCCGCCTTGCGCGGCCGTACCACCGACACCGTCACCGTCGTGCCCACTTCGCCCAGCAAACTCGTCCGAATCTCGGCCAGCGACATATCGTGCGTCGTCTTGCCTTCAATCGATTCCAGAATGTCTGCGTTCTCGATCCCCGCCTTGTCCGCCGGGCCGCCCGGAATCACCGCGATCACATCGGCATAACCAAAGCGCTTCGAAACCGTCGCTCCGATGTCCGCCCTGCCCTCCGGCCGCATCGACTTGTAGCGCTTGTACTCCGCCGCCGAAAGATAGCTCGAATTCGCGTCCAGCGACTCCAACAGTCCGTGCAGCGCGCCCTCCGTCACCCCCGGTATATTCGGCTCCTCGACATAATCCCCGCGGATGCGCGACAAAACCTCGCTGTAAACCGAAAGCTGCCGGTAAGCCCCATCATTCGAAGAGGCCCGCACGTGCACAAAGCTGCCCACAAAAGTAAACACGAGAACAGCCAGCGAACTAGCCAGAACACCAACCTTCAACTTAGTCGACATAGTGAGTTTTCCGCGTCAAGAACCTTCCGCCCAGGAGACAATTCCGTCCCAGGCCTTCGAACATTATAGATGTTTTGATGCCGAAACCGTGAACACCGAAGCAAAAGCCAAAGTAACCACAAAACTATACAAAACAGCCTCGCGACCCTCACCCCCGACCCGCTGCCTCCAGCATCTCAGCCACCTCCCCATGCCCCTTCTCGCGAGCCACGGCCGTCGCGGTCTTCCCTTCATCATTCTTCAGCGTCACGTCCGCCCCATGCCGCAGCAGTAACTCCACCATCGCCCGGTCGCCGTTCTGGGCCGCGGCATGCGCCGGAACCCATCCTCCTGCCTGCCGGGCATTCACCGGTGCACCATGCTCCAGCAAACACCGCGCCGCCTCCAGATTCCGTGCCGAGGCCGCCGAATGCAACGGCATCACCTTCATGGGATTCGCAGACACCGCATCCGCCGCCGCTCCCGCCGCAATCAACACCCGAGCCGCCTCCCCTTGCCCGAAGAACCCGGCAAAATGCAGCGCAGTAAATCCATCCCCGGAGCGCGCATTTACGGCCGCTCGACGACCAGCCACATCCCCGTCCGCACCATCACCGGCGAGCTGCTTGATCCGATCAGTCCGCCCCAGGGCAGCCGCCTCAAAAATGTCCAGATCCTTCTTCTTTAGAGCAACCGCCTGCGCCAGATCCGGCCGCCCGCGATAAAGCGCCAACATGACCAGGCTCACGCCATTCGAATCCCGCCCCTCGGCGCATTCCGGCTCCAGTGCGAGCAACCGTTGAAGCCCATCCAAATCTCCGGCCGATAAAAGCTCCAAACACTGCTCAAAACCCGCCATGTTCAATCTCCTGGCCATGAAAACAGACCGCCAACATTACTTAGCATAGCTAACTAATCACTCCTGTCAAGAGAATTGTTAGCTATGCTAAGCTTTATTGATGCCCCATGAAACACCGTCCTTCGAGAAACGCCGCCTCGAGGTCGCCGGCCGCCTTCACTCCGCGGCCATCCACCTCCTGCGCGCCGCCGCCCGAACCGACGCCCAGTCCGGTCTCGGCCCGGCCCGCCTTTCCGCGCTCTCCGTCCTCGTTTTCGGAGGCCCGAAGACTTTAGGTCAGTTGGCCGCCGCCGAGCGCGTCAAGCCCCCCACCATGAGCCGCATCGTAGCCGGCCTCAAACAATCCGGCCTGGCGAGAGTTCAAAATGACGGTGACGATGCTAGAAGAATCGCCATTACTGTCACGGCAAAAGGAGAGCGCCTGCTGCAAGACGCGAGAACAAGAAGAATTGAAGCGTTGGCAGAAAATCTAAAGAAGTTAAGCGTGACCGATCTGAAGACCCTGGGCAAAGCGTCCAGCCTGATCGAGACAATGCTCCACCCGTAGAGACAGAAATAGGCACGTCTCACATTTTTGCAAACAACACATCCTTGTTGTCCGCTAACAGGCTTTTACGCTCAGGACACGCTCAGCTCGTCCACCGCCCAGACCGCAGCGATGCAGCCCATTCTCGATAGAGTTTTGCTTCTTCCCGCAGTTCCGTCGCGCGCGGTTCCTGTTCTTTGGTCGCTTCTTCCTCAGCGGCCCCAGCTCTCCGTTCGAGGTCACAGACAGTCGCGTCTCGCGGGATGAAGTGCTGTTGCATAAGGGTGGTTTGTCCATTATCCGCCAGAGCGGTAACCGTTGTAACCAAACGTTGACGCTCAGAAACCGGGCACCAAGCATAACGGCGAGGCCGCAACCAGGATCCACTCCAGAAATTCTCAAGTTGGTGATGCAAACTGTTTCAGATTGACGAGAAAAGGAATTGAGGGGACAATTGCACCCCTTTGTCGCCGTCAATGGGAACATTCCAGGTGAGTGCGGGTGACCTCGAACACTCACCGCGAAGGAGATTCATGATGAGATCGATTCGGTTGTTTGCGTTTCTTGCTGGGTTTTGTTTTGTCCTCGCAGCTCAACCCTCCGTCGCCTGCTCCAACGCAACATTAAAGGGCAGCTTCGGATTTGTATTGACAGGCGTTAACAGCTCTGAGGTACTTACGGCTACTGTCGGTCAGATGACCGCGGACGGAAGTGGGGGGCTGACCGGGAGCGAAACAGTCAGCAACGACGGCGTGATCACTTCGAACGTGTCGATGACCGGGAGTTACTCGCTCGCCAAAAACTGCACAGGCACGGCCACCATAACCCCGGCCGCGGGCTCGGCGTCGAACTACAGCCTGGTAGTGATCGGAACGCAAATCCAGATGGTCGAAACTGACACTGGATATACCGAAGCTGGCTACGCAGTGGAACAGGGATCAGCCAGTTGCTCGATCGCCGGTATTAAAGGCACGTTTGGCTTCCGCGGTGGAGGGTGGAACGTCTCTAGCTCGCTCATACCGACCGCTGACGCCGGACAGGTTAAAGCCGATGGCTCGGGGAACCTGAGTGGAACTCAGCAGGGGAGTTTCGGCGGTCAGGTTTATTCGACATCGATTTCCGGCAGCTACACGGTAAACGAAAACTGTACGGGGACAGTTACTTATTCAGTCGAAGGCACCACAACCCATGCCAATTTTGTGGCCGTGGACGGAGAGAAGCTTGCGTTCTTGATTCAGACGGATCCAGGCGCGATCGTAACTACCGTTACCCAAAAATAGTCGCGCCCTACGACTCGTGCGACACGATGTTTACGGCTCAAGTCGGGATGTTTCAACCGTTAATCTTCTAAGCGCGGTCGGCCCAGCTCCGCTTATTACGCGGTGTCAGGGCCGCCGCCTCGCAGATGGTTCGAATCGGTCCTCTGCTGCCTCAACATCCCGTCTCCTCCAATGTCGCTAATCCAGCCTTCACATGTGCCGCGATTACGAGCAGCCGTCTTTCTTGCCAAATGCCAAAAGGCCATTGTCGGTTATTCCGAAATAGTTAAAGGCGCCCTTGCCAATGTGGCCGTTGTTGGCGCGCGCGGTGAACACAAGGTAGGAACAACAATCGCCCTCGCCCGACGGAAACGTGAAAGTTACCGTGATGAGTCCATCGATGACTGTGAAATAGCCGGGATAGGGGTTGTCATTGGGGATTATCGTCGCCTCGCCGCTGTGCGGCCAGCCGTAGCTGGCATCGTCGGTCAGAGCTATGCAGTACGTGCCGTTGTCGCGCTGCGACTTGGTTACAGTCGCCGGCCAATTGCCGGTGAAGCTCTGCGCCATGGCAGCGCTGGTCGTGAGTGCGAAAGCTGCAAGCGTAAACGCCGTTGCGATGAATCTAATACGTCTCGTCATTTTCCTGCCTCCGAACGACTCCCTACCCTCGAACGACGGCTGTAGGTTCCTCGCGCCTGGAAACATAACTAAAGAAGATTCGGCGGTTGTCATGAAGATGTAAAGCCATTGTAAAAACTCGGATGGTCTTGGAGTAGTTTTTCGCAACGATGGATGACGGGCCCAGTAGCAGTGAATGAAGCCGCCAGAGTCGAGTGAGTCAGCAGCGCGTCCGTTACAGCGCATCCGGCAGGCGCGCCTTCCGAGCTTTCAACCCTCGTCGGCGACCGGGTTCCGCAACACGCCAATTCCAGGAATCGAAATCTCAACCACGTCCCCGCTCACCACCGGTCCCACGCCCGACGGAGTTCCGGTCGCAATCAAGTCTCCCGGATTAAGCGTCATCACCTGCGAGATGAATCGCAAAATAACATCCAGCGAAAAAATGAAATCGCGAGTATTCCCCGCCTGCCGAATCTCGCCGTTCACTCGCGTTTCCACGGGAATGCCTGCCCACGGATCAAGGTTGGATTTACTGGCACTGCTATCACCGTCGCGACTCTCCATCCCATCACTAACCAGCGGGCCCACTGGACAAAACGTGTCGAAGCTCTTCGCCCGCGTCCACTGCCCGTCCTTGCTTTGCAGGTCGCGCGCCGTGAAGTCGTTCACGCACGTGTAGCCGAGGATGTACGGCCGCACGTCTTCATCCTCGCGCACGTGCCGGCAGCGGCGCGCGATGACCACGCCCAGCTCGCCTTCGTAGTCGGTGCGCGCGGAAATCTTCGGCCGCAGAATCGTGCCACCGGGTGCCAGCAGCGTCGTTGGCGCCTTCAGAAAAATCAGCGGCTCGGCGGGGACGTCGTGCCCAAGCTCGGCGGCGTGCTCGCGATAGTTGCGCCCCACGCAAACAATCTTCGAGGGCTCCACCGGAGCCATGAGGGTCGCCTCCGCGAAAGCGATCTTATCGATCCGGCGACTGGACAAGCCTTCCAGATCGCCGTCGCTGGTGGCCGGCGGCTGGAGAAAGGTTCGCGTGATGAAGTTCGAGCCGCCCACCGATTCGACTAGCCCGTAGGCTCCCGCTCCGTTATGTGAAAACCGGCAATATCGCATAGGCGTTTAAGGTCCTAATTCAAAAACCAGAGAGTACGCTGAGCGCCCCGCCTGGGTAAAGTGGGAATCTCCGGTCTCCGCCGCTCGCGTGTGGAGCATGCTTCGGGAACATCGCAAATCGGCAGGGAGCAAATTGTTGGACGCGACAAAAAACAGCGCAACCGCCAATCCCTCAATGTGTTACGCGGATTGTACATATAGATTCATACCTGCAATATTGTCAACATTGCTCCACGTGGAGCATTTCAATGCTCCACAAGGAACATCTGGCTAAGGCACTGATTCACTTGCCTCATCCGACTTCCTGCTCTCGTTCCCCCGAACATCGACCGCGGACACCGAGTACACATATGTCTTCCCGGGAGCGACAGCCATGTCGCGGTAGGAGGGAGTCTTCACCAGCTCCAGGTTCACCCGCACCAGGGCTGAGCCCGCCTCGCGGCGATAGATGTTGTAGCCAGACAGGTCGGCGCTGGGGACTGGCGCCCAGATTAAATCGATGTAGGGTCTTTGACCTTCTCCGGAATAGACGGCCTGGAGTCCGGCGGGGATGGCTGGGGGAAAGATGTCGTGGGCAACGATCTCGAGCGGAGCGCTGTCATCGCCTTCGAGCTGGATCTGGCTTTCCGGCCTGGTGATGATGGTTACAGCCGTGATGCGGTACTGGTAGGTTTTTTCCCACTCGATGGGATCGAGGAAATGGGCTGAGCCCGCCGGACCTATGGGTAATTCGGCGGCGATGGCATCTTTGTGTTTTTCTTTTTTGCCCGCGGGTTTCCCGACGGCGGGTTCATCGTTTCGAGTTTCGTCACGGCGATAAATGCGATAGCGATATTCGACGCCTGTCTTGGCGGGCGGCGCGGCGACGCTGGTCCAGGTGAGATCGACACCGTCTTCGTTGAGGGTGGCGGAAAGATCGGCGGGAGCGGGAAGAGTGGTAATCGCGGGCACGTGGACGCGATTCGAGAGGCCCGCGCCGCGTGCATTGCGGTTGAGAACTTCGACGGCGTAGGTAAGTTCTGCGTCGGGGTTATCGCTTTCGGCGGATGCGGGCAGCGGGTCAGCGTAGGTCTGGAGCGGGGGCGGGGTGGGTTTTTGCTGCTGCGATTTTTTGTTCGGCTTCTGCGGAATGGTGCCGGGAGGAGGAACGATCGCGACCTGGTTGGCGCAGGTAGTGATGTCGGTTTCGGCGCTTCGGCAGATTAAGGTTGGGCCGAGATAGCGAACGGATTGGTGGTCGGTTGTAAGAGCGGGCTCGCTCCAGGTGAGGGTGACGGTGTTGCCCTTGCGGGTGGCGCGCAGGTCGGTCGGCGGCTTGGGAAGTTCAAGCGAGGGCGGAAGGGGCGGTCCGGTCTGGGCGCAGCCGACGAGGATTAGGCAGAGGGCGGCTGGCGCGATTAACTTTTTTGGAGACGCGTGCATTTGAAATTAGAAGGGTAGCAGATTGATCGTGCCGGTCGCGCATCGTCTCCCAACGATGGCATCCGAAGGCAAGAACGATCACGGGCGAAAGCCCGAGCTCATTTATCTGTTTACGCGGATTTACAAAATGTAGCGGGAGAGGTCTTGGTCTTTTACTATTTCGCTTAGCATTTTTTGGACGTACGCCGCGTCGATGGTGAATTGCTGGCCTTTTTTTTCTGGGGCGTCGAAGCTGATTTCGTCCAGCACTCTTTCCATGATGGTGTGGAGACGGCGGGCTCCGATATTTTCTGTGCCTTCGTTTACGCGGAAGGCGAAGCGGGCTACTTCTTCCAGAGAGTCTTTGGTGAATTCGAGTTTTACGCCTTCTGTTTCTAACAACGCTATGTACTGTTTGGTTAACGAAGACTTCGGTTCGGTCAGGATGCGGATGAAGTCTTCCATGGTTAACGACTGTAGTTCTACGCGGATGGGGAAGCGGCCTTGCAGTTCGGGGATGAGGTCGCTGGGCTTCGAGACGTGGAAGGCTCCGGCTGCGACGAAGAGGATGTGGTCGGTGCGGACCATGCCGTATCTGGTGTTGACCGTGGTGCCTTCGACGATGGGCAGGATATCGCGCTGAACGCCTTCACGCGAAACGTCAGGCCCATGGCCGCTTTCGCGGCCTGCGATCTTGTCGATTTCGTCCAAGAAGATGATGCCGGAATTTTCCACGCGATCGATGGCGGTGCGCGTGACCTGCTCCATATCGATGAGGCGCTGCTCTTCTTCCTGAATTAAATATTCGAAAGCTTCGTTGACCTTCATCTTCCGCTTCTTGGTGCGCTGGCCAAAGATGTTGGGAAGCATGTCTTTAAGGTTGACGTCCATCTCTTCGACGCCCTGGTTGGAGATGATTTCAAAAGATGGAAAATTGCGCTCGCGGGTTTCGATTTCGACGGTGCGGTCGTCGAGCTTGCCTTCGCGAAGTTGCTGGCGAAGTTTTTCACGGGTGCGGCTGCTGGATTCTGTGAGAGTGGTGCTGGCGTCGATGACTACTCCGCCGGATGTAGAAGTTGAGGACGCGGGCGGCGTGCTGGGCGGAAGCAGGATGTCGAGGAGACGCTCTTCGGCGTTGAGTTCGGCTTTGTCGGAGACGTCTTCGAGGCGCTCTTCGCGGATCATCTCGATGGCGATCTCGACAAGGTCGCGGATCATGGATTCGACATCGCGGCCTACGTAGCCGACTTCGGTGAACTTGGAGGCTTCTACCTTCAGGAATGGAGAGTTCGCGAGCTTCGCGAGGCGCCGGGCGATTTCAGTTTTGCCGACGCCGGTGGGGCCGATCATGATTATGTTTTTTGGAATAACTTCTTCGGCGAGCTCGGGAGTGAGCTTCTGGCGGCGCATGCGATTTCGCAGCGCGATGGCGACGGCGCGCTTGGCGGCGTTTTGTCCGATGACGTACTTGTCGAGCTCGGTCACGATTTCGCGGGGCGTGAGCTCGTCGAGTGTTACTTGCTCTTCTTCGGCGGTTCCGGGTAGATAGATGGCCATGGTCAGGTCTCAGCTCTCAGTTGTCAGCTCTCAGCAAGGGCCTAAGACCCCTTGGTTCTCACTGGAGGCGGGCAACTGGGAACTTTTTTTACAACTCCTCAATCGTTATCTTGTCATTTGTATAGATGCACATTTTGCCGGCAATCTTCATTGATTCTTCGGCGATCTCGCGCGGCGATAATTTTGTGTGGTCGGCTAGGGCCTGGGCGGCGGCTTGAGCGAACGGGCCGCCAGAGCCGATGGCGGCTATGCCGGTGTCAGGTTCGATGACGTCTCCCTGGCCGCTTAGGAGGAAGGTTTGATCTTTGTCGGAGACGAGGAGCAGGGCTTCGAGGTGGCGAAGGAATTTGTCGGTACGCCAGTCCTTGGCCAGTTCGACGGCGCTGCGGCCGAGGTTGCCGTGATATTGCTCGAGCTTGGCTTCGAAGCGGCTGAAGAGGGTGAAGGCGTCGGCGGTGGAGCCAGCGAATCCGGCGAGGATTTTGTCCTGGTAGAGGCGGCGGATTTTTTTGGCTCCGTGCTTGATGACGGATTCGCCGAGGGTGACCTGGCCGTCCCCGGCCATGACGACTTTATTGTCGCGGCGCACGCAGAGGACGGTGGTGGAGCGGATGCGGCGGGGCTTCTCTTCAGCGACTGGGCCTGATGATGCTGGTGTGTTCTTTTTCATGAGCGGAATTTTTTATTATAGCAGTGTACTTATGAGCCAATCCGCGAGCGCTGTAGCTGAGGTGGGTCTCAAGTTGAGCCACTCCCTGTTACGACATCCTGCAGAGGCAGGATACTTTCACATCCAACGGAGGGAACTCCCGAAAGGGCCTCATTTTTCTTCAATGACCACAGCTTCAGAGTATTTGAGTGTCGAGCATCGCGATGAATTGAATCCCCGGCACGATTTTCCCAAGGAGCGTTTTGTCATTCGTCAGGAAGAGGTCGGCGCCAGCGTGGGCCGCACTCGCGAGATGAATCGCATCGGCAGGCGTGATGCCGAGCGCACCGCGAATTCGTGCGTAGTGGTCCGCGGTCTCGACCGTGAATGGCACTACTTCCGCGACGACACTTCTCAGGAGCGTGCGAAATTGATCTGCCAGTTCAGCGTGCCCTTTGCGGTAGGTTCCTGCGAGTACCTCCCCAAAGGTGAAGGCGCCGGTAATGAGTCGATCCTGACGCTGCTTCATCCTGGAATGAATCGCATCGACTTGCTTCGCGTACTGCGGATGGTCCTCCAGCCAATAAATGAAGAGCATGCTATCCCAGTAGACGCGGCTCATTCGCTATCTCCTGGCGGATAGAAGGTGCTTCGTTCCGCTCGAAGGTAGGCCTCGCCTCCTCCGAGTTCGGCGAAGACACCTTTCATGGCCCCTCGGAGACGGGACCAGGCATCAGCGGCGACATCCGGCGGACGTTCCTGGTCGACAAATTCGTAGGTGTACACGACCGTCGTGCTCAAACCAGATTTGGGTCCGGTTGCATCGACCAATCTCAGATGATTCGCCCTTTGGAATTCCTGGGTCTTAAGGGCGCTGCAAACAGCAGGTATGCTCCGATAAAGTCTCAGTTCGCGAACTATGTCCCCGACCCTAATGGAAAACCTCTTTTGACCTCTCTGGCGCGCGGGGATGACAAATGTCTTTGTGCCGTAATCACGAATTTCGTCGGCCCCAACCTTCTTCGCTTGCTGATTCACGGTTTGCCTGTTGGGCGCTCCTTCGGCACGAAGAATAGAAGAAATGAAGTAGCATGTCAAGAACAAACATAGCATGAGCAACCTAGAATATGTAATATATTGAATTTATTATACTTTCAGTTTACTTAACTCTTGATGCGGACGCTAGTTTGCTATGAATCGTCTCTCGTCCACAAGCCCGACCCTTCAGCGTCCTGCTGTAGAATCCAGTTAACACGGAGCTTTTTTTGTCGTTTCTGGACGAGTTAAATCCTCAACAACGCGAGGCGGTGGAGACTACCGAGGGGCCGGTGCTGATCCTGGCCGGGGCGGGCAGCGGGAAGACTCGTGTCATTACTTACCGGATCGCTTATCTGATCGAGCAGATGGGCGTGATGCCCGAGGCGATTTTGGCGGTCACGTTTACTAACAAGGCGGCAGCGGAGATGGCGGAGCGGGTCGAGAAGCTGGTTGGCGGGTTGAGTATTACTAAACCAGTTATCTCTACATTTCATTCTTTTTGTGTGCGCGTTTTGCGGCGGGATATTGAGGCTTTGCGGATTCCGTCGACCGTGCCGGGGCAACCTCCCATTGGGCTGACCAAGAACTTTGTGATTTACGACGAGAACGATCAGCAGTCGGTGGTGAAGAGCGTGATGCGGCGGCTGGGGCTGGATGATAAGGAGCTGACGCCGCGGATTGTTTTATCGCGAATTTCGTGGGCCAAGAATCACATGCTGAATCCGCAGGAAGTTTATTTGCAGTCGGCGGATCCGAAGACGGAGCGCGTTGCGCATATTTATGAGGAGTATCGGAAGGAACTGCTTAAGGCGAACGCGATGGACTTCGACGATTTGCTGCTGGAGGCGGCGCGGCTTTTGAAGTCGGTGGCGGCGGTGCGCGAGTATTACAACCGGCGCTTTCAGTATCTGCTGGTGGATGAGTATCAGGATACGAATCGTCCGCAGTATGAGTTGATGCGGCTTCTGGCGGGCGAACGGCACAATGTTTGCGCGGTGGGCGATGAGGATCAGTCGATTTATTCGTGGCGCGGGGCGGATATCCGGAACATTCTGGAATTTGAACGGGATTTTCCGGAGGCGAAGATTGTGCGGCTGGAACAGAACTACCGGTCGACGCAGAATATTCTGGGCGCGGCGTCGGCGGTGGTGGCGAACAATGTGCGGCGCAAGGGAAAGAATCTTTGGACTTCGCGTCAAGGCGGGGCGAAGGTGGGATATTACGAGGCTCCGGATGGGGAGAATGAGGCGTTGTTTGCGGCAGACACGATCAGCCGGTATATGAAGGCGGCTTTGGAAGAAGGCGGGACGGCGCGGGCGGCGGTTTTGTATCGGACGAATTCGCAGTCGCGGCTTTTTGAAGAGGCGATGCGGCGGTATCAGATGAAGTATCACGTGGTGGGCGGATTTTCGTTTTATGAGCGGACCGAGATCAAGGACATGATCTCGTATTTGAAGGTGGTGCTGAATCCGGATGATTCGGTGTCGCTGCTGCGGGTGATTAATACTCCGGTGCGGGGGATTGGGAAGTCGACGCTGGACACGATTGAGCGATTGGCGCTGGAGACTGGGCTGTCGATGTGGGGGGCGGTGGGAGAGGCTGTTTCGCGGGGGCTTTTGCCGGGGCGGGCTTTGGCGGCGCTGAAGGGATTTCGGGAGTTGGTGGAGGATGGGCGGGCTATGCTGGCCGGGAGTTATGCGGAGCGACTGGCGGCGACGGCGGGCGAGGGCGCTGCCGAGGTTCGCTCGGCTGGGACGGGCGAGTCGGCCGTCCCCACATCTGCCGAACCCATGGTTCTTGCTCGCACCGGCGGGGCGCCCGCGCCTCCAGATGACACTACTGATTTTGATCCGGCTAATTTTAGTTTTGACTTTGGGCCTGCCGAGGACGACGTGGTAGATGTGCCACCGGTGGAGACCTCGGATGATGGGAGTGTTCAGGCTCAGGCTGAAAACGATGCGGGAACTTCTGATGAAGCGGTCGAGGGATTTCGGGCGCCTGGGGCTGCGGCTAATACTGCGGAGTTGCTTAAATTTTTAATTGACCGGACTGGGTATATCAAGTTGCTGGAGGCGGAGGATACTCCGGAGGCGTTTTCGCGGATTGAGAATTTGCGGGAGTTGGTGAATGCGGCGATGGATTCGCGGGATCGTGGGGAGTCGCTGGATCAGTTTCTGGATCATGCGGCGCTGGTGAGCGATGCGGACCAGTATGACGAGCACGCGAAGATTACTTTGATGACGCTGCATGCCGCGAAGGGACTGGAGTTTCCGCTGGTGGTGCTGGCGGGGATGGAAGAGGGATTGTTTCCGCATTCGCGGACCTTGATGGAGCCGGACCAGATTGAGGAGGAGCGGCGGCTTTGTTATGTGGGGATGACGAGGGCGATGGATACTCTGGTTATGTCGCGGGCAGTTTACCGGCGGCGGTATGGGTCGGATATGCCGGAGGCTTCGGTGCCGTCGCGATTTTTGGATGAGGTGCCGGCGGGGTTGGTGGAGGAGTTGGGTGGGAGTCGGCGGCGGAGTTCAGGATATGGAGAGCGTGCGGCGTATGGAGAAAAGCCGTCGTATGCGGATCGCTCCGGTCGGGATGCTTCCGCGCGGCGGGCGGCTTCGTATGATCGCGAGGCTACTCATTATTCTTATGAGGATGAGGATCAGAGTGCGGCATGGGATCCTTCGCGAGTGACGGCTCGGGGTGCTGGCGGCGCTCAGGGTTCGCGCTCGGCGCGGCCTTTGCAGAGTTACAACTCGATTGACAATATTGCGGAGTTTTTTGCTTCGCGGGGGAAGAAGTTTGCCCGGCCGAAGATTGAGGTTGAGCAGCCTTCGGGCAAGCGCGGTTTCCGGCCGGGGCAGAAGGTTAAGCATCCCAAATATGGCGAGGGGACGGTTTACCGGCGCGAAGGGGATGGGGAAGATGCGAAGATTACGGTACAATTCCCTCGCTTCGGTTTGAAGAAATTGGTGGAGAAGTACGCGCAGTTGGAGGGGGTTTGAAGCAGGCTGCGAATATTCTTCACCCAGTTTAGCGCGCACAAAACGCGCGCGAACCTGGGGCACATGCGTTGGACGGTATTTTCGTTTGGCTTCGCTTGGGCGCGAAGAATGATTCGGGTTGGAATGACACTTCGACGAGAGCCACTTCGCCGGAAAGGGAAAGAAGATGAGGACGGTTGGTCGGATGGGCCTGTTTGCGGTTATGGCGATGTTGATGTGCGGACTTGTATTTGGTCAGAACAATTCTACCGGGAACAAGCAAAAGAAGACGCAGCGGCAGCCGGTGGCGGATGCTCCGGCTAAGTCGGAGAGGACTAGGCCGGCCAACGATAACCCCGGCTTCTACATTCTGGATGGGTTGCCGATTTCGCTGGCGTTGCATCACGACACGGAGGTCGGGACGAACGCGCCGATCGATGTTTATCAGTTTGTGATTGAGTTGCAGGTGATGAACTCGGACGGAGACCTGGAGCCGGAGGGGTTGGATATTTTCAATTTCTATACGGCGCACCCGCAGGACCGGAAGGACGATGTCAATCCTAAGGACGCGCGCGACTGCGGGATCTGGTACAAATTGCAGACCGCGGCGATCCAGACGCGGAATCCGAAATCGAAGACGTGGCCGTATGTGGAGTTTGTAACGTCGACCGATGCACGGGTGGTGCAGACGAACGAAGATGGAGCGGTGTGGTATAGCGACGATATTGAATGCTGGGGATCGTCGGACCGGTTTCCTCCGTTTTGAGAGATGAGAGTTCAATTGTGAGTTAGAAAGACAATTCAAGAAGAAGGAAGAGAAACGCATTCATGGCAGATACGAAAAAGCTGGCGAAAGATGAACGCAAGAAGGCTAAGCGCACGGCGCGCAAAAAGACCAAAGCTGAGAAGCCGAAGAAGACGCGTGATTACGCGCGCGGATCGAAGAAGCGCAAGGTTAAAAAGATGGTGCGCGGACAGGCAAAGCGGTAGGCTTCACCCAGGTTAGTGCGCACAAAACGCGCGCGAACCTGGGGCAC
>JBAWAI010000043.1:0-8202 GCA_049589215.1 Terriglobales bacterium | reverse complement strand
GGGTTGCAGACTCCAATCCGAACTGAGGCCGGCTTTTTCCGATTAGCTCCCCCTCGCGGGTTTGCGACGGTTTGTACCGACCATTGTAGCACGTGTGTAGCCCTGGACATAAAGGCCATGAGGACTTGACGTCATCCCCACCTTCCTCCCCGTTATCCGGGGCGGTTTCACTAGAGTGCCCGGCTTGACCCGATGGCAACTAGGGATGAGGGTTGCGCTCGTTGCGGGACTTAACCCAACATCTCACGACACGAGCTGACGACAGCCATGCAGCACCTATACAGCAGTCTCTTGCGAGAAAAGGATATTTCTACCCCGGTCTCCTGCATTTCGAGCCCAGGTAAGGTTCTTCGCGTTGCGTCGAATTGAACCACATGCTCCACCGCTTGTGCGGGCCCCCGTCAATTCCTTTGAGTTTCAGCCTTGCGACCGTACTCCCCAGGCGGATTGCTTATCGCGTTAGCTGCGGCACGATCGGATTGGGTACCGATCACACCAAGCAATCATCGTTTAGGGCTAGGACTACCAGGGTATCTAATCCTGTTTGCTCCCCTAGCTTTCGCGCATCAGCGTCAGAAGTGGTCCAGTGCGCCGCTTTCGCCACAGGTGTTCCTCCCGATATCTACGCATTTCACCGCTACACCGGGAATTCCACGCACCTCTCCCACCCTCCAGCACGGCAGTTTCGCCTGCAGGCTCCAAGTTAAGCCTGGAGTTTTCACAGGTGACTTACCGCACAGCCTACGCGCCCTTTACGCCCAATAATTCCGAACAACGCTCGCACCCTCTGTATTACCGCGGCTGCTGGCACAGAGTTAGCCGGTGCTTCTTCCACCGGTACCGTCATTATCGTCCCGGTCGAAAGGAGTTTACGACCCAAGGGCCTTCATCCTCCACGCGGCGTTGCTGCGTCAGGGTTTCCCCCATTGCGCAAAATTCCCCACTGCTGCCTCCCGTAGGAGTCTGGACCGTGTTTCAGTTCCAGTGTGTCCGTGCGCCCTCTCAGGCCGGATACCGATCTTCGCCTTGGTGAGCCATTACCTCACCAACTAGCTAATCAGCCGCGACCCCCTCCTCAAGCGCATCACTGCTTTGATCTTGCGATGTTATGCGGTATTAGCCCCGGTTTCCCGGAGTTATTCCCCACTCGAGGGCAGGTAGTCACGTGTTACTCACCCGGTCGCCACTGTACTCATGGATTGCTCCACTTTCTCGTTCGACTTGCATGTGTTAGGCACGCCGCCAGCGTTGATTCTGAGCCAGGATCAAACTCTCGTTTGAAACCTGAAATTTGTTCGGAAAGAACAAATTCGCCATCAGCCCGTAGGCTGACAGCATATTTTGTGAGTACGTTCAGACTTTTGGCCCGAACATTTCCATCTCACCCGACCGGAGACCGAAATCCCCGAACGGATGTTTGCGCGCCGACCCGAAGGCCTGCGCGACATCACAACTGGCTCGTTCAACCTTTTGTCAAAGATCGAAATCGCATGTTTTGCGGAAACCGCGAAACATTTTTCCCGCCTGAGCGGTGCGTTTTCAATCCGCCCGAACTTGCCTTGCGGCCAATCCGTGCGTCCTCGAAACTCGTTAAAGCTATCGCGTCTCCGAAAGCGCTGTCAACCCACTGAGATCACAGGATTTCCACCTGATTTCAACAGTTCGGGGAGCTTCGATCCAGAAAGGAATGCACCGGCTTTAATCAAACCGGGCAACTTGTTGCTGGAGAACTCTTTATGACTGATTACGGCGCGTCGGAAGACGCTCTTCCGCGGGCAGCGGCGACCGGAAGTCCGGCGCACGTCACCACAGAAGACAGCTCAAAAAATTAAAGATCGCTTGGAGGCTCTGCTATGCGCGGAAACCCTTCAGGGAATTCTATCCCCGAATGCGAACCCCGGAAAGGGGTCAAATAGAGGCTTACTGTATTGGATGCCAAAAACCGCCGCGTGGATTCAGCAGGCAGCTAAAGACACTCACTCATGTCCTCGATCTCATTGGTTATACCAAAACATTGCGCACGACGCAAGTGAAGAATCAAAAAAGTTACGGCCGGCATTGTGCGGAGGTTCTGGGCGTCTTGCCGGGACGGCAGGAATACGGGAAATGCGCGATCTAAGGACTCGGCAAGTCCCTGGCTTCCCGGCGCTACAATCTAGGAATGGTTTCTGTAGTCCAGCTCGGCTCAGTCGAATACGCGGAAGGCGTGAGCCTGCAACAGAAGCTAGTGGCTCTGCGCAAGTCGGGCGAGATCGGAGACGCTCTAGTCCTGCTCGAACACTCGCCGGTGATCACGCTCGGCCGCAACGCGAAGGCGGCAAACATTCTGGCGCCGACCGAGGCGCTGGCGGCTCGCGGGGTTGAGGTCTTCGAATGCGATCGCGGCGGCGACGTCACTTTTCACGGGCCGGGACAGATTGTGGGCTATCCGATATTCGATTTGCGCAGGCATGAACTGCTTCCGCTGGATGCCCAGTTGCGTTCGCAGAGACTCGCGGACAGGAGTGTCCGCGCCACAAGTCTGCCCGCTACTCCCGAACGAAAGACTCTGGGCGCGGTCGATTACGTTCGGCGCCTCGAAGAAGTGCTAATTCGCACATGCGCAGACTTCGGCATCGCGAGCAAACGCGTGAAGGGATTGACCGGTGTCTGGACTGAGGATGACGTAGCTGCCCCAACGCGAGAAGGCAAAATCGCCGCCATTGGCGTGCACATTTCGCGGTCGGTCACCTCGCACGGATTCGCGCTCAACGTAAATAACGATCTCGGTTATTTCAATTTGATCGTGCCCTGTGGCATCGCAGCCAAGCCGGTAACATCGATGCAGAAGGAACTCGGGCACGAAGTTGACGTGGATGCGGTCGCGCAATCCCTCTCGCGCAATTTCGGAGTCGTGTTCGGGCAGCAAATGCTATGGATCGATTCGATCGACGCGTTGATCGGACAAACCGTGGGCGTCCCCATGAGAACTCCGGAGGACTTGCGGCGGCTGCACGATGCTAATGCTGACGATTTATTCCTCGCGTAAAAGTTTCTTCGCCGGATGACAGAAGCAAGAGGATCTCCAAGACTCTGCTAGCATATTCGCGGACCGATCATGTCGAAGAAGAAGCCGATTCCAAAGAAAAAGACCAGCCCTGCCGCGTCGCCCGCTAAGCGGACGAACCGTGCCCCCCAGACGAACAGCGAGCAGCGAGCCGCGAACAGCCATTCCCGCACCTACACCATCCTCGACTACCGCCTCGAAAAACCAACCTTCACCTGCCGCCAGGTCCGCATCGGCGACGAAACCCGCTACGAAGTGGAAAGCGGCGACCTCTCGAAGGATCAGCTCTCGCGGCCCGCGCCCCCCATCCGCGAATCGAAATATCTTTCCAAGCAGCAACTCGTCGAAATCTATCGCTGGATGATTCTCAACCGCCGCATGGAGACGGCGCTCGAAAATCTCTACAAGCAAGGGAAGGTGGTCGGCGGCGTTTATTTCGGCCTTGGCCAGGAGGGCTGCTCGTGCGCCTCGGCCTACGCGCTCGGCAAAGACGACTGGATGGGCCCGATGATCCGCAACCAGGGCGCCCTGCTGGTGCGCGGGTTTGCGCCCCGCGACATCATGATGCAGTACATGGCGAAATCCGGCTCGCCCACCCGCGGACGCGACACTACCTCGCACTTCGGCGATCTCGAAAAGCGCAATGTGGTTGCACCCATTTCCATGCTCGGCGACCTGATTCCGGTCCTGACCGGAGTGGCGCTGGGCGCGCGTCTACAGGGAAAAAATATCGCGGCGATGACCTGGATCGGCGACGGCGGCCAGTCGACAGGTGTGACTTATGAAGGCCTGAATTTTGCGGCCGTGCAAAAACTTGGCCTCGTGCTGATCGTCGAAAATAATCTGTGGGGATATTCCACTCCCTCCGACATGCAGTTTCGCGTGAAGGACCTGGCCGAGCGTGCGATCGCCTACGGCATTCCCGGCGTGATCGTCGACGGCACCGATGCCTGCCAGGTTTATGACGCCTGCCACGACGCGGTCGAGCGCGCCCGCCGCGGCGAAGGGCCGACGCTGATCGAGGCGAAAATGATGCGCATGAAGGGCCATGCCATTCACGACGCAGCCGACTATGTACCGAAGCCTCTTTTTGAATACTGGAAGAAGCGCGACCCCATCACGCGCCTCGAAGACTACCTCGTCAACAAGAAGAAGTGGCTGACGGCGGACGAAAACGCCAAGTTGATCGCGGGCGTTGAGCGCGACCTCGAAGCCGAGCGTGAATTCGCCGTGAACTCACCGATGCCGGAACCCGAATCTGCCGAGGGTGGGGTGTACTGCGAAGACGGCTGTCATGCGATTAAGCCGAAGTACGGGATGCCGAAAGCCCGGGCAGGAAAGATGGGGCCCAAAACGTCCGAGGCAGTCGTGCACTTGAAATAAGCAACTCGCGCGCAAAGTCCGCGAGGCAGGTCAGCGATACACCTCGCGCCGGTGCCCGATTTTCAGGATCAGCACTCTCACTCGTTTCCCGTCCACTCTGAAAATCACCCGGTAATCCCCTGCTCGAGTGCGGTAAAGGCCATGCTCGCCTTGCAGCTTTTTGACGCCGGGATGGAAAGGGTTTTCGGCCAATACGTCGATAGCTGTGACGATGCGGCGTTGCGTGGAGCGTTCCAGAGCTTTGAATTCCCGTTCAGCGGACGCGGTGAACTCGATGGTAAAGGCCATCGGGGCCCTCTAGAGTCCAAGTTCTTTCTTGATCTTCGTCCAGGAAACGGTGGGCTCGGTAAGCCGCTTGCGAGCGTCTTCGAGGTCGATTCGATCTTCGATCTGTTCCAGCAGTTCGAGATCGGAAAGCGGAACAACAGCCGCGACCGGCTTTTTTCTGCGATGGACGATTACGCGCTCTCCCGCGTAGGCCGCGCGATTGACGATATCGGCAAACTCGCTACGGGCGGTGCTGCTGGCGATTTTACGGCGAGTGGTCATATGTACGAAACGTACAAATTGTACCTTATCATGTTTTTGCTGCATCATTCAAACAGTAAGGGCTGTGCAGTCCTTACGAAATCGGAACACCCATCTTCCCAAGGGTACTTACCGTGTTTGTCAGGCCAGAAGCACTGAAGTACTGGAAACGCATCTTCTTCGTAGAACCAGATCGCCCAACCGAAATATGCCTCGTAGTGCCGTAGGTGTACTTCGCGAAATCGGCATCCAATCCGTTCGAAGATTTCCATATACTCGGCGCCTGCCTTGAACTTATTGCCCTTCTTCACTTCATCGCCGATGTTGTTCACGATTTCGTGCATGTTATCGAGATCAAGTCCAAAGATTGCTATTTCGGGATGTTGGTAGGAGTAAAAAAGTCCTGTCGAGTAAGCCCACTCGGGTCCGGATTCTCCTTCACTTTTGAAAACCGTGGTTACATTCCAACCATGCGTCTCAATCTGGGATAGGAACCTCCCGTCAGCAGGATGGAGGCCGTCGCGAAGGCGGGGATCGCGCGTCATCCGCGGTAGCGTAACACGAGGGAGGAAAGCAACCAATGGCAGTTTGCTAGAATAAAAACAATGTCCGCTTCCTCCCAACTCGTCCAGATCGACATCGGGCCGCGCATTCCTACGCCGAAGCCGTCGTGGCTCAAGGCGAAGGCGCCGGTGGGCGATAATTTTCACGATCTGAAACGGCTAGCCCGCGGCCTCGGTCTGCACACTGTTTGCGAGTCGGCGCAGTGCCCGAATATTGGCGAGTGCTGGAATCACAAAACCGCGACCTTCATGCTGCTGGGCGATATCTGCACGCGGCGTTGCGGTTTTTGTGCCGTACCGAAGGGGCGCCCGGAAGCGATCGACCTGGATGAGCCTCGACGTGTGGCCGAGGCAGTGGCGACGCTCGGTCTGAAGCACGCAGTTGTGACGAGCGTGAACCGCGATGATGACAACGTTGGCGGCGCAAAGATTTTTGCCGAGACGATCCGGCAGATTCGCGAGCAGGTGCCGGGGTGCCGCGTCGAAGTGCTCATTCCGGATTTTCAGGGACTCGAAGAGCCGCTGCGAATCGTGCTCGAGGCCAAGCCCGATGTGCTCAATCACAACACCGAAACAGTGCCGCGGCTGTATCGAGCTGTACGTTCCGGCGCCCGCTACGAACGCACGCTCGATCTGCTAGCGAACGCCAAGGCGTGGGATCCCGCGACGGTTACGAAGAGCGGCGTCATGGTTGGCATCGGCGAAGAGACCGGCGAAATGATTGATGTGTTTCGCGACCTGGGCGAGCGCGAGGTCGACATTCTCACGATCGGCCAGTATCTGCGGCCATCGAAGGATCACCTGCCGATGACGCGCTACTACACGCCGGAAGAATTTATCTTCCTGAAGGAAGAAGCGCTGCGCTTCGGATTCCGCCATGTGGAGTCGGGGCCGCTGGTGCGGTCAAGCTACCACGCACATGAGCAGGCGGACGTGGCGGCGAGGTAGGCCGTCGTTGGTCGTTGGTCGCCAGTCGTTCGGAAACCCTGCCGCAGCCAGGCGTCGCCCAATTCCTACTCAAAATAATCCCACCCAGAAGCCGATCGCGAACGACGAGCGACCGTCGACTGACGACCATCACCACACTCGGCAAGCGTTCTGGTTCACCATGGCCGCGTTCGCCGCGCAATGATAAGCTTCGCGGAATTCGGGCATGTTTGACACCGTGCCATTCACGCGATACTTCGCCGGCGAGTGCGGATCAATGTTGGCCAGCATGCGCTTCAATGCGTCTGCCCGGTTCTGGCACCAGGCATTTGCCCATCCCAGAAAGAAGCGCTGCTCGGCCGTGAGGCCATCAACTGGCGCAGGTTCTTTCCCGGCCAGCGCGCTCAAAAGCGCCATGTAGGCAATGCGCATGCCTCCGTTGTCAGCCGTGTTTTCGCCGAGTGTGAGCTTACCATTCAGCTTGATGTCATCCACGGCGACGAAACTGCCGTACTGATCGCGGATGCAGGCTGTGCGCGCCTCGAACTTTTCCTTGTCCGATGCTGTCCACCAATCGCGCAAGTTGCCCTCCGCGTCGAACTGGCTACCCTGATCGTCGAAGCCGTGCGTCAGTTCGTGGCCGATGACCGCGCCGATCGCGCCAAAGTTCATGGCGTCGTCAGCCTGGTTGTCATAAAACGGAGGCTGGAGGATGCCGGCCGGAAAAGTAATGTTGTTCTCGTTGGCGTTGTAGGTAGCGTTGACGGTCATGGGCGGATAAGGCCAGTTGCGCTTGTCGAGCGGCTTGCCAATTTTATCCAGGCGCCGGTGCATGTCGTATTGGTTGGCGCGCTCCGCGTTTCCGAAGGCGTCCCCGCGAACGATCTTCAGCGCCGAATAGTCGCGCCATTTGTCGGGATAGCCGATGCGATTGGTGATGGCGGCCAGCTTAACGAGCGCCTGCTTCTTGGTGTCGTCGCCCATCCAGGGCAGCGATTGAATGTCGGCTCCCAGCGACTTCTCGAGCGCCTGCACCATGGCCAACGTGCGCTCTTTGCCTTGAGCGCCAAAAGTCTGCTGCACATAGATCTGGCCGATCGCCTCACCCAGATCGTCGTCGGCGTAGGTGACGCAGCGCTTCCACCGCGGCCGCAGCTCTTTGGTGCCCTGAAGCGTCTTGCTGAAAAACTCAAAATTTTCATTCACGAATGCAGACGGAAGAACAAGCGCTGCGGAGTGTACAACATGCCAGCGCAAATACGTTTTCCAGTCGTCCAGCGAATGCGCATCCAGAACAGACTGCATCTGCTTGATGAACTCAGGTTCGACCACGTTGAGCGAATCGAATTTGGGCGCCTTCACGGCCTCGAAGTAGGCGCCCCAGTCGAACATCGAATTGAGCTCGGCCAGCTCTTTATCCGACATCTTGTGATAGACCTTCTGCGGATCGCGGCGGCTGGTCTGGTCGAGAGCGCCCTTGGCCAGACCGGTTTCGATCTCCATCACGACCTTGGCCTCGGCCGCGGCTTTATCCTGCTTATCGCCCAGCAGCTCGAACATCTTCTGCACGTGCGCGACATACTTCTGGCGCAGCTCCACTGATTTCGGATCGTCCTTGAAGTAGTAATCGCGGTCCGGCATGCCGAGGCCGCCCTGGTCGAGTTGAGCGATGACCTGGTCGGCATTTTTAAAATCGGAGCCGGAATCGAATCCGAACAGCACATCCGCGCCGGTGCTCTGCAAATATCCGATATG
>JBAWAI010000042.1:0-4782 GCA_049589215.1 Terriglobales bacterium | reverse complement strand
GCGATGGAGAAGGCGATGAAGATATCACCCGAACCATCGCCGGAGTAACTGCCGTCGCGTCCGAGGCCGAGCGGCACGCGGCGCGCGAGGCGCTTGAGCTGCGTGGGGATGAGAGGAGCATCGGTGGCGACGACAACAATGATCGAGCCGACGTCACCGGTGCGGAAGGTGTGATCGGGAATCTCGCGGCCGACGGGAACGCCGGCGATGCGCAATTGGCTGCGCGATCCATAATTGCACTGCACGAGCACGCCGACGGTGTATTTGCCGAACGCGGTATCAACGACGCGCGAGGCGGTGCCGATGCCGCCTTTGAATTCGTTGCAGATCATGCCGGTTCCGCCACCTACGTTCCCTTCTTCGACCGGGCCTGCGTGGGCTGTGTCGAGGGCGTGGAATGCGTCTTCGGGCTTGACGTGAAAACCGTTCATGTCGTTCAAGTCGTCGTCGGCGGTTTCGGCGACGACGGGTAGAGACCAGAAGTAGCCTTCGGCGTCGGGCGGTCCGTGTTTGATCCGCCAGGCGATGACCGCGTCGCGCACCACGCCCACGCTGTGGGTGTTGGTGATCATGACAGGTCCATCGAGAATGCCGGACTCTTCGAGCCAGGTGGTGCCGGTCATTTCGCCATTGCCGTTGAGCGCGAACCAGCCGCCGAAGACGGGGTCGATGGAATCTTTGCCGCGCGGAAGAACGGCGGTGACACCGGTGCGGACCGGGCCTTCTCCAACTTTGAGTTTGCCTTCGCCGCGAATGAGCGTGGTGTGGCCGACCTCGACGCCCTTCACGTCGGTGATGGCGTTATTGGGGCCCGGCGTACCGTCGAAGGGAACGCCAAGGTCGCGGGCGCGAGGCTTGGTTTGAGAGTTCGCGATGACAGCGGCCATTGTGAAGATCAGAAGGAAAGTGGCGGAGCGGAGGAATCGGGGCATTTCGGCCTCATTTCAGAAAAGAGGGACAGCGCACGCGGCAGTATAAGGCATCATAGGGGCAGTGATTTACAATCCGGGCGGGAGTGGTGCCGCAGTTTCGATCACTGAGACGGGGCAGGCCCCGTCTCTGCCGTTGAGGGAGTTGCGATCGGCTCGAGTCGAGCGGCACGAGGAGGAAGCAATGACGAACTGGAAGCAGGCGGCGATTGCGGTATCGACGGGAGTGGCGGTGATTTTGCTGCTGAAGGGGAGACGCCCGGCGGCGGTGCTGGTGGGAGGCGTCGGCATGGCGGTGCTGGCGTCAGAATATCCGGACCGTTTTGAGCGGTTCCGCGAAGATTTCCCGGTGTACGTACAACGGGGAACCGGAATGCTCGACATGGCGATGCGGATCGGCAGCAAGATCGGCGAACTCTCAGAGAGGCGTTCGTCGATGGCTTTTGAGGAGTTTGGAGAGTACTGACGAGGAGCGAGCGTCGACATCCGCCAGCAGCCTTATTCGATGCCGAGTTGTTTGCGAGCGTCGGGGCTTAGGCGTTCCGGCGTCCAGGGCGGATTCCAAACGACATTCACATTGGCGTTGCGCACGCCGGGCAGTTGCTCGACGCGGGCCTTCACCTGTGCGCTGATGTTGACGTGCTCGGGGCAGCCTTGAGCGGTGAGAGTCATCTCGACGTTGACATCCTGTCGGTCGTCGGGCGCGGCATCGAAGCGGATCCCGTATATAAGTCCGAGATCGACGATGTTGACGGGAATTTCGGGGTCGTAGCATTGGCGCAAGGCGTTGCGAACGTCATCTTCGGTTAATGGCATATTGTTCCTGGGTCAGAAATTAGTAAAAAAGCAGTTTCAAAACACTAGTCTAGCGGATTCGGCCGTCGAACGGCGGCGCTGAAGAGGAGATGCTCTTCATGGCTATGGATGTTGAAGCCAGAAAAAAGCTGCAAATTGTTCTTCTGCTTGGGATCGTGATCGCGGGCGCGCGCGCGGGTTACGTCGTTTATGAGCGTCACGAGGCGAATAAGGAAGAGGCCGCGCCCAAAGTGGATGCGCCGTTGAAGGCCGACTATTACGTGACTCCGAAGAAATTGCGTCCTTACGATTTGAAGTCGGCGCGGCAACTGACGCAGCAACCGGAGTGGGTAAAAGTTGGTTATTACCATACTTATTACCGCTACGATTCGGCTGCGCACAAGACGGACTTTGCGCACGAAGCGGGCACACTCGGGCCGCTTGAGAAGCTGGACATCACGGACGTAGTCGAGGCGGTTGCGCCGAGGGCGCCCGGCACGAAGCAGATACTGGCTGTGTTTCGCAAAGACGGGGGTCCGAAGGGAGAGACTTACGCGGTTCCGATCGGCGCGGAGAAGGACGGCGACTTCAAGTGCTACTCGGATGACATTTTTTTTATTGAAGATCCGCACGAGCTTTACAAGCACTGGCCGGCGGATGTGTGGAAGGCGGTCGACGAGCATCGCGTGCAGCAGGGTATGAACGAACTGCAAACGAGCTTTGCAGCGGGCGTGGGGATACCCGAGGGCTCAGGCGATTATGGATCGCGGACGCTGGACTACGCGAACGGCGGGAAGCCGCTGACGGTTACGTTTGAGAATGACAAAGCGGTGGCGATTAAGGCTGGGACGACGTAGATACTTCTGCTTCTTCCGGGTTCGGGCCCGCACGGGCGGGGCGCCCATGCCTCCATGGTGGCGTACAATTCCGGGCATGAAACGGATTCTGCTCGCCGTCTTCTCTTCGATTGTTTTTTTCTTTTCGTCGTTAGCGTTTGCCGCGCCGCGCACTCTGCGCATCGATTACTATCACGGCGGCAATTCCAAAGACGAGTGGTTCACGCTGGATCGCACGGTGCTGGAGCCGCTGGAGTGGCCGGGAAATCCTGACAAAGCGATTGACGACAGCCAGCTCGGCCTTTTTTTGTTTGAGGTGCGCGAGCGGGCGACCGGTAAGCTGCTTTATTCGCGCGGATTCAATTCGGTTTTTGGCGAGTGGAAACAGACGGACGAGGCGCAACATGCGAACCGGGCGTTTTCGGAGTCGCTGCGCTTTCCTGCGCCGGTTTCTGCGGTGGAGGTGGTACTGAAGGAGCGCAATGCGAAAGGCCCGACTGTGGGCGGGTTTCACGAGGTGTGGAAGACGGGGGTCGATCCGCAAGATAAATTTATCGACCGGTCGCGGCCGCCATCTCCCGGAGCGCTGATTGCGTTTCAAAAGATGGGCGAGCCGGCGGGCAAGGTCGATCTGCTGGTGCTGGGCGACGGGTACACGGCGGCAGAGCGCGCAAAGTTCGAGGCCGATGCGCGGCGTTTTATGGAGAAGCTGTTTGGTACGTCGCCGTTTAAAGAGCACAGAAAAGATTTCAATGTCTGGGGATTGTGCCCGGCGGCGGAGGAATCGGGCGTGTCGCGGCCGTCAAGCGGAATCTATCATCGCTCACCGCTTGGAGCGAGCTACGATTCGTTCGACAGCGAGCGCTACGTTTTGACAATGGAGAACCGGACGCTGCGCGATGTGGCGTCGTTCGCGCCCTATGAGTTTGTCGAGATTCTGGTGAACGGTAAGACTTATGGAGGCGGCGGAATTTTTAATCAGTATGCGACGGTGGCGATCGATAATGCGTGGGCGGGATATGTGGGCGTGCATGAATTTGGGCATCACTTTGCGGGCTTGGCGGACGAGTACTATACGTCGGACGTTTCGTATCTTTCCGGGGAGAAGCGAACCGAGCCATGGGAGCCGAATGTGACGGCGCTGCTCGATCCGGCGCAGTTGAAGTGGAGGGATCTGGTGGAGGCCGGGACGTCCCTGCCGACGCCATGGAACAAGTCGGAATTCGAAAGCTATGAAGCGGAAATTCAAAAGCAGCGCCGGCAGTTGCGAGCAGAGGGCAGGCCGGAAGCGGAGATGGAGGAACTGTTCCGCCGCGAGCGCGACCACGAAGTAGCGATGTTTCGCGGCGAAAAATATGCGGGCAAAGTGGGCGCGTTCGAGGGCGCAAACTACGAGGCCAAGGGATATTACAGGCCGGAGATTGACTGCATTATGTTCACGCGGTCGGAGAGGTTCTGCGCGGTGTGCCGTCGAGCGATTGAGCGGGTGATTGGGATGTACACGTAGTTTCACCGCCGAGCTGCCGAGAGCCGCCCTTGCACAAATTCGGTGAGTTCCGCGGGGACGTAATTTCCTGCTGCAACTGCAAACGTGGGCCGATTCGCAACCGGCTTGAGCGAAACCTGCTTCCATGCGGGAGCGCTGGAATCGCCATGCAGCAGCACCGCGTCCGCGCGATCGAGAAATTCCTGGGCTGATGTTTTGAAGTCCGCGGTCGCGGGATCGAGGACGGTCAGGTAGAGATCCGGCTTTATAAAACGCAGGATGCTGTTCGACTCGACGATTACGTTCTGAGTTGAGGCCAGGATTTGGCGCACACGCGGCATGGCTTCGGCGAGGTAACCCTGCTGAGTGCGCACCCACCAGGAGTGATCGGCTCCGGCAACGAGAAAACGCGAGGTGTCGGATTCTCCGCTGCGGTCTTTTTCTTCGGTGACCGCCCAGGAGTGATCGGCGGTAGCGCAATCGCAGGCTTCGCCATCGGCGGAGCAGACGCCGTGTCCATATTGCGTGATCTTGAGGGCGGTCCAATGGAGATCGCGCAGCGCCGCGATCAGACCGGCGACGACGCTGGTTTTACCGACGTTGCGCGTGTGGCCGCCGATGACGAGGATGGGCATGGAAAAGCAGGTCTCAGGTCTCAGGTCTCAGGTCTCAGGTCTCAGGTCTCAGGTCTCAGGTCTCAGGTCTCAGGTCTCAGGTCTCAGGTCTCAGGTCTCAG
>JBAWAI010000041.1:0-14323 GCA_049589215.1 Terriglobales bacterium | reverse complement strand
GTCAGTTTTGTCGAACGGGTCGGAGTCGCTTCGCTGCGTCGCTCCCGCGAGCATGTATTCGACGCCGGGAACGGTGGTAGTCGGCTTTGCCTTGTGTCCCTCGAAATCGAGATTCCATTGCATTGCGACTTTGTCCTCACACATCGGAGGTGATCCGATGCCGTTCGGGTCTCCCGGCAGGCACGTGAAATCATTGGTTCCCAGCCGGAGGACTTTCATCTGTCCCTGGGCGTCCATCTCAGCGACCGTAGCGTTTTTCGTCACATTGGGAGGACCTGCGGAGAGGGCGCGCGCAATTTTGCTTTGTGCCGACTCTTGCAAATTAGATGATGTCGAGTCAGGTGCGTTCATTTGCGCAGAGGCACTAAGGCAAGTGAGGGCAAGCATTAGAAAAGCAATCCGAGCGGACTGCAATGATCGCAGGTTTCGAAACATAAATATCTCCATTCTGTTTTCAGACATTGTTTAATCGCCGACCCCGAAAATAGCTGCCGGTAGACAGAGCAGATTTCCTCTCTGAACCGCGTCGACATAAATCCCGAAGGGCTCAGGTGGCGGTGGAAGCGCAATGCCCAGTTCCGTCAAGCGCTTCTCTCCGCTCGCCGACCTGGAGATTTCGATTGGGCTCTGTGCCTTTGAGGATGTCATAGGGAGATCTCACCACCACCGCTGAAGGAAGGCAATTGGACCATGGTATGAACGCAGTACTTCGGCTCACCTACGGATACTCGCCATCCAGTTTCTACGTCTTCCCCACAGTTCCGGGGGCTTGGTTCGGTATTGCCTCATCACTCGCGCGACGTAGGTTCCACCGACTGATCTTCCGACACATTGCCGCGCAGGACGCCCAATTTGCAAAAGCTCCGGCGATTTTCATTCCGACCCCCTGGTGTATTCGGTTCCGTCACAGAGGACCCCCGGCCTGTGGGCTATCATCCCCTTCCGACTTGGAACTCCTTAATTGGACAGCCATCGGACAGTCGACGTGCTGATCCGTTTTCGGAGCAAGTTGCCAAGCGATGAAACGTCTGTCGGCAACGATGATCCCAACCAGCCCTATACTCCTTGCTGGGTGCGCCGAGTGGTTGGTCATTGATCGACACGCGCGATACTTGCGCTGTCTGCGAGAGTCACTTAGGGAGCAATAAGGAATCTTAAGCATCGTCAGGTTATGAGGTCAAAACGACTAGCGTTTTCAACAACTTACAACACGCTGGGGGCCCTTGAAAAGGCTTGTAAGTAGGGTTAAGGAATCGTTATTGGACAGTTAAAGGACAGTCGCGATTTGGAACGAAATTCTGCGATTTCGGAGAGATTGACTGCTGGTCAAATCGGTAAGACCAGTGGTAACGAGTTGCCGTGATCGGGTGGATTCGCCAGGGATCGAACGACAAGCAGGTCGGTGGTTCTGCCTGTCAGCGACCAGCAAACGAGTGAGTGGTCTCAAGCAAGCAAAGGTGACGACTCCGTGTCCTGGATCGGTATAGTGAAATGGAAGGTGGCACCTCGTTCGTCGTTAGCGGTCGCCCACAATCGGCCGCCATGCGACTCCACAATGGAACGACTGATGGCCAACCCCATGCCGCTGCCCTGCGGTTTGGTGGTAAAGAACGCAGAAAAGATCTCATCCATCTTCCCCACGGGAACCCCCACGCCCGTGTCGCTCACCGAAAACAGCACTTGTGCGTCCTGCATTTGCGACTTCACCGTAAGCTCTCCGCCAGAGCCCTTCATGGCTTCGATGGCGTTGAGCATGAGGTTCATGAACACCTGTTGCAGTTGCACGCGGTCGGCCATAATCTCGGGCAGGTCAGCTGCAAGTTCCATTCGCACTGCCACCGATGATCGGGTCGTCTCGCCCTCCAGCAGAGTAAGAATCTCCTGGATGATTGCGTTCACGTCTACCAACTCTCGTTGTGGGGGAGATTTCTTGTAAAACGAACGTATCCGATCGATGATTTCGGCCGCACGATTCCCGTATTTGTCGATTTTGCTTGCCGCAGCACGAGCCCGGTCAAGATTGGGCGGTTCATGCGCAAGCCATTCGATGCAGCTGTTCGCGCTGGTGATAGCGGCAGCGATGGGCTGCTTGATTTCGTGCGCCAAAGAGGCCGCCATCTCACCCAACACGCTAATGCGGTTGGTATGGGCAAGATAAGCTTCTAGCTGCCGCATCCTTTCACGCTCTTGCTCAGCATGCTTGCTATCTGTAATGTCGGTTGAGCTGCCGACGAATTGCTCCAGTTCCCCGCATTCAGAGAGCACGGGATGGCCAACAGTGCGAATCCATTTTATTTTTCTGTTCGGAAGAAGAATGCGGAACTCTTGATCGTAATCGCTTTTTTTCACGATTGACTGTTCGACCGTCTCCGTCCACTTAAGGCGATCCTCCGGGTGGACGCGTTCGAAATATTCTTCCCAGGTAGGCGCTCCCGCAGATGGATCGAAGCCATAAATCCGGTAAAACTCCCCGGAGAGGTGCACGACCTTCCGGTCCGATGAGCGCCAAGCCCAGCTGCCGGTATGGGTCAGTGTTTGCGCCTCGGCCAGATGAGATTCACTCCATCGCAAGGAATCCTCGATGCGTTTCCGTTCAGTTACATCCATAGTCGTGCCGACGACTTCAACTATTTGGCCTGACGCATCCATCACCGGGTGCGCGAGGGTGTGAATCAGTTTTATCCTCCCGTCCGGAAGGACAATTCGAAAATCAGCCTCTGAGTCATGCCATCCCGTTTGCGTTAGCTCCAATTGTCTTCTCTGATCAAGGCGTGCTCGATCGGCGGGATGAACTCGATCGCGGACAAGGGACCAAGCCGGCTTTAGTCTCGGGTCGAACTCATAAATGCGGAAAATCTCTTCCGACCAGAAGTGCTCGTCAGTGGAAATGTTAATCGTCCAACTGCCCATGTGGGTGAGCCTCTGTGCTTCGGCGAGGTGCGCTTCCCGCCGCTCCAACTCCCGAGTCAGAAGTTCCTGCTCGGTGACATCGATCGCGGTGCCGAGAAACCCTGTAAGCCGTTCACCTTCTAGAACGGGAATCCCTACGTAGCGAATGTAGCGTTCCTCTCCGTCGGGGCGAACAATTCGTTTTTTTACGTCACAGCCACGGCGCTCAGCATGCATCCCCTTTATGGTGTCAGCCATAGAGTCCCGGTCTTGTGGGTGCACGATGGCTAGATACTGTTCTAATGTTGGGACTCCGTTTTGCGGATCGAGCCCGTACATTCGAAACAGCTCTTCAGACCAATAATCGAAAAAGCCGGCAGGATTGAATGCCCAGCTTCCCATTTGCGCCAGGCGCTGCCCTTCGCTGAGATAAAACTGACTTCGCCGTAGCTCTTCCCCCGCTCGCTTGCGATCTGTAATATCTTGGACGGTCCCGAACATTCGGTAGGGCTTGCCCGACGCATCTTTCTTCACATCGCCGGTGCTGTGCACGGTGCGAATTTCGCCACTGGGCCGCACCACGCGAAGCTCAATGTCGTACCGGGCACCACCGCCGAGCGCCTCGTCGAGTGCTTGGGACAGCAACTTCCGATCTTCGGGATGGATCTTTTGCCCCAGTGCTGCTAAGTCCATCGGATGTTCTTGCGGCCGGAGTCCGTAGATGCGATAGGTTTCGTCGGACCATGTGATGCGATCGGTCGCAAGATCGCGTTCCCAGTAGCCAACGTGGGTGATCCGTTGGGCTTCTTCAAGCTTGGCTTTGCTTTCTTGCAAATCACTAGATACCAACTGCAGCGCGTCCTCGGCGCGCCTGCGGTCCGTAATGTCTTGGACGGTGCCGAACATAAGGACAGGTCGCCCCAACGCGTTCCTTTTCACATCGCCCTGGGTATAGACAATACGCACTTCTCCGGTTAGCCGGAACACGCGACATTCAGCGTTGTAACGGGCGCCCCCGCCGAGGGCTTCTTCCAGAGCCCGAGAGACAATCCCCCAATCTTCAGGGTGAATCTTTTCTCGTACCGACGCTAAGTCCATAGGACATTCTTGAGGTCGCATTCCGTAGATGCGATACGTTTCATCTGACCAGGTCACAGCGTTTGTTATGAGGTCCCACTCCCAGTAGCCGACATGGGTGATGCGCTGGGCTTCTTCAAGCTTGGCCTTGCTTTCCCGCAAATCGCGCGATGATATCGTTAGGTCCTCCTCGGCGCGTTTGCGATCTTCGATGTCGGTCACTACTCCATACCACCTGACGATGTTTCCATCTTCATCGCGGAGGGGGACCCCTCGGTCCAATTGCCAGCGATATTGCCCATCCGAACGGCGCAAACGCACCTCAGTTTCAATCGGCTTGCCAGTAGCAATCGCGTCCATCCATTTACACTTTTGTCGCTCAAGATCATCAGGGTGAACTGCCGCTTTCCATCCTGATTCCGTCGTCTGTTCCGTCGATAACCCTGAGTACTCGATGAATCGTCGGTTTAAATAAGTATTTGAACCATCGTTCCGAGTGCTCCACACTATTGCTGGAATCGTATCGATCACATCGCGAAGCTCCTTCTCACTCTGACGAAGAGCGTCCCGCTGACGCTCCAAGTGCCGGAGCCGAAAGCGATAAGCTACGGCAAGAGCCGCTATGAAGAGAAACACACCCAGAGCACGAAACCAGACGGTCTGGTAGAAGGCTGGAGCAATCACAAAATCCAGGGCTGCGCCCGCTTCATTCCAGACGCCGTTGTTATTGCACGCAATTACACGAAACCTATATTTCCCCGGACCCAGTTCAGTATAAAAAGCTTCGCGACGAGTGCCCGCATCCTGCCAATCACGGTCATGTCCATCAAGCCTGTAGCGAAAGTTCACATTCTGGGGAATAAGAAAACTCGGCGATGTGTAACTAACTTGGAGATCGCGAGTCAACGGCGGAAGTCGAAGACTTTCTTGTGTCTTGTATTGTTTTCGGTCAGCACTAACCGACTCAACGTAGACCGGCGAAACAGTCTTGTCACCGTAGAGATGTGCAGGGTCGATCATCTGAAGAACCAGATTGTTTACGAACCACAGTCGCCCGTCGGGAGACTTCGCGGCCGGATTAAAAGACACCCTACCAGGCAGCGCTCCATCCAGAGTGCCGAATACTCGTGGCTGAACGAAGCTGCCCGGATGAGTCCGCCATCGTTGGACGTCCGAGGCTGCGATCTCTACAACCCCACAGGGCGTATAGAGCCACAGGTTTCCGTCGTTGTCCCCAGAAAAGCCATTGACACCGTCGCAAGGTAGGCCATTTTCTTTGCCCAGGCGCTGAACTTTTCCGGCGCGGAGCCCTACAAGTCCGTTGTCCGATGCGGTCATTACTGACCCATCAGTATCAACCGCAATCTGATAAGCCCACGATCCGGCTTTCAGGTTCATGGGAAATGTTCGTGCAACACCATCCCGGAGAAACGTCAAATCCCCTGTGCGTGTGCCCAGCCAAATTCCACCCTTCGGGTCTGCCGCAATGGCGTGCGCTGCTGGAACCTGAGCCTGTGAGAACTCCTCGCGCACCGCGAAATCGCGGATGCGGATGAGCTTCCGGTGATCGCCTACGCATACTGCCCAAATATTGCCATCGATATCCTCTGTGATACCGAGCACCAAACCCACGGGGTGATGATCAGGTCCCGTAATACTTCGGAAGTGGCCATCTTTGTAGATGAAGAGCCCGTCGTCAACTCCAACCCAAATGTTGCCCTGATGGTCTTCGAGCAATGAACCAACCTGCTGTCCGGGAGCACGAACCGAGGAAACGGCTCCATTTCGAATAAAATCGAGAGTGCCGAAATTTCCCACCCAGACCGTGCCATCTTTCGTGGCCATGACAGAATTGGCACCGTCTCGTCCAAGGCCCTCGATGGTCGAAAACGTAGTGACCGGAAGATCTCGAAAGTTGTCGATTCCATCGGAAGTTGCCGCCCAGACGATACCGTCGTTGCCTTCGTAAAGATCAGAGACGGCGTCGCTCGACAGGCCGTCCACTCGTCCAAAATGGTCGACGGTTTGGCCGTGAATGCGGTAGATGCCATTCCCGTACGTTGCAATCCAGATGTTCTTATCAGAATCTTCGATGATCGTATTGATAGCGAGCTTACTTCCGTCGAAATTGGGTAGAACCACCGGCGTGAAAACCCCATCGCGGAATCTTTCAAGCCCGCGTCCCGGCCCCGCCGACATGATTCCGACCAATAAGGAGCCGTCAGAATCCGCAAGAAGAGCATGAATTCCGATTTGTCCCGTGTTGGATTGAAGCTGTCTAGGCCGGTAGATCTCAGGGGTCACCCCCATCTTCCAATGGAGCAATGACGTGTCGCCTCCGATCCAAAATCCTCCTTTCCCATCAGGGATGAACGAAGCCACCTCGTGAATCGTTATGCCCTCTGCTCTGCCGAAACAGCGCATGTTCGTATCGGTTGCATGACATAAAACTCGGTCTGGATTGAGGTAAGAAAGCGCCCACATCGACCCGTCAGAATCTTGCTGGATGGCGTCAATGCCAGGTAGATCGTAATGGGAAATCACGACGTTATCTTTAACGTGAGCGACCTCTTTTTGACTGGCAATCCAAAACTCCCCCGCTCGCACGCCTAGAGGATGGAGAACTGGTGCCGAAGCGAGCGGAGCTGACCAAGGGGTAAAACGAACGCCGTCAAAACGCAATGCCCCGTTGAGGCCGGCCACCCAGAGATATCCGTCTTTTGTTTGTGAAATCCAAAATGGAGTGTTCGGGAAGTATCCGCCCTGTATACGCCACGCAGTATGCGCGTATTGAGTAATACGTTTGCTCGGATCCAATGCGTGGGCGGCGTTTAATGAGAGGCACAGAGAGAAAAGGCAAACCAAAAAGGATCGCGGAAAATGGAACTGCCTGATGCTCGACGTGCACTTGGCACGGAGTAACACGGAATCGACATGGGCAACCATGGCTTCGAATTTTAACAAGCGTGCCGTCGGCTGGAAGTGAGGTTGCATCCGCCGACCGTATCTTTTGTTCGTAACTGGATTGGCTTCAAGTGAGATCCGTAAAGTCCCCCCCTCAAATCTGAGCATCTCCTTAAACAACTCCGGCGACGCTGGTTCCTTCTTCGGGGAGTGGTCGCGAGATACCCAACCTCTTCATCTTGGCAAGCAGCGTAGTTCGTTTCAGTCCCAGTTTGACTGCTGCGCCGCGCGGTCCACCAACGATCCACCCGACCTCCTCAAGTGTGTCCAAAATCAAAGCTCGATCCGGGTCTTCCGAGTTCACCGACGATTGGAACGTCCGAGCACGATGCGGACTTAGGATCATGAGATCTGTTGGGTTTTTATGAAGCGGGTTTGGAAGCACACCGTCCCGCGAAAGGATAACTGCGCGTTCCACCAAGTTCTGCAACTCGCGAATGTTGCCAGGCCACGAATACCACTGAAAGGCGGCCATGGTTTCCGGAGGAATGCAGTCGACTTGCTTCCCTATTCGGCGGCTAAAGAGGTTCACGAAATGCTTTACAAGAGCAGGAATGTCTTCGCGGCGATCTCGTAGCGCCGGCAGCAAGATGGGGAAGACGTTGAGACGATAGTACAGGTCAGAGCGAAATTGCCCACGTGCCACCAATGTGGCCAGATTCCGGTTGGTCGCAGCTACCAGCCGGACATCCACTTTGTGGGTCCGTCCGTTCCCTAAACGCTCGAATTCTTGCTCCTGGAGCACACGCAACAGCTTCGGCTGCAGCGCCGATGGGATATCGCCCACCTCGTCCAAGAACAGCGTGCCTTTGTCAGCCATTTCGAAACGCCCAATCTTCTGAGCGATCGCTCCCGTGAAGGCACCCTTCTCATGACCGAACAATTCGCTTTCCAAAAGATCCAGCGGAATGGCAGCGCAATTCAGTTTGATAAAAGCGCGACCGGAACGCTGACTGGCGTTGTGAATGGCATGTGCGATGAGCTCCTTCCCAGTGCCGGTTTCCCCCTCGATTAGTACAGTCGAATCGGTCGGCGCAACCTGCTCCACTTGCTCGAGAACAAACTCGAGTCCGGGGCTGTTGCCGATAATTCGCTCGAACGTCCGTTCAGGCTGATCTAGACTGATGTTCATCATTCCTAAGTCGTCCCCCAACAGAGACCTCTACACTTCGGGTTCCCCACGCGCCTTCAACAGCCGAGTTGCTCACATATTGAGTGCAGCGCGCACTCTCTTGAGCAACAGTTGATGATCGAACGGTTTTGAAAGAAACTCGACTGCCCCCTCTCTCATCGCTCGAATTTTCATCCTGGCGTCCCCATGAGCCGTGATGAAAATGATCGGGATCTGACGCTCCTCTTCTTTCAGCCTTGCCTGAAGTTCTAAACCTGACATCCCCGGCATACGGATATCGACAATTAGGCAAACGGCCCGAGTATGCAAATCGGATTCGAGGAATTCTTCCGCGGATCCGAAGCAGCGTGCGACCAGCCCAGCAGCTTCCAGCAGGTCGCGCAGTGAATCTTGCATGGCCTCGTCGTCATCAATGATTGCTATTATTTTGGATGTTCGTTCCACCGGCATGCGGCAAGGTTACCGTCAGTTCTTCATTGTGAGCAATCAAACTTTAGTCTGACGGAACCAGACTTTAGGAGAGCAGATCCTTACTACCGACAATCCGTCGAGGGAAAAGATCGATATGCGTAAAGTCGCTATCTGATGGACTTGAGCTTGTCTGCCATTCTGACGAGCTCCGGCAAGGATTTAGCCTGCATTTTTTTCATCACTTGGCTGCGATGCATTTTGACGGTTGCTTCACTGGCATCGAGGTCTGCGGCAACTTGCTTGTTGAGCATCCCGGAAACGACCAGGTTCATCACGTCGCGCTCTCGAACGCTTAATGCGTTGTATCGCTGGCGCAGCTCAGCAATGTCTCGCTGCTTTTCGCGTACGATGCGATCTCGAGCGAGCGACCGTTGAACCGCGTCGAGCAAATCTTGGTGCCTGAATGGTTTGGTAAGAAACTCAACCGCGCCCGACTTCATCGCCTTGACCGACATCGGAACGTCTGCGTGGGCCGTGAGAAATATGACTGGAATAGTTGCTTTCCTTTTTTTCAGTTCGAGCTGAAGATCCAAGCCGCTAATCCCGGGCAGTCTCACGTCAAGAATTAGGCAACTGGGACCCTCACTGCGGGGACTCGACAAGAACTCCTGTGCAGTTTCGAAAGATTTGGAAGGCAAGCCGACGGATTCCAGCAGCTCCTGGAGCGACTCGCGGACATCTCTATCGTCATCGACAATGAATACAGTTGGCACATCCTGCGTGCTCATAACGAAGTGCCTCAATCCGACGGAAGGTCAAAATCGAAATGTCGCGAGATTCATTGCATCGTCGTCGTCCAAGCCATGGGACAATACCGGATAGATTGTATCGGATGATGCAATGCGGGACTTGCACGCGAAGCTAGTTGAAGCAGAGTCCTGCAACGATCAGCAGGTTAGTAGCTACCTGGAATGGTGGCCACATCCACAGGTATTGGACTCAGCAGCTTCCCGATCGCTCGTTCCATCGTGCGGTTCATCTCAGAAACCACCGTTGGGACATCGCGCCCATTTACGACTCCCACCTCCCAAATAGCGTTTGTCCAAACGGTGGCACCAGTGCCGACGCTCGTCATTTGCGCCGACAGACCGACCTCGACTTTGACCCCACCCTCGTAGTCAAATTCGTCGAGCTTTTCCAAACGCCCACTAAGCACGTAGCTGGCACCAGGTCGTCCGTCGTAAAGCTTTACCTGAGCAAACGCTGCGCCGGCACGAAGGCGATCCATTACCGCGTTAGTCACGACGTCGCGTGGATCAGTCGCCCAACGATGGTAGGCATAAAAGCCAATCTGCTCCGGAGATGTCTTATACGCAATGGCTCCCTGCCGAAGATACGTGGGTGCGCTGAATTCCCGGATCGCCAGGGTGAGATGGGCGTTTTCTGAAGCTGGCGGATCCGGCGGCGCGGGCAGGTTGAGAGTGTAGTAGTTTGGGTACCTCACTCTTCCTCCGCAGCTGGCGAGAATCGAGACAGCCGCGAGGCAGAAGAGAATCGTCAGAGTTCTTTTCTTTTGCCACCGGTTAGCGATCCGCGTAACAGAAGCGCATTTCATTCTTTGATTCGGCATCATTTTGGCACCTCACGATCTTTAGGCTGTTTAATCCGAACTAGACTCCACGGACGCTGTTTCACCGATTCGGTCAACTCATCCAGGTTCTCCGTTGCTGTCCGCAGGTTTTCGATCGTGTCATCAATCTTGTAATCATTCGCTCGCACTAGAACTTGCATGTTGGCTAACAATTGCTTGGCTTCGACCAAAGTGTTCTGCAGTTGGGCCAAGTCCGCGCGGATTGGCTCGCGGACTTCGCTGACAGTACCATTCACATTTTGAATGGTTAGATCAGCATGCAGGCTCAGTGCGTTCAACTGATCGGTAAGACGGTCAATCTTCGGCCGCTCCGTCGCGACCATTGCGTTGACGTTATCAAGCAGGGCTCGGATCTTTTGCTGATTGGGTTTTCCCGTAACTGTATTGAGGTTTGCGAGCAGCGCGCGCGCATCTCCGCTGATTCCTTGCAGTTCGACGCGCGCCTCGGTGATCAAGCCGTTCGCGTTGTCTGCAACGACTGCCAGCCTGCCGGCTATCTCGTCCAGGCTCACGGCCTCCTGCGATGGAATAACGGACCCTGGGAGCAAACGCTTTGCATCGTTGCTGCCGGTCGTAATAGAGAGTGCAGCACCACTCATGACACTCACGAGCCCCAGTTTGGCCACAGACTTTTCGTTCAACGGGGTGTTTTCCTTCACGTCCAGCAAAATTTCAATTTTCGTAGGGTCCGAGGCGGCTGGCCGGACTGCCGTCACCTTTCCCATATTGATTCCGCCGAACAGCACGGACGCGCCCGGTTCCAGTCCGCCGGCATAGCGAAGGTATGTGCGGTATGGAATGCTGTGTCCCCCCAACTGCGCGTTGATCAGGTAGATCACGGTAAATGCCAGGAGCGAGAAGCATCCCAGGACGAACGCGCCTACTTTCGCTTCTGTCGTCACCGGCAGGCCTCCTCAGACCGCATGTATTTTTCGAAATAATCCGTTACAGCCGGCGTCTTCGCTATGCTTCCGGGAATTCGATCCAGAAACTGGCGCACGCGCGGATTTTGACTTGCTTGTAGCTCATCTTTCGTGCCGACCGAGCTGAATGAACCCTGATACAGCATGGCGATGCGGTCGGCGATGCGGAACGCGCTTGGGAGTTCATGGGTCACGACGATGACTGTCATTTGTAAGACTTCTTTGAGGAGCAGAATCAATTCATCGAGTTCCGCAGCGACGATAGGATCGAGTCCGGCCGATGGCTCATCAAGCACGAGGATTTCAGGGCCGAGAGCAAGTGCGCGCGCCACGGCTGCGCGCTTTTTCATACCACCCGAGAGTTCGTTGGGGAGTAACTTACCAAACTCCGATAGACCGACTGCTGCAAGTTTCATCCACACCACGAGATTAATGATCGAAGGTACAAGCCGCGTATGCTCTCGCAACGGCAGGGCCACATTGTCTTCAACGGTCAGAGAATTGAACAAGGCTGCGCTTTGGAAGGCGACACCAATCGAACGGTGGATTCTCTTCAATTCAGACTTTGAGCAGTGCGTGATATCCGTTCCCTTCACGTGAACGCTTCCCGACTTGGGCCGCTCCAACCCGATAATCTGACGCAACAGAGTGCTCTTTCCCGAGCCACTACCCCCCAACAGCACCATTGTTTCCCCGTGTTCGATGTCCAGATTCAATCCATTCAGCACTCTGCGACCGTCGTATTCGACCACGAGATCGCGAATCGAAACGATGGACATCAGGATTTCACCGTGAAATAGAAGATGGCAGTGAATACCGCATCCGCGACGATAACGAGGAACGTTGACTTCACCACTGCACTGGTAGTTGAGCGTCCCACTGAATCAGGGCCTCCGCGGACACGGAACCCTTCCAGGCACCCAACGTGAGCGATGATGGTTGCGAACACCAGGCTTTTTATCAATCCGGTAATCACGTCGCGCAAGTTGATGGAATTGAATACATAATGGATGTACAACAATGGCGCCAGACGAGTGCTCAAGAACATGAACAGGCCGCCAGACAAAATGCCGAAGAAATTCGCGACGATGCTGAGGCAGGGGACTGAAATCAGCGCTCCCAGATACTTGGGTGCGAGCACAAACTCCACCGGCTCCAGCGCCATGACGCGGAGAGAATCGAGCTCCTCAGTGACCTTCATGGTCCCGATTTCAGCCGCGAATGCAGAACCGGATCGTCCGCTCACCGCAATCGCCGTGAGCAGTGGGCCAAGTTCGCGGGTAAAGCCGACCGCGACCAGGTCAATCACGTAATGCAGAGCTCCAAAGCGGCGCAGTTCCGAGGCGCCTTGCATGGCAAGAATGAATCCAGTGCAGATTGCCATCAAAGAAACCATGGGCATGGCATCAACGCCGATTTCTAGTATTTGTCTCATGGCAGCTTGCCAGCGGTAACGATTCCCCACAAACGGTAACGCTCGTCCCATGGCCCGGATGGTGGCCCACCATTGAATATTCAGACTTCCGACATAGTCGAGATGTTCGATCGTTCTTTCGCCCACGTTTTCGAGAACATTGGCCATCAAGACACCTTTTCTTCGCGGCCGGCGAGTTCGAAGAGCGATAGCACGCCGGTGACCTCGAACAACCTGAGCACGGAACCGGTGAGGCCCTGCAAGTGCAATCTGGTCTTTTGGTGGCCGGCGATTCTAAGAGCTTCGACCAAGGTCGCGATTCCGGATGTCTCGATGTAGGAAACGCCGGTTAAGTCTACGGTGACAGTCAGAGGTAAAGGCACTTCGGACAAGATCGCCACGAGCTTATCTCGAAGATCAGGCGAAGAATCGACATTGATCCGGCCATTCAAGAGGACCTTGCAGTCCTTTTCCACTTGATCGACGGAGATTTCGAGTTTGCTGTCTGTAGTGATTGCAACTCCTGTGACAACCTCCTCAAGCTGCGAGAACTTCATCCAGCTAGGAGTCGGCTTCCCGGTTAGAACCGCGTCGAGTAACTTGCCGCCGATGTGGTCTCTGGTCGGTGTCCATTGCCGTTGTGCTTCAGACAGTGCAAGACTCGTGCCATTCCTAAGACCGCGGAAGCTGTGTCGAACCGATGGAATTCCTCGGAATTGGCGATCAGTCCTGCAGTTGAAACCGTGACGTGTCAATGACGCGTCAAACTCATCGGTCACGAGCAATCTCCCTTCATCGCGGGTAATTCATGCTTCCCGCAACTGTCTTGGCGCCGTGCAAGGAGATTTTCGAAGTATCTCCCAAAAGCTGCAGGCGGCTCGCCACTCTGGCCCTTGGCAGCCGTCGATGACTTTGCGCGTGTGAATTGCATGGCTTAATTCCGGATTTCCGGCCCGTTGTCGTTAAAACATCAAACGAACATCCCAATCGCGTGGAGCACAAGGCCAAGATGCGCGCGCCTTTGGCAGGCCGATTGCATCCTGCGAAACGGCAGATGTTTGAGGTCTCCAAATGAAAAGGAGCTATCCGATGGTAGGAACGAAGAAGGAAAATGCAGCGCCTTCGACTGGGAAAGCAACCAGGGTGATTGACTATATCGTCCAGCGCCTTGCTGATGAGGGCATCACGGACTGTTTCGGTGTACCGGGAGACTACGCATTCCCGGTCAATGACGCTGTCGATCGCAACCCAAACATCAGATGGGTCGGCTGCTCGAATGAACTGAATGCCTCCTACGCTGCCGACGGCTACGCACGCGTTCGGGGCGCGGCAATGCTGTCTACGACCTATGCGGTAGGCGAGTTATCGGCGATCAACGGAGTGATGGGCGCGAAAGCCGAGCACTCACTCGTCTACCACGTTGTCGGCATGCCCTCGTATCAGAACCAGCGCGTGCACAGGAATCTCCACCACACTTTTGGAGACGGAGTTTTTGGAAACTTCGTCAACATTTCTGCTCAAGCGGCCTGTGTCCACGCCGTCATCGACCCCGATAATTGCATGATTGAAATGGAGCGGGTGATCGCAGAGGCGCGTCGTAATAATCAACCTGCCTACATCGTCGTTCCAGGGGACTACGCGTTGGCACCGGTTACGCCGACCGAGGTGCGGCCTGTGACGCTCAAATCGAACCCAGCGTCTCTCGAAAAAGCCGTCGCCGCCATTGCTGAACGGGTGAGAGCCGCAAAATCCATGGTCGCCTTCCCGGCGTTCACGCTACAGCGTCTCCGCTTACAGAAGGAAGCTCGACAGGCGATCGAGGCACTGGGCTGCCCGTTCGCTACGACGACGATGGAAAAGTG
>JBAWAI010000040.1:0-4588 GCA_049589215.1 Terriglobales bacterium | reverse complement strand
TCTTTGTCGTGACCCCGATCAACGCCCTCGTCTCGCGCATGAGAAAGGCGCCGGCGCCGGCCGATCCAACCACCAAGAAGTGCCCGGAATGCCTGAGCGAGATTCCCATCGACGCCCGCCGCTGCGCCCACTGCGCCCAGCCGGTAATGGGCAAAGCCGCCTGATTCCGGTTTCTGGGCGGAGAATTCGGGGGCCGAGAAGCTGCAGAGGTCGAGGGGCCTTGCTGGCAACTGGTCTTACTCAGAGCTGACAGCTGAGAGCTAGCCCTATGGCAGTTTTCCCCACCTTCCTGTAAAATTAATTTTTCGGCATCAGCCTCGGAAGGACTCCAAGAGTTATGGCACGAGTTTGTGATATCTGCGGCAAGGGGCCGCAGTTCGGCAACACCATCAGCCACGCCCACAACGTGAGCAAGCGGCGCTGGAACGTCAATCTGCGCCCCGTTCACGCCAAAGTCGGCGCGACAACCAAGCACATGCGCGTGTGCACGTCCTGCCTGCGCAGCGGCAAAGTCGTCAAAGCGTAAGTTCGCTCAGGGCGAAGGCTCGCTGCCCGCACCGTTCATTTCCCAATCCCCTGCAGGCTTATGGCTTGGCTCGCCTTCGGGTTATTCAGCGAATTGTCGGTGAAGGTGGCATTGCCGGTCGCTGTGCCCGCCGTTTTTGGCTCAAAACTGATACTCAAATTGCAGATTGCTCCCGGAGCAAGCGAGAAGGTCGCCGTGCAGTCGGGAAATGGTCCGGGTCCCGGAACCTGCACGAATCCTGTTGAAATGCTCAATCCCGGCGTAACCGCATTAAGCGGCTGGTTGCCGATATTCTGAATTGTGATCGATTGCGGAGCGCTCTCCCCTCCAACCTGCACCGATCCGAAGTTCAAAGGCGCGGGCGCCGCTTCGGCTTCCACCATCTCGTTGCTGTTGTTCGAATTCGGAAAATACAAATTGCCGGTCGCATCCATCGCCATTTGCACCTGAAACGGCGACTGGTCGGCGGCAATCTGACTGAGCGTGCCGGTACCGACCTGCACCTCCATGACTCCGCCGTCCACTACATACGCATCTCCCGCCGCATCCACTGTCACCGCCGATGGGTTGCTGAAGTTGCCCACCTCCGTATATTGGCGGCTGGCAACAATGCCGTCGCCGTTATCCGGAGGAGTTCCTGCCAGCGACTCGAAAACCGGCCCGAAGTTAGAGCAAGCGACATAGGCGTTGGTCGCGCTGTCGACCGCAGCGCCCCAGGGCAGGTTCAAGAAGGGAATGCCCGTGTCGCCCGCGACGTCGCCACTGAGCAAGGTTTGCACTTTTCCCGTGCTCGCAGATATTTCGGCGATGCGAGGCCATCCATATTTTCCCCAATTGTCCCAATCGTCGCCGATGTATAGATTCCCTCGTCCATCCGCCGCAATTCCGGCCGCCCCATTTAGCTCTGGCGCTATCGGCGTTTGCGTTCTCGACACGGCTGCAATCTTGATGATGTTGTTGCTGGAAACGACGATATTCCCCTCGCCATCGATGGTCATCCCCTGCACAAAGTCCGCATTGCCCACGCCGCTGGCGGCCGTCGTCTGCGTTCCTGTCACCGGGTCGAACTCCGCGATGCTGTTATCGTTCACCGCGAAATAGACGTTGCCCGCCGCATCCAGGGCCATTGCGTCGCCGGTATAGCCGTTAAGCGGCAAATTGATTTCAACTCCGGGGTTGAACGCCGTAAGCGGCGCCTGCCCAATGCCATAAATGTATGTGGCAGAAATCAGATTGCCTTCCGAATCCATAATCTGAATCCCGCCGTTACGAGCCCCAGCGATGGTCGGCGTAAAGTTGACCGTCACTCCACACGTGCTCCCAGCCGAAACCGTTCCTGTGCAAGTTGTAGCTGTCAGGTTGAAGTCGAGGCCGGCATTGCCCTGGGTCACAACCTTGACCCCGCCGAAACTCGTCGTGGTAATCACATTGAATTTCACCTTCGCACTTTGGCTGCATGGCTTTGGAGACTTCTGGCCGGCGGGGCACACATTCGCGGGCCCCAGATTGACCGCAGCGTGCGCTTTAATCGATTGGCTTTCGCCTTGGGCTGATACCGAAATAGTAAGTTGGAGGAAAGCTGCGACTAAGACGGCAGGCAGATACAGGGAGCGGAGCGATGGCATAAGTCCTCCAGGACTTTTCCGCCCGAAAGTGTGCTCCACAACCTCGACCGCGTCAACTCCGAAAAATGCTGTTGCCAATAAATGGGTTAGGCCATAGCGGGCAGCCGAAAAACGTAGCAACGGAAAAGCCCGGAGAGACGCACGAACGTTGCGTCTAACCCCCGGGCCATAACTTAACGCCAACTATCTCTGTCTCACGATCGTTCAAGGGCAACTTCAGAGCGTCATCTTAATCCACGCCCAGCAGCTGCACATCGAAGACCAGCGTCGCATTCGGCGGAATCGCCCCCGGATACCCCTTCGCTCCATACGCCAGCTCAGGAGGAATACGCAGCTGCCGCTTGCCGCCCACCTTCATACCGGCCACGCCCTCATCCCATCCCTTGATCACCTGCCCCGCGCCCAGCATGAACGGGAACGGCTTGCCGGTGCCGACAGAACTATCGAATTTCTTTCCATCAGTCAGCCACCCGGTGTAGTCGACCTTCACGTTGTGGCCGCTTTGCGCGACCGGCCCCGTCCCCACCTTGATGTCCCAGTATTCCAGCCCGCTGGGAGTCTTGGTGGGCTCGCCTGTAACCTTGGTCGGTCCGCCGGCAGCCTTCTTAGCCGGAGTCGTTTGCGCAACCGCAAACAGAATTAAGCCAAGCAGCATAATCATCAGAGCAATCGTCTTCATAATGTCCTTTCTAAGTTGAATCTCCCGCAAGAATAATAAGAGGCGCAGCGCATTCCTCGTGCCCCTCTGCGCACTCCGTGGTCAAAGCTTTTGACTTACCACGCAATCGCCTCAAGCCAAAGCAATCACATCAATCTCGACCTGCACATCCTTCGGCAGCCGCGCAACCTCAACAGTAGACCGCGCCGGCGGCGACTGCTTGAAGTAGCGCGCATAAACTTCATTCATCGCGCCAAAGTCATTCATGTTCTTCAAAAAGACTGTGCACCGCACCACCTTCTCCAGGCTGCAGCCCGCCGTCTCCAGAATGGCCGACAGATTCTTCATCACCCGGTCAGTCTGCGCCGCGATGTCGCCCGCTATCACCTGCTGCGTCGCCGGATCAATCGCCACCTGCCCCGAAGTAAAAAGCAGTCCGCCCGCGCGAATCGCCTGCGAATAAGGCCCAATCGCCTTCGGAGCACCCTCAGTCGAAATCACTTCCTTCATCCCGCCTCCAATCAAACTCACCCGGTTCAAACTCACTCGGTGCCCCAGGTTCGCGCCCGTTTGTTGGGCGATAACCTGGGCGCAGCCTCCGCGCCACTAAAACCGCGTCGTCAGAACCGCGCCGTTAGAACAACGAACTCTGCCGCCGATTCGGCGTAATCCCAAAATGCTCATACGCCAACTGCGTAGCCACGCGCCCGCGCGGCGTGCGATTCAAAAATCCGATCTGCATCAGAAATGGCTCGTAGATCTCCTCAATCGCATCCGGCTCCTCCGCCAGCGCCGCCGCCAGCGTATTCACCCCCACCGGCCCGCCCTGATATTTTTCGATAATCGTCAGCAGCAGTTTGCGATCGACCTCGTCAAAGCCGTGCTGATCAACCTCCAGCATCTTGAGCGCAGCCTTCGCCGTCGGCTGATCAATCTCGCCTCCGGCCCGCACCTGCGCATAATCGCGCACCCGCCGCAGCAACCGGTTTGCAATACGCGGAGTGCCGCGCGACCGTCCAGCGATCTCCTCCGAGCCCGCGCGGTCGATCTTCACGCCCAGAATCTCAGCCGAACGATTGATAATGATCCGCAGATCTTCATTCGTGTAGAACTCCAGCCTCAGCAGCAATCCGAACCGCGACCGCAGCGGCGCCGAAAGCAGCCCCGCCCGCGTGGTCGCGCCCACAAACGTGAACGGCTTCACGTCCATCGTATGCGTGCGCGCCGACGGCCCCTGCCCGATCATGATGTCGAGCTTGTAGTCCTCGAGCGCGGAATAAAGTATTTCTTCGAGCGCCGGCTGCAGCCGGTGCACCTCGTCGATAAAAAACACCTGCCGCTCGCGCAGGTTCGTCAATATCGAGGTCAGCTCGCCCTTGATCTGGAGCGTCGGCCCCGAAGTCTGCTGGAATGCAACCGCGAGCTCATTGGCAATGATGGTCGCCAGCGTAGTCTTGCCCAGGCCCGGCGGCCCGTAAAGCAGCACATGATCAAGCGCCTCGCCACGCGACTTCGCCGCCTGAATCGCCACGTCCAGATTCTCTTTGACCTTCGCCTGCCCAATAAACTCCGCCAGCCGCTGCGGACGCAGCTTCAGCTCAAAAGAAGAATCGTCCTCGACCGGAGCAGCCGAGACCAGCCGGTCCTTCATCGGCAAGTTGGGATTGTTGTGTGCGAGAGCCACTCAGCGAAATGTTAGCAGATGTCAGATTCTGGAGCGACGGACCCATTGCCAACAATCGTGTTGCGCGGCCGTCATTCACGCGCTCAGCGGAATCC
>JBAWAI010000039.1:0-2427 GCA_049589215.1 Terriglobales bacterium | reverse complement strand
GCTTTTTCTTTGGCGCGAGCGCCTCCGGACGGCGATGGAGTGCGCTGGAACTGGAGACGGCCGCCATGGTTCCCGATTCCGAGTCACGACGGAGGCGCTTTAAGTCAGAGCGGACATCAGCCGCGCTTTGATAGCGGAGGTCGCGATCTTTTTCGAGGAGCCGGTTGAGAACGTCTTCGAGGTGAAGCGGAAGATCCGGATTGAGTCGCAAAGGCGGCGCGGGCGGACGATTGAGAATGGCGTCGAAGATGACGGCCGAGGTCTCGCCGCGGAACGGGATGTTGCCGGTGGACATTTCGTAGAGCACGGCGCCGAAGGAGAACAGGTCGGAGCGGGCATCGAGATCCTTGCCGCGGGCCTGCTCGGGAGACATGTAGGCGACGGTGCCGACGGTTGAGCCGGGGCTGGTGAGGAAGGGATTGTCGACGGTGGCGGCGGAGCCGACGGTCGCGGCCGTAAAGACGGAGCTATCGGGGGAACGCTTGGCAAGGCCGAAGTCGAGAATCTTTGCCTGATTGCGATTGGTGACGAAGATGTTCGCGGGCTTGATGTCGCGGTGGATGATGCCCTTGGCGTGAGCGCAGTCGAGGGCGTCAGAGATCTGAATGGCGAGATCGAGGAGACGGTCGAGCGCCATGGGCTGGCCGTGGATGGCCGACTTGAGGGTCTCGCCTTCGAGCAGTTCCATGGCGATGAAATGGCGGCCGTTTTGTTCACCGACCTCGTAGATGGTGCAGATGCCAGGGTGATTGAGGGCAGAGGCGGCGCGAGCCTCACGCTGAAAACGCTCCAGGGCGGCGGGATCTCTTTCGGTTTCGGGAGGCAGGAATTTGAGGGCGACGTGGCGGCCGAGGTTGAGGTCTTCGGCCTCATACACAACGCCCATGCCGCCGCCGCCGAGTTGCGACAGCACGCGGTAATGAGAGATGGTTTGGCCTGTAATCTCCACGAGCACTCCTGGGGGTGACTCGATGTTAGGCGTCAGCGTTCGGACAAGTCAAACTTTTGCAGCCTGGGCCGCAACCTCTGTTATCAACTTGTACGATGCGGATCGGAGGAAAGTTCACGCAGATTCTTTGCGCGGACGGAATGGGAATTGACATTTCGTCTGTCGGCGTCTTGTGAGTGAAAATCGAAGAAGGACGCCCAGCTACTGGATCTGAATTACGTTCTCTGTGGCGTTGGCTTTGATTTCGTCGACGCGGGCAACCACTCTCCTGGAGAATTCGAAGAGGGCTTTGGCGTGCGGCGAGTCTTCGCCTCTTAGCACGGCGGGCGAACCGCTATCGCCGGCGCGGCGAATTTCGGGATCGAGTTCGATGGCGCCGAGGAAGGCTGCGTCAAACTGTTTGGCCGTCTTCTCGGCGCCGCCGCGCGAAAAGATGTCGACCTCGTGGTGGCAATGCGGGCAGGTGAAGAAACTCATATTTTCGACGATGCCGACGATGTCGACCTTCATCTGGCGGAACATTTCGATGGCTTTGCGGGCGTCCTGGAGAGCGACGTCGGAGGGCGTGGAGACGACGATGGCGCCGGTGAGCGGAACGGTTTGAATGAGCGAGAGCGCGACATCGCCGGTGCCGGGCGGGAGATCGACGATGAGGTAATCGAGTTGGCCCCAATCGACTGAGCCGATGAACTGGCGGACGATGGAGTGGAGCATCGGACCGCGCCAGATGAGCGGCTTGTCGCCCGGATTGAGAAAGCCGACGGAAATTACTTTGAGGCCGTGCACCTTGATGGGCGAGATTCGGCCTTCGCCTTCCACCTTGGGCTGCTCGTTGGTGCCGAGCATGAGGGGAACGTTGGGACCGTAGACATCGCCGTCGAGGAGGCCGATGCGAAGACCGGTTCTGGCGAGCGCGAGAGCAAGGTTGACGGCCAGGGTGGTTTTTCCGACTCCACCTTTGCCGGAGCCGACGGCGATGATGGCACTGACGCCGGGCAAGGGCTGCGGGGTGGGCGGTTGCTGGCCGGAGTGGGAATGAGCGCTCATGGATTGATTATAAGTGAAGTGATCGGGTCATCGGGTGATCGGGACATCGGGCGGTCTAAAAACGAAGATCGCGGACGTTCGTGACGGGGTTCGATGATCCGATGGCCCCATGAACCGAATCGCGCGATTTTTAGTAGTGACCTTCTCCGGCCTGGACTTTGCCGCGGAACATGCGGTAGATGAAAACGAAATAGCCCAGCGCCAGCAGGGCGCTTAGCGACCACCAGATCAGGCCTACGGTGAGGCCGTGGGCGGCGGCAGCGGTGTTTTCGATGGTGAGGCTGTATTGGGGATCGCGCGCGGGCAGGACGACGGGGTAAAGCGAGAACGCGGCTCCGACTAACATGCCGGTGATGTAAAGGCTGGATGCGATGAAGGCGGTTTTCTCTTTTTCTTTTGGAGTTGCCCAGAGCAAAACGGCGAGGCTGGAG
>JBAWAI010000038.1:0-37257 GCA_049589215.1 Terriglobales bacterium | reverse complement strand
AGTACGGATAAAAAATAAAAAACAGCGCGGAAAGCGCAGTGAGCGCCCAAAGTGCAGGCCGCACTTCGCGAAGTTGCCCTGACACCAGTTTGCAAAATGGATAAAGCACAAATCCCGCCGTCATCCCGATTCCCACATTATAGGTAAAGGCCATCAGCGCAATCACGCCGAATGCGGGCACCAGTTCGCTTAAATCGTCAAACGGAATCCGCGTAATCGGCGTCAGCATCAGCAGCCCGACAAAGATCAGCGCCGGACCATAAGCCTGCGGCGGAATCGCCGAAATGAACGGCGCAAAAAACAGCGTCCCCACAAAGCAAAGGGCAGTGACCACCGAGGTCAATCCTGTTCGTCCGCCGGCTTCGACGCCAGTCGCGGACTCAATATAGGCGCCTGAGGTTGTGGTTCCGACCACCGCCGCAAAGGTGGTAGCCAAAGCGTCCGCCATCATGGGCCGTTCTATCTGCGGCTGGTTGCCGTCCTTATCCAAAAACCCGGCGCGCGCCGAAACGCCGATCAGCGTTCCCATGGTGTCAACAAACGCCATGATGAGGATGGTCAGAACGACCGGAAAAAATCCCCAACTCAAAAGACTGTGCAGATCGAACCGCATGAAGACCGGCGCCAAGCTCGGCGGGCAGCTAACCCAGCCCGCCGGCGCCGGTGACACCTTGAGCGCAAAGCTGAGAAGCGCCGTCACCAGAATACTGGCCAGAATCGCGGCCGGAAACCGCCGAATCGTCAGCACGACAATTAGCAGAAATCCAAATATCGCCAGCAGGACTGCAGGAGAAGTCAAATGGCCGGGACGCACCGGTGCTCCCGGTGATCCGAGTGCGACAATCCCTGTTTGATTGAGGCCGATGAACGTCAGAAAGAGACCGATGCCGACGGCGTAGCTGTACCGCAGCGTGGGCGGAATGGCCTCAACCATCCACTGCCGCAGCCGAAACAGAGTCATGAGAGTGAAAAGGATTCCGGCCACAAAGACCGCGCCCAGCGCGCTTTGCCACGTGTAGCCCAGAACATGAACCACAGTGAATGCTATAAAAGCGTTTTCTCCCATGTAAGGGCCGATCGCAAACGGACGATTGGCATACAAGGCCATGATCAACGTGCCAAAAATCGCGGTAAGAATGGTCGCGGTCAGCGAGGCGCCAACCGGCATGCCGGCGGTTTTGAGAATGGCCGGATTAACGGCCACGATGTAAGACATCGTGAAGAAGGTCGTCAGCCCAGCAATAATTTCGCGGCGAACGGTGGTGTGGCGCTGCGAAAGTTTGAAGAACTGTTCGATCCAGCCGGTCAACGCCCCTCCGAAGTAAGAACGGAGAATTGTACATTCCGCGTGAGGTGGAACGGATCGGAGAGTGTTTCGACGGGTCGCTGTGCAGGGTCGCGTAGAAAATACTTGCGCACTAGCCCGCGCGCAGCGCCTTCAGGAATTCAGGGTCGATATTTCCGCCGCTGATCACAGCCGCGTTATTTCGTGTGGGCGGCAATTCCCGGGAATGGAACATGAACGCGGCCACGCTCACCGCGCCACTCGGCTCGGCGACGGTCTTTGGATTGGCACTGAGAGAGAGTGTGGCCTCGCGAATCTCGTCTTCTCTAACGTAAACGATGTCATCCACATAGGCGCGAATGTGCGCGAAATTGATCGCGCCGATGCTTTGCGTGCGCAGTCCGTCGGCCAGAGTTTGCGAGACCTGCTCGGCATCATAGGAGACGACGTGACCGGAGCGGAGGCTGGCCCGCGCGTCGCCGGCGAGTTCGGGTTCGGCCCCGATCACTTTGATACCGGGATTCGTAAGCTTGACGGCCGCCGAAATTCCACTAATCAGACCTCCGCCGCCCACCGGGGCGATGACCGTCTCAACCTCGGGCAGGTCTTCCAGAACTTCGAGCGCGACGGTACCCTGGCCAGCGATGATTTTTTCGTCGTTGTAAGGCGGGACGATGATGTAACCGTGCTTGGCAGCGAGTTGCTCAGCACGCTGGCGGCGCTCTTCGCTTCCGGGGCCGACGATAACGATTTCGGCTCCCAGGGCGGCGGTCGCTTCGAATTTGTTTTTCGGAGCATTGCTCGGCATAACAATGATGGCCTTCACGCCCAGCGCGCGCGCGGCATAGGCTACCCCCTGCGCATGGTTGCCGCTCGAATAAGAAATAACGCCGTGCCGTCGCTCCTCCTCCGTGAGAGAAGCGACTTTGTTGTAAGCTCCCCGCAGCTTGAAAGCGCCGATCGGCTGCAGGTTTTCAAGCTTAAGGAACAGCTTGCGCTCGGCGTTCGGGGCTGTCCATTCGAAGAGGGGTGTGCGGATAGCGACGCCCTTGAGAAGGCGTTGGGCCTGCTGTATATCAGCCAGTGAGACCATTCTCAGCGTTCTCTATCTGCCGGGGTTGAATCGCTCATATCTCCAGTATCACCGGCATAATCAATGGACGCCGCTGCGTCTGGCGCGAGATGTACCGTTTCAAATCCGTCCGGATCTTCTCTTTGATAACGCCGTAATCCGCCTTCTCTTCCGCACTTGACGCGTCGAGTGTTTCCATCACAATCTCGCGGGCGCGTTCGATCACGCCATTGTCGCCCGGATTGAAACCGCGCGTCACAATTTCCGCCGCCGATTCGACCCGCCCCGTCAGTTTATTAATCGCAATGATCGGCATCACGAAGCCGTCTTCGCTCAGATGGCGCCGGTCTTTGATGACCAGGTCTTCCACAACATCCGTGCGTGAACCGGAGTCGATGCAGACCCGGCCCACGTTCACGCGTCCCGCCTTGCGCGCGCCCTGCTCGTCAATTTCCAGAACGTCTCCGCTTTCGATTAACATCACGCTGCCGACCGCGCTCCGCATGGTGCCGGCGAGTTCCGCGTGGAGTTTCAGCTGCCGATACTCGCCGTGGATCGGAATGAAATATTTCGGCCGTACCAGGTTGATGATCAGCTTCAGCTCTTCCTGGCTGGCATGTCCGCTGACGTGCACCGGCGGATACGAGCCGTCGTCGTAAACGACAAACGCTTCACGGCGGAAAAGATGGTCGATCATCCGGTAGATGGCTTTTTCGTTGCCGGGAATGATGCGCGAAGAGAGCACGACCGTGTCGCCTTTTTCGATCTTGGCGTGCTTGTGGTTATCCACCGCTGCGCGCGAGAGCGCCGACATCGGCTCGCCCTGCGTGCCGCTGATCATTACGCATACTTTCTCCGGGGGGAAATTCTTCATTTCGCCGGGATGGATCAGCATGCCCTCGGGAATGTTGATGTAGCCGAGGTCTTCGGCAATTTCGGAAGAGCTGTTCATCGAGCGTCCGATGAAGCAGATTTTGCGCCCATGCTCCCACGCCATGTCGACGGCCAGCTTGATGCGGTGAATCGACGACGAAAAGCAGGAGATGAATAGGCGCCGCTGCGTGCGAACAAAAATCTCTTCGAACTTTCGGTGCACCGCGCGCTCGCTCGGCGTGTAGCCTTTGCGCTCAACATTCGTTGAATCCTGCAGCAGCGCGAGCACGCCCTCTTTGCCATACTCGGCGAAACTGTGCAGATCAAAGAGACGATTGTCCGTTGGAGTGGGATCAACTTTGAAATCTCCGGTATGCAGCACCACACCAAGCGGAGTATGAATCGCGAGCGCCACGCAATCGACGAGGCTATGGGTCACTTGAAGCGGGTGAATCGTAAACGGGCCAATCGTGAACCGCTCACCCGCCCGCATATCGCGCAGGTCGGCATTGTCGAGAAGTTGGTGTTCGTCGAGTTTGTCCTCGACATAGGAGAGTGTGAACTCGGTGCCCCACACTGGGACGTTCAGTTCGCTCAAAACCCAGGGCAACCCGCCGATATGATCCTCGTGGCCGTGCGTGAGGATAATGCCGCGCACATGCTTGCGATTCTCCAGCAGGTAAGAGATGTCGGGGACAACGATGTCAACGCCGAGCAATTCGGTTTCCGGGAACATAAGACCGGCGTCGACGACGATAATGTCGTCTCCCCAGCGGATGGCCATGCAGTTCATGCCGAACTCGCCCATTCCGCCGAGCGGGATTATATGCAGTTTTCCAGTGGACATTGAAGAAATGATGCTAGCACACGCGCAAAGAGACCGGGTTTGTCCCAGCTGCATTCGTAACGCTGTCGGACACACGGCACCCGCGTCTCTACCGCTTAGATGGGGGAGTTATCCGACTGATAAACTCAATGAAGGATCGTCGGTCGTCATCTGGCAGGTAATTTCAGCTGAGTCCCGACGGACGAACGACAAACTACTCAGGAAAGACGACCCGCGATCAACCCAATGCCCGACGAGAAGAAATCCTGGCTGCGGCGGCGCAGCGAAGACGCCATCCGCGGCGGTTTGGCGCGTGCCTACGCGACCGTGAAAGTCGATCCGGAGCGCTTTCTGTTTCAATTGCGCGCCGCGCATGGATTGCCGATTGTTACTTTTCAGGGCGTCTACTCGGTAGATATATCGCGGCTCGACGATGCTGCCGAATCGGTGATTCGCGGCGGCATGAAGATGGCCGCGGCCGAGGGCGCAGGCCTGGGGCTCGGCGGCATTCTGACCATCATGCCGGACCTCGGCATTCTCTCCGCCATCACCATGCGCACGATTCAAAAGCTCAGCCTGATCTACGGATTTGAATTGAATACCGACGACGAGATTGCCGAGTTATGGATTGCGGCGGCGAGCGCGGCCGGCGTCGATATCAGCCGTGAGTTGGTGGAAAAAGAAGTGGTCAACCGTTTTGTGCCGAAGGTGATCCAGAGGATTGCCGCGCAGGCGAGCGCCGAAGTGGTGGAGAAGTGGGCGGGAAGGCTGATTCCGATTGCCAGTTCAGCGATTGGCTGCGCGCTCAATTATTTCTTCGTGCGGGCGTGGGGACGGCGCGCGCAAGCGCATTTCCGCAACAAGCACCTGGACACGAGGCGCAGATTAGGGGAGGATCAGGCTAGGCTCTCGGCCGCTTCGTCGGCGCCGCTCTTGCCTTAGCGATCGCATTATCCGCGGCGTCAGCAAAAACGCGGCCTACCGCAGCCACTCCTCCAACTCAATTCCTCTCTCCGTTTTTTCGTCGCGATATTTGACAATGACGGGCGTATATAGCGACAGCCTCCACTCCTCCGCCTTGCCTTTGCCCTTCGTTATCGCTCTCGAGCCCGGCACGACCACGGCATTCTCCGGAACCTCAAGCGGACGCTCCGGCGTGGCCCGATAAACTTCGCCGCGCACAAGATCGTAGAGTGGCGTTGAGCCCGTGAGAATTGTGCCTGCCCCTAGCACCGCATGCGACCGCACCAGCGTGCCCTCGTAGACTCCGCAGTTGCCGCCAACCAGAACATCGTCTTCGATAATGACGGGCGCAGCGTTGATCGGTTCGAGCACGCCTCCAATCTGCGCGGCGGCGCTCAGATGAACGCGTTTGCCGATCTGCGCGCACGAGCCGACCAGAGCATGCGAGTCGATCATTGTGCCTTCGTCGACATACGCGCCGACATTAATGAACATAGGAGGCATGCAGATGACCGAGGGGGCAACGTAGGCGCCTTCGCGGATTGACGATCCTCCGGGAACAAGGCGAACGCGATCGCCCAGCGCCAAGCGCCGCGCCGGAAAGGTGTCTTTGTCAATGAAATTGAAAACCTCTCCGTCCGACATTTCTTTGAGCACGCCCAGGCGGAAGCCAAGCAGAATGCCTTGCTTGACCCAAGGATTCGTAGTCCATCGCATTTCGCCGTTGTCGCCGGTGATTTTTTCAGCCGCGCGAATCTCGCCCCTCGTAAGCCGCGTGCGAAAGTCGGCGAAGACACGCCTCGCTTCCGCAGGATCGTCAAAAGTCGATGTCGCGCACAAGTTTTCGATGGCTGACTTCAGTTCCGATATCGAATTGGGCATGAGTAGTCGGTTCGATCAATCGTGACGTATGTGACTGGCTGCAGATTCTTCACCTCAATCGGAATGACAATCTTCAAAACCAGAAGGGCCAAGGCAACAGTTCAATGCTGAACCATCTTTTTGGCGAGCAACTGGTAGCGACGCGCCCTACGCCACACACTTGCACTCGCTGCGAATCAGCACCCCCGGCATCTGATGCGTCGCCTCCCGCGCTTCGATGGGGTTTATAAAGGGCCCATGCCACTTCGAATGATTCGGATCGTGACCCGACGGGCGTCCTTTGCCCGAACTGCACTGCCCGCAAGAGGCGCGGTGCAAAATCACTTTGTGCGGACCCGCGGCCCAGCTTTCGTAAACATAAAACTCGCTGGGTCCACTGGCCTTGCCCGCGGGTGCAAGCAATCCCACATCCGTCGCAATCTTTTGGAGCTTCGAGCGCGTATCGCGGCGCATCGGCAGCATCGGCAGGCGATAGATCTCCTGAATCTTCCCCATCATTGCCAACACGGCTTTCACCGGCAACGGATTCGACTCGATAAAGTTCGCCTGCATGAGCGGCATATACTTGCGATGAATCGCTCGTGCGGTTGTCCAATCGTTGCTGAGCGCGGCACGCGTCATATCGGCCATCTCGCGCGGAATTTCGTTTGACGCCACCGAGACGATGCCCACTCCTCCAAGCGCGATCACGGGCAGCGTAATCGCATCGTCGCCTGAGAAGACCAGAAAAGTCTCGGGCACAACGTTCAACACTTCCGCGATCTGGCTGATGTTGCCGCTTGCTTCTTTCACGCCCGCAATGTTCGGCACTTCGCTCAAGCGCGCCAGAGTAGCCGGTTCAATGTTGGCCGACGTCCGTCCAGGAACGTTGTAGAGAATCAGCGGCTTCTCAACGGCCTCGGCGATGGCGCGGAAGTGGCGGTACTGGCCCTCTTGCGTCGGTTTGTTGTAGTACGGTGACGCGGTAAGGATTGCGTCGACGCCCGGCCGCGACGCAACTTCCTTCGCTTTGGCGACCGCATCACTGGTGGAGTTCGATGTCGCTCCGCCAACGATGGGAACGCGCCCCGCGGCGACTTCGACCGTCACATCGATCACGTGCAACCACTCGTCATGCGTGAGCGTCGGCGTCTCTCCGGTAGTACCGCATGGAATCAGAAAATCAATACCGGATTCAATCTGCCACGCCACCAGGCTACGCAGCGCAGGTTCATCAACAGCGCCGTCAGCGGTGAACGGCGTAACCAATGCAGTGCCACAACCTCTGAGTTGCATAATTCTAAGAATAACGCGGAAGACCCGCAGGTGTCAGGTATCAGACCGGGAGCAGGAAGCGGCGGAACGGACTTGGCTGCCTTCAGACGTGATGGCCGGAGGCGTGATGGGGCGGGTGATGGGATGCCAGATCGCTTAAGACGCCACCCGCGCTCGAGTTGCGGTCGAGGTCGCGCTTCATTTGTTGTAAGGCGGTGGTCTCCGCCTGTGTTCGCCCGTAGCCGAGTGCCATCAGCGTCGCGACCCGGCGCTCGAACTTATCAAGAACCCGGTTGCGAGCATGGCCCGGCGAGGGATGACGTTCCCGCCCGGGGTTACGATGTTCCAGTTGATCACGCACCCCGACATAAAGCATGATCGCGGGCACGCTGAGCACTATGGCTACGCCGAATGCCATCAACGAGTCGAACCAGTGTTCCACGGCCACGGCAAACACATCACGCAATATTCGCAACAGGTGGATTTCGATCGCCAGCCATGTGAATGCCGCAATCAGCATCGCAGTGCTGAGCGTGTAGTTGCGGCCGGGGCGCAGTGTGAAGAGCAGAATCGTGATCACGACCAGTAGAGGGGCGATGGTCATGTCGAATCTGCTCCTTTCGCGGAGGAAATCAGATCAAAGGCGCTGCCGCCGATCGGTGTTTCCACGCAAATATGGTAGCACCGCTCGCGCCGGCAACTCGACTGGAGTTTCACGCTAAAGTTCCCGCCAGATTTTCCGGAATTCGTAGACGCCGGTTTTGCCAACCAGCCATTCAGCGCCGCGGACCGCGCCTTCCGCGAATCCGCGCCGCGACTTGGAGTCGTGGCAAAGATAGATTCGGTCGGCTGCCGAATTGAACACCAGTTCATGCATCCCAACCGCGTCGCCCTCGCGGAAGGAAACGATCTCAAGCTCCTGTTTGCTCAAATCGTGAATAATCTTCTGCATCATCATTGCCGTGCCGGAGGGCGCGTCTTTCTTTTGCGCATGGTGCCGCTCGAATATCTGTCCCGAATAATCGAAGTTCACGGCAGCCGCGGCGGCCTGGACAATCTCGAAGAAAAGATTCACACCGATGGAAAAATTCGATCCGTAGAGCAGGCCGCTATTGGCTGTAAGGGCGAGTTCGCGCAGACGCGGAAGCTGTTCATACCATCCGGTCGTGCCGACGACCATGCTCTTGCGCGCGCGCAGGCAAGCCTCGATGTTGCCGACGGCCGCAGACGGTGTGGTGAAGTCGATAACGGCATTGAAGGGGGCAAGAACTTCGGGAGTGAGGGCGCTGGCATTGGGGTTGTCGGCGCCACAAAGGACTTGCACCTGATGACGGCGTTCATGTGCAACCTCGGCGACGAGAGAACCAGTCTTACCGCGGCCGAGAATGAGAAGCTTCATTGGAAACCTGTTCACCGCACGATACGCGGCCGCGCAGAGAAAATCAGGATCGAATCCAAGCAAAAGTCATTGGATTTTCCCGGTGCACCCGGCGTGTCGGCGGTCAAACAATTTTACGCGAACACTTCCGAATCCACCTCTGCAAAGAACGCGTGATGCAACCGTCGAATGACCTCCGCTGCGTCGTCCTCTTCGATCACAAACGTCAAATTAATTTCCGATGCGCCTTGCGAGATCATGCGGATTTTCACATCTTCGAGCAGGCCGAAAACTTTGGCGGCGATTCCCGGCGTTTCGCGCAGGTTTACACCGACCAGGCAGACGATCGCCTTGCGTCCCTCGTACTTCACGTCCGCGAGCTTCGCTAGGTCCGCGGCCAGCGCCGGGATTGACTCGTTTGTTTCGGCCGTAACGGAGACGCTGACCTCGGACGTCGAGACCACATCGACCGCCACGCCGTGCTGATCAAACAGTTCAAAGATGGATTTGAGGTACCCGTGGACGAGCAGGCGCCGGGGGGCCGCGACCTCCACCAGCGTAATTTTCTTTTTGAGAGCGATGGCCTTGAAAATATTTTTGCAGCGTGGCGCGCGCGCTGTGACCTTGGTGCCCTCGCAGGTCGGATTCTGCGAATTCAAAACATAGACCGGAATATTCTGCTGAATCGCTGGCAGCACCGTCGCCGGATGCAGTACCTTGGCGCCAAAATATGCGAGCTCGGCGGCCTCGTCGAAGCTGATGACTTTGATGCGCCGGGCGTCCGGGCAGAGCCGCGGGTCGGTCGTCATCATGCCGTCCACGTCGGTCCAGATTTCGATGCGTTGTGCGCCCAGCCCCGCGCCAAAAATGGCGGCGGAAAAATCAGAGCCGCCGCGGCCGATAGTCGTCGTGATGCCGGCGCGATTCGAGCCGATGAAGCCGCCCATAACCGGCACGTTCCCCATTTCGATCAGCGGCGCTACTTTTTTCTTCAATCGCTCATTGGTCTCTTCGAATTGCGGAACGGCTTTGGTAAAGGCGCTGTCGGTGAGCAGGCACTGGCGCGAATCGACGTGAAGGCCAGGCAGCCCGCGTGCCACAAAGGCTGCGGCCACGATCTTGCTCGACAGCACTTCGCCAAACGATGCCACATAGTCGTAGGTGCGCGGCGTGATCTCGCCCACCGCGCCGATGCCGCGGAGAAGCTCGTCGAGATCCTCGAAATCGGCGCCCAGGTCGCTGTGAAATTCGGTGAAGAGTGCCGTGCCCAGCAGCTCTCCGGCAGTTTCGTAGTGGCGTTCGCGCAGCGCGCGCGCCATTTTTAGCGCCGTCTTGCGGTCGCCGCCGCCGGCAGCCTTGCCCATAGCCAGCAGAGAATCGGTGACCTTCGCCATCGCGCTGACGACGACGACCGGGCGATCGGCGAGTCGCCCCTGCACGATCTGGGCGACGCGGTCGATGGCTTTGGCGTCCTGCACTGAGGTCCCGCCGAATTTCATCACGATCATGGGCGGGGATCCTTCTTCGTTGACGCTGCCTTTGGGCTTTCTACGTTTACCGACCCCGACTTCGGATTGGATTCCCTCATCGGTTGCCGTCGTGCTTCTTGTTTTTCGACGAATTCCTCTTTCCCCTCGTCGAAGAAGAATTCAATGGCTTCCACTCCCGGATGCTCTAGGCCGATACGCTGATCAAGCCAACCCTTGACGCGCGGGAGAGCCGTTTCCAGAATGTATTGCTGAACGAAATGCCGAGACGTACGTGAGACGGGTCGCACTCCAATCGTCCTGTTGAAGAGTGGGACGCCAGTTCGAAGAAGGCTATTGACCCTCGACATATCTTTGCCCGAGTAGGTGACGCTGAAGAAAGACAAATGACCCAAACGAACGTGCTTGTAGCGATCCGAACGAAAATCGAGAACGAGCAGTGGCAATTGCGTCGCCGACGCGAGCGCAATCGAAATCCGCTCAGCCCCAATTGGAAAAGACTGGTCATGGGGAATCTTGTCCCTGACTCCAGTGGGTATTATGACCGTGTTTACGTCTTCCATGTCTTTTCGCTTTTGCTAAGTCGAGGCTTAATTCCCAGACTCCTAAGCACTATTCTTCATGCGTCAATGCCAAAACAGCTCGGAATGCTGAAAGGGCATCTCATCCGAGGTAGCCTTTAGCTTTTAACAACTCGGCGTTCAGCAACGCCGCCCCGGCCGCGCCGCGAATCGTATTGTGCGAGAGGATGGTGAATTTCCAGTCGAGGACCTTGCATGGACGCAGGCGGCCAACTGCCGTTGTCATGCCTCCGCCAAGATCGATGTCAAAGCGCGGCTGCGGACGATCAGGCGCCGTCAAGTAGATAACTGGCTTTTCCGGCGCGCTGGGAAGACGCAACTTCTGCGGCTCGGCCGAAAATTCATTCCAGGCGGCGATAATTTCTTCCGCTTTGGCTTTCTTCTTCAGGCGCACCGAAACCGACTCAGTGTGGCCGTCTTCGACGGCGACGCGGTTGCATTGCGCGCTCATTGCGAATGGAGCCGGCACCACGCTTCCCCCATCGAGCGTGCCCAGCAGCTTTTGTGTCTCCTCTTCCATCTTTTCTTCTTCATTCTTGATGTAGGGGATGACATTGCCGAGAATGTCGAGCGAGGCCACTCCGGGATATCCCGCGCCGCTCACAGCTTGCATGGTCACCGCCATTACGCTCTCAAGCTGAAATTGCCGATGCAGTGGAGCCAGAGCGAGCACCAGACCGATCGCCGAGCAGTTGGGGTTCGTGACCGCGAAGCCCTCGGACTTCTTGCGCCAGGACTGGGTCTCGATGAGCGCAATGTGATCCTCATTGACCTCCGGAATAACGAGCGGCACGTCCGCCTGCATGCGGAGGGCGCTGGAGTTCGAAACAAGCGCGCAGCCCGCGTCCGCAAAGCGCGGCTCGAGTTCTCGCGCAATTGAGGCATCGAGCGCGGCAAAAATTATCTTAGGCGCACCTTCGGGCTGCGCCGGCGCGACGGTCATCTGGGCAACCCGCGCGGGGATGGCGGTTTTCAAGCGCCAGCGCGCGGCCTCCGCATACGGCCGACCCTCGGACCGATCGGACGCAGCGAGCCATGCGACCTCAAACCAGGGATGGTGTTCGAGCATCTGAATAAAACGCTGCCCGACGATGCCCGTGGCACCGAGAATTCCAACAGGAAGTTTGTTAGACATATTTAGATAAAAAGGTAAGGACTAATTTTATACCAAGGAAAATTCAGACCGGGAGTGCCAGCTCAATGGCGCCGCTCTCAACTTCTGTCGTGGCTAATTTCGTGCGGAATGTATTCGTTGAGCGGGCCGAATTTTCGCTTTTCGGCATACAGTCTCCAGCGCCGCCACACGATGCGCAGGCTGGCCATCACCGGAATTGAAAGATAAACACCGAGCACACCGGCGATTTCGCCGCCGGCGAGAATTCCAAATAGCGCTGCCAGCGGGTGCAGTTCCACGCTGGCCCCCATTATGCGTGGCGAGATGACATAGTCCTGAATCATTCGCCAGATCATCAGAAAAATCACCAACATCAGCCAGTGATGGTAACCGGTCAGCACCGCGACCATCACCATGGCCAGACCCGCGACCAGCGGCCCTACGACAGGCACAAACTCCAGCGCGCCGCCCGCTGTGCCCAGCATCAGGGCAAACGGGAAGCGCATCGCTCCCATCACCGAGGAGTAGACGACGAACGAAAACGCGGCTAGCGTAAGTTGAGCGCGAATAAATTGCGCGAGCATGCCATTCAAATCGCTAAGCACGTTTTCGAGAAACTCTCGCTGTGCGCGCGACTGGATCAGCGAGAGCGCGACCCCATGGAACATGTCGCCATCACGCAGAAAAAAGATTGCGAGGATCGGCACGAGGAATAAAACCCACACCTGCTGCGCAGCCTGCGCGACGCGCACGCCGATGCGTTGCGCGAACTGAGACAGGTCTTCCCGGTGACTGTACAAAAAACCTTCAATGCGGGCCTGTGTGGCCGCGCTCCAGCCACGTTCGGCGCTGATGCGTGCCGCCAGGTCGCCGATTGGCCCAGAGATCTGACCGCTCGCCGCCTTGTCCATCAGACCGGGCAGCGCCTCGCCTAGTCGCGCGCCCTGGCGGCTGATTCTCGGCCCAGCCAGCACGAAGAAAAGGCCGACCGCCAACAGCAACAAAAAGTAGATGAGCGCCACCGCCCGCGTGCGCCCGTGCACGATCTTATCTAGACGAGCGACCGCGGGATTTACCAGATAGGCGAAGAAAATCGCGAATAGAAAGAGGATCAGCGTCCGTCGCGCGGCGTAAAGAAAACCCAGCCCGAGTGCGAACAGCAGGAGTGTGAACAGAACCCGCGACGTGCGTGAGTCGAGCAGAGTCAATAGTTATCGGCGGCACGCGCAAACCTGTGCCTTCCCCTTAATCGCGGAACATTTAATCGCGAACCACGTCGGTATTTTCGCCTTCAATAGAGATGCGGATTACCTTGAATTGGTCGTCGAGCCATAACGTCCAGCCTCCACTTTCCATCCGCAATTCGACTTTGTTGAACTCCTGCAAGTTGCCTTTGTAGTTGATCTTTTCCCGGCCCATGTATTCGGCGCTCAGTGGCGAAGAGGCATGCTGCCGCGGGTTCAACGTTCCGAATTGCGAGCGCTGCTTGATGGGGCATTGCACGACGCCCTTTTCCTGTTTGCAGGTCGCCGCCAGGAATCGCCAGACGAGCACTTCGCGATGGATGAAAAAGTAGTCATCGAGGATGCTGGTCGAGGGCGGCAACAGGTATGGCTGGTCGTGTTCTTTTTCGCCCAGGCCGGCGCTCCATTTTTGGCTCAAGAACTGGTCGTTGGGTGTAACCACCGAGTGGGCTTTGTCCGGGCTGATCTCCTGCCATTCATAGCGCCGCAGATCACCCCCGGCAGTGAGTTCAAGCGTTGACTCTTGCACCGCTGTGTTGGGGTCGTTTTCCGTGGTGAACTGGGAGTTGATTACGCTGCCGGTGTTGGTCTGATCGATGGAGAACTTCTCCGTGCCCACGCGATGGCCGCTCATAAATACGCCAAATGAGCCAGAGTCAATGCTCTGCTTTTCGTGTTCTTTCTTATCTTTGTCCTTGTCTTTGGACGAAGCCGCCGCCGTAGCGGCGCAGCACGCGAGTCCTATGACGGCGCCAAGAATGATCAGCCAAAGCCGCAACTTCACTGGAGTCTCTCCTGTTTGCTTAATTCGAACAGCCTGACGAAATCTATCCTTCGATCTTAGCGAGAAAGCTCCTCCAGCGGCGTTCAAAAGCGCATGCCCCGAATGTCTTCGGTAATCAGTCGCTGACGCCTACCCCAGTCGCAATCCGATCTCAATTTCCTGGGAGATTGCCGAGGCATCTTTGCCGGAGGTTTGCACGACCAGCGCCGCCTGACGATAAAAGGGAAGACGTTGCTCATGGAGCTGGGCGAACTGCTCGGGGTCGTTTCGCAATGGGCGCTGGCGACCGTCGGCGGCCTCATGTTGCAGACAGCGTTGCCAGAGTTCAGAAACCGGCGCATCCAGAAATACTGAAGGCCACGACCGCAGCAAATTGCGGTTTGCCTCGCCCACGAACGCGCCGCCACCAAGAGCCACCACGCTATCGTGCTCCAAAGAACTCGTCAGATCGCGCAACGCGCTAGTCTCGGCTGCACGGAAAACGGACTCTCCCTGACGGCCGAAGATTTCGGGAATAGGCTGTCCTTCTCGCGCCTCAATGCGCGCATCAAGGTCGACGAAATCCCATGCAAGCCGACGGGCCAGTTCCTGCCCAACAGTGTTCTTGCCCGATCCCATGAAGCCTACAAGAAACACGGCGCGCAATCCCATGGCGCTCATTCCCCGAAGCGCGGCAAAACGCCCGCCTTCGCGAATCGTTCAGGAGATGACCTGTCCCTATTTTTGTTTGAGGCGGATTTTACCACTGAAAGAGTGCAGCACTACCTTCGACCCAGCCTGGCCGACGCTGCCAAAAAAGGAACGTCCTCGCTCAAATGGGTAGCGCGAATGCTGCGGGATCAGGTCAAGGTCGTTATAGACCTTGCCCAGTATGGAATGCGCACTGAAGGCCGCAGAGGTGCTCGATGGAACCACGGCCTCGATATCGCCGCTGTGGGTGGTGAACTTATAGTCGCCGCCCGAGCCGAAATCGCCGTCGTAAAAAATCTTACCGCGGCCGGAGTTGGCCCGAACAAAAGGTCCAGTAACGGAATGCATGGCGACCGTGCCGCTGATTGACGAAATGTCCACGTGGCCGTTGCTCACATCGCTCAAACTAACCGCGCCGCGCATAGTGGTCACATGGACATGGCCGTTGCTGACGTTGTGAACATTGACGACCGCGTCCGTTCCCTCGAACGACAAATCTCCCTGAAGATCCTCCGCTGACAGCGGGCCCGTGGAAGAGCGCAGGCTGAGGGTCGCGTCTCGCGGAATGAGCAATTCATAGTCAACCCGCCCGCTCTGCTGATCAGCTCCAGAAAGCAGGTGCGATGCGATCTCAATGCGATTGCCGCGCTGTTCCTTATCGACCTCCGTTTTGTCGGATTGCGAGATTGCCGTGACGACAACTTCTTTGCTGTCACCGGGCTTAACAGAGATAGCTCCAAACTGGGTATCGACGGAGATGTTGGCATTCGGACCGACGGTGAAGCGGTATTCCTTCCGCGACTCGGCGATAGCCATCGATGCCAGGCACGTGGCTAACGCGAGCGTTACAACGGCGGTCTGCTGAAGCCTTTCCATACTAAAGCCCCTTCGAGCCGGCAGAGCCGGCATACCCTTGCCCTATTGAATGCGATCCAATGCTATTTGATACAGCATCGCCTTCTGTTGATAAACGTCCAGCAAATGTTGGCGTGCGTCCATGTCGCCGGGATACCGGTTAAGGTACGCCTTGGTTTCGCGGATTTCATCATTCACTGCCTGGAGCTGATTTGCGTAGGTGGCGCGCATGGTTGGAGCGCGCTGAGAAACCTCGGATAGAAACTGGTTGTCTTCGGCGCTCGAGGGATGGGCGAGCTCCGCCTGCTCCGCGGAGTCGTCGTTAGCCGCAGGGCCAGACGGCTGAATATCAGGCGCGGCGGTATTTTTTGCCACTTCGGAAGCGGCCGATTGGCGGGATGACGTCTGCACTCTGGGTGGCCGCGTCGACTGCACTCGAGCTTGCTGCTGCGCGCTCGGCTCCTGCGCAGTGGATGGTTGAGCCGTCGGCGGCTGAGAAGGCGTCTCGGAAACCTGTGTTTGGTGGCTAGCTGCCTGCTGCGCGACCGCCGGCGCCGCTGTTTGAGCCGGCCGGTGAATGAGCATGTACGATCCCGCCGCCACAATCGCAGCCGCTATCGGAGCCAGCCAGAAAGGATTCCATCCCCGTGGCCGCGCGGGCACCAGAACCGGTCGAGTTAGCTCGGGTTCGCGGATCAGACCTTCCGCTCGCAACTCGGCAGCAATACGCACCCATACTCTCGCTGGCGGTTCATCGCTTTCGCTATCCGACAGATGCCGGGCTTCGGTTGCAATCATCTTGAGATCCGACACAAGTTCAGAGCAGTCCGCGCAGGTTCTGAGATGGGACTGAACGTCCAGATGCTGGCTGCCCTCAATGGGCACGCCATCGACAATGTCGGGCAGGATTCGATCTACGTCAGAACACTTCATAAGCACCCTCTCCCCGAAACCTCAGTGCGGCTAACCAGTCTTGGCCTTTTCGGCTCTCATGAACTTCAGAAAATCCCGCAGCTTCAACCGCGCCTTATGGAGCTGCGACTTGCTGTTCCCAATCGAGCAGCCCACCATCTGGGCAATCTCATTGTGCTCAAATCCCTCCACATCGTGGAGTACAAAAACTGTCCGGTAACCGGGTGGCAGGCGATCAATTGCCCGCTGCAACTGCAACCGGTCCACCGAACCTTTCAACTTTGTATCGTCGGCGCCGAATTCCTTCCGCGGCGTCTCTTCGTCGGCTTCGAGTGTCTCCTCCAGCGAGACTGATGGCAATCCCTTTTTGCGCAGCTGCATCAGGACGACATTCACCGTCATGCGATGCAGCCAGGTTGAAAACGCAGACTCGCCGCGAAAGGTTGCGATCTTTCGGAAAAGCTGAAGAAATGCCTCTTGCGCTAGGTCTTCCGCCTGCGAAGGATTGGACACCATGCGCAAACATAGGGAGTACACACGCCGCTTATGCAGTTGATACAGGGTCTCGAAAGCTGCTTCGTCACCCTGCTTCGCCCGCTCAATTGCTTCTAATTCGGTGATTCGCTGCTTCTGGTCGGTCAAGTCGCCTTTTCCGGCCGCTACTGCATCAGATGCGGCTGCTTACTCTAATCGTTGTACTGATTTGCCGACCGCGTCGCGCGGGCGCTCAGCAACGCTTCGGTTCGCTCAGAATACCAAAAACCGTAGTCAGCAAGGCACTTCTAGCTATTCTTTTTCATCGAGAAAGTCCCGACTTAGACGAGGCATGTCACTTTGGTAATACGTCCTACCCACTTATTGCCTACCGCGAGGCGCTCAGATAGCGGCGTATCCCCGCAGGCCTAGCCGCTCTTGGCCGGGTCAGGCCCTACCGGCCTTGATCGTCTCTAGCCTGTGACCATGCGGTCCGACCTCCCGCTCATGCAGCAGGAAGGCGAAAAGTACGCCGAGGAAGCCGAGATCCACACCCCAGGGCGGTGGCCTCCGGGGCTACTCAGGCTGACTGCTTGTCCTTTCCCTGCTCCAGCTTGCCGCCATGACGCCGATCCGACTTGAGCAGAAGGAAGGCGAAGATGAGTCCGGCCACGCCGAGGCACGCGAACATGATCTGCGTTGCAGTGTAGGTTCCGGTCGCGTCGCGGAGCTTGCCGTTGAGAAGCGGGAATAGTCCGAGGCCCACGTTCTGGATGGCTGTCATTAGGCCGAAGGCAGTGCCCACACGCTTCTCCTCGACCACCAGCGGAACCGACGGCCACATAGCTGCGGGAACCAGGACGAAGGCTGCGCCCAGCACGATCATGCTTGGGACCGGGTTCCAATGGGTGAGGCCCATCACGAGGTGGGCGGGAATCAGCATGAGGGAACCGACAACCATCAATGTGGCGCGCCGGCCGATGCGGTCCACCAGGTTACCGGCGAAGGGCGCGAAGATCATTGACGCGAAGATGACGATGCTGGTAACTCCTGGCGCTGTTGAGAACATGTGCCGGAAGTTGTCAAAGATCTGGGACAGGAAACCGCCCGTGGACTCGCTGACTAGCGGAAGGCCCCATTTGTCGTGGAACATGTCGGTGGCCAAGGCCGTGAAGGGGAAGATGGCGCTATAGAAGGTGACGCAGAGAAAGACAACATACCAGTAGGAAGAGTTGAACTTCCGGATGTCGGAGAAGACGATCTTGTCGCCACCCTGCGGCGTCGGAAGCGAGAGCACCTTTTCGCCATGAAGGTCCATGACGTTGTAGACCAGATTGCAGAGTACGGAGAACAGGCAGAAGCCTGCCGCTGCCCAAAGTGCGATTCGGTAGCTTCCGAAGTAGCGGGCAATGAGTTCTTCGGTGTTGAAGCTGAAAAGAGTTCCAATACGGCTGATGGTGAGAGTGATGCCGAAGGCAAGGGCCATCTCTTTACCCTTGAACCAGCGGCTGATGATCGCGCTTTGCACTACGATCAGCGCTTCCGATCCGCCGCCGAAGATTAACCGCCCGGCGAAGAGTTGCCAGCGCGAGTGAGCCATGGCGACGATGGTGGCACCCACCAGGACCAGCATGCAGAACAGGAAGCTCGAACGGCGCGGGCCGAGCTTGTCGTAAAGCATGCCCCCGAAGAAAACGATAAGGACGGCGGCCACGGAGTAGGCGGTGTAAAGATTGCCGATGTCGCTGCGGTCGAGATGCAGATCCGCAATGAGCGTAGGCGCGAGGGCTCCGATGCTGTCGTAGGCGAAATAGCTTCCCATCACTATCAGACTGATGAATGCCAGGATGGTGAAGCGGTAGGGACGGCCGGAAGGATGGAAGAATGGCATTTGAATGTGGGTGAAAGGACAACCGAACGACGATAGCAGATTGGGATCATCTGGTCATCGGGTCATGTAGGCAACGAGTCAACGGGTTGAATGGCTCGAACTCGTCCTCAGTGTACGGTTGGCGAGGTTCAGTTTTCCGGCCGGGACTGGCTAGATGGAGGACATTGGGTGAAATGGGGATATTACGACAGTCAGTGGCGAAGGACGACCCCACACCGTAATCTGACTTTCGTAGCAACGTTGAATGGGCGACAAGAGAGTGAATAGACGGATCATTGTCAATCTGATCAGAGTGCTCGCGGCGCTGGTGGTGTTTGTCACGGTCTTCGCCCTAGACGTCCGACCCTCGTGGTGGCTCATAGAGAAACTATTGACTAGAGACGTCTCGTCGAAACAGGACGCTGGCGACCTCGGCTTCTCAGTGCTTGTTCGCCAGACGAAAAAAGATAATCGTTACGCGGTCGGATATTACCCCGATCTAGAGGAAGATTCGGAACTCGTCACGGAGATTAGTGACCATGACATCGCGGCAGTCAATCGAGATCTTCGTGTGTCCGTATCCGACCAAAGGTCGGATTACATTTACTTTAGAGTTCTGAGGCGTGGAGAAGGATATACGGACGTGCAACTAGAAACACCAACGACTGCGGACTTCTGGTTCAAGGACTCGTATCGCATAAAGAGTGGCAACGCTTACCTACTTCGAACGATGGGATTCAGCCCTATGTTCGGGCTAATGGTTGCTACTTTGCCAATACTCACGGGAGTGGTGGCTATTATCTGCGGTGAGCGCCTCCTGAAGAGGCTTGGCGTCGTCGTCTCGTAGTTGGCGAAATCAGCGTTAGCACAAGTTTGCGCCTCCTGTTCGCCGTTTTCCGTAGGTCGTGAGCGTTCCAGACGTTACCCCAATCTGATCCGGCTTCAGCGGCTACCGACCATCCCCCGCACCGACTCAATCAGCTTCGCCGAGTCATAGCCGATGCCGTCTTTGAACACGGTCTCGACTTTCTCGATGTCTTCAATCTGCTTGGATGGGTCGCCCTTGATCACCACCAGGTCAGCCTGCTTGCCCGCCGCGATAGTGCCGATGCGATCGAGGTCGCCCATAAATTGCGCTCCGTTGTAGGTCGCAATGTGAATCGCCTCTAGCGGCGTGAAACCTGCCTCCACCAGTAGTTCAACCTCGCGCTGATCGCCAAAGCCCGCGATGATCCCTCCCATCCCGGTCGGATCGAGCCCCGCGAGCAGCGTTCCGCCCGCTTTTGCAAATGCGTGCTCGAACTCCATCTCTTTCTTGAACGCGGTGGGCCATGGCGACGAATCGCTGTGATAGCGCTGCCGGATTGCATTCGTGTCACTCGCCCGCACCTTATTGTTGAGCACCGCACTGCGCGCGTCCGCCGTCAGCGCGTCGAGAATCCGCTGCTGAATTGGCGGACGCCCTGGCACGCTCATCTCGAATACCGGGAGCGTTGAAGTAACCGCAACATGGTGCTGAACCAGATCGACAATCATGTCGTGCACGGGGCCGCTCTCCACATCCAGCTTCGAAATCAACTCGTAATCGGATTTCCCCGGACACTCCCCTGCTTTCTTCCACGGATAGAATTCCGTATCCACCAGCAGTCCGTGTTCCAGATCGTCAATGCCGATCGCCGCTGCCTCGCGAAAGCCGATCGAGCACAAATGCCCAGTCACTTTCGCGCCGCGTTTGTGGGCAGCAGCGACCGCCGCCGACAGCTCGGCGGGGGTAATAAACATGTAGGCTTTGAAGTTGTCGACGCCCTCGTCCATCCAGAAATTGACCGTCTTGGTCGCATCGTCCGGCCCCCTCAGTTCGTGCATCTGCAAAGCAAAAGTGCCGGGACCCTCAAGATACGGCCCGGTCACGTGAATCTTCGGCCCCGGTGTCTGGCCGCCGTCAATCTGCTTCTTGAGTTCGAGATCGGTGTAAGGTTCAAGCGCGCCAGTCGTGCGAATCGTCGTCACGCCGCCCGCGAGGTACAAGCGCGGAAAGCTGTAAGCCATCTCGCCAAAGATCGCGTTGCCCATCGGATAAAACAGGTGGTCGTGCATTCCCACCAGCCCCGGAATCACGCTGTAGCCGTGGAGATCTAGCACCTGCGCATCTTTCGGAATGGTTGCTGACGCCGCGTCGCCAACCGACTCGATCTTTCCATTGGCGATCACAATGGTCTGATCTTCGCGCGCGGCGGCTCCCGTTCCGTCGATCACACGCACGTGCGTGAGCGCAATTACGGGAGCGTCGGTCTTGACGAATCCGCGCACCAGCGGCGAAAGAGTTTGTGCGATGAGAGCAGCGGAGCAGACGATCACTCCGAGGAGAGAAAAGCTAAGCGTGCGCACGAATCGGCCTCCACATTCAGTGAAGGATTCTACAGAAGAATTTGTGTGCGACGCAGTTGCGGCGGTAAATAGTCGGCCCTCCGCGACGCGGGCGCCCGAGCCACACAGCCAAAAACGAAGGGCCCTCAGCCGCGATTTGAAGACGCGACCGAGAGCCACCGTTCCCCATGACGGAGGGAAAAACTACGCGGAAAGATCGCTACTGAATCTTTTCCGTCTTGCTGTCGTACTTGACGTTGCCGTTCTGATCGTTCTGGCGAGTTACATCCCCGTTCGTGTAGGAGTGCTTGCCCGGCCCGGGACCTTTAGCGGCGCTCGCGACATCGGTCGTGTGCTCGGCGCCGGAGAAATAGATCCACTCGGCGCGCTTCTCGTGCCGCTCCTCGCGGTGCATCTCGCCTCGCTCCTCGCCCGCTTCGTAGCCTCGCGGACCGTGCATCATGCCCGCTTCACCTTCCCGAGGTACAGGCCAGGTGCTCACTTCCGGCTCAATGACCGGCGAACCGCCTTGATACCAGACCGCCACCGTGTAATCCGAACTAGTGAACCCCTCTGGCATTTCCGACGCGGTCGCGTTGGTAGCGCCCGCGATTAGCCCGGTCGTCGCATTCGACGCGCCGATAGGATTCGGCGAGACGGTTTCGAACGAAAGCATAGGTGTTGTGATGAGCGGCGCGTAGGTATATCCGTATTCATAGCCTTCTCCAGAAAATCGCCGCCGGTCGCGATGATGTGGTTCCTGGGCGAAAGCTGCAACAGCAATCAGAACTACCGCGCACAAAGCAAAATAGGGTCGCATACTGCCTCCACGAACGAAACTGCACTGACTGATCTGATGCAGTTTGCGTGCCAGTCGCGCGTGGGCCCGCCAAAACCCGCGATCCTCGGGCATTTCGGGCGGTATCGGGTAAAGACCGGCTAAAACCCGGTGATTCGCCTGCAGCTCGCCGCGCCCGCCGGTGAAAACTCATGCGCACAACCTGCAGCCAGATGCAGCGCCCAGCAGGCGTTTTGGAGCAATAATGAGCGCAGATTTGTTCCCGCAACCGTCAGGATGACGAGATGGTTGATAAGAAAGTAATGACGAGAACGGTGATAAAGAACGAAGGGCCAGCCGGAGTCTAGCTCCCGATATACCGCGCATAAAGGCTGCGCGCAATCGCCGTGTCCGTCGTGCCTTTGACGATCGCCCGCCCATCCGGAAAAAGCGTGATCTCGTACGGTTCGCGGCAAAACTTCAGCACAAAGCTGTTATGCCGCACGCCTCCGAGCGGTTGCAGGCGCGCGCTGATCTCGGCAAAATCCACCGGCCGCTCGCGTTCGTGAATCTGCACCGAATTGCGTCCGCAGAGGGTGATGTGAGGCCGGCCCTCGCCGGCCAGATGCGCGAACTCCCGCTCGCCGCACACTCGGCATCCCGCGCGCGGCGACACCGCAGAAACTTCGGCCTGCTCATTCGCCCATAGGTCCCACGAGAGTAAAGTCCGCCGCATCTTCTCTCGCGCGCCTACTAAAAATTTCAGCGCCTCGGTCGCGACAACCGAAGCCACCAGGTTGACAGCGGAATTCAGAATGCCCGCCGTCTCGCAGGTCTCGATTGCCCCCCGCGGCGGTTGAGGGAAAACGCACGCCAGGCAAGCCGTCTCGCCGGGGAGCACATTCATGGTCACGGCATAGCTGCCGACCGCTGCCGCGTAGATCCAGGGCAGGGAACTCTTCACCGCATAGTCGTTGATCAGGTAACGCGTCTCAAAATTGTCCGTGCCATCAAGAATAAGGTCGGCTCCGCCGAGCAGCGCCTCCGCATCCCGCGGGATCAGATCTGCGACCCGCGGCTCGATTACAATCTCCGAATTAAAACGCGCGATCTGCCGCGCCGCCGCAATCGCCTTCGGCACAGACTCGCGGGCATCATTCTCATCGAAGAGTGACTGCCGTTGCAGGTTGCTCGCTTCCACATAGTCTCGATCGACAATGCGAATTGTTCCCACACCGGCGCGCGCCAACAGCGTGGCAAGAACCGACCCCGTAGCGCCGCATCCGATAATCACAACGCGCGCCCGCGAAAGCCTGCCCTGCCCCTCGGCACCGATCTCCTTAAAAAGAATTTGCCGAGAATAGCGGTCGTCCACGGTCAGGATGTTCATGCTAATGATGTCCATGCTCGAAATGCTGGAACCAAACATGCCGCTCCCCAGCTCGCGGCCAGCGGTGCCGTCCGTTCCAAAGCGATTACCTTTCCTAAGCCTTCAAACCTTTATTATAGGTTGCAGTCTTTAAACTTCATCCGAGCAACGCGTGGCGATGATCCGTTCATCGAATCCGAAGGGTTCATCGTTCGACGAGCGGGCGGCGGGAAGGGAGATTTTGCCAAGAAAACACGCCGTGCGCCCCGCCATCGTCCCGCTCATATTGCCCCTGCTGGTACTGATAATCGCAATGGGCGTCCGTCCTGCATCGGCCACTCAGTTCGCCCAAGCGCCGGCCCCGCAACAGCCGGAAGAAGCCCAGTCCCAGTTTGGCGCAATCTCTCCCTATCTTGGATTGACCATCGACGAGATTGATCTGCCCGGCGTCCCGCAAGCAGAAGCCACCCTGCTCGTCGCGCAAACGCCGCTGAAGATCGGCGAGCCTCTTACCCGCGATACCCTGCGTGATGCCATTAAAGATCTCTTTGGCACCGGCCGGTTCGCCGACATTCAAGCCGAAGTGAACCGCACCGAGACAGCCGGCATCCGCCTCCGCTTCATCACCGTCGCCAACTATTTTGTCGGCATTATCACGGTGGAAGGCGCTTCCACCAATCCCTCGCCCACGCAGCTCACGAGTGCCACCCGCCTTCAATTGGGCGAGCTCTACACGAAAGAGAAACTCGATACCGCCCTCGCCGGCATGCAGCGAATCCTCAGTGAGAACGGCTATCATCAGTCTAAAATCAACTCCAAAGAACAGCGCGATGACGAGCAGCACCAGGTCGACCTGACGTTTTCTATCGCTCTTGGCCCACGCGCCGCCGTGGGCGAGGTTATCGTCGAAGGCGATGCCAGTTACTCTCGCGGCGAAATCAAGGACATCGCAAAAATGCACACCGGCGACCCGGTTATCTCCACCCGGATGACTCGCGCTTTGCAGCGGATCCGGTCCCGCTATCAAAAGCAGGATCGCCTTCTGGCGCAGGTTTCGCTGGCCAGTTCCGAGTACCATCCGGAACGCAATGCCGTCGACTACACCTTCCGGATTGATCGCGGACCGGTGGTCGAGATTGCCTCCGACGGCTTCAAACTAAGCCAGCGCACGCTGCGGCGTCTCGTTCCGATCTATCAGGAAGGCGCTGTCGACGAAGACCTGCTCAACGAAGGCTCCCGCGCCATCCAGAATCACGTGCAGGCGCTCGGTTATTTCGAGGCCACCGTTTCCGTCAGCCAGCACACCGCGGCCGATAACAAAAGTGTGCGCATCATTTACACCATCAATCCCGGAGAGCGCCACAAACTCGCCACCATCCGCATCTCCGGCAACGCGTATTTTCCAGATGAGCTGATCCGCAATCATCTGGAGGATCAGTCCGCCGGGCGTCTTTTCAACCACGGCCGCTACAGCCAGGCGCTGCTCGACCAGGATGTCGCCAATATTCAAGGCCTCTATCGAGCCAGCGGATTCCGCCAGGCTGAAGTGACTGGCAAGCTCATCACCAACTACCAGCATGACTCATCGCTGCTGGCCGTCGACATCGTCATTAAGGAAGGTCCCCAAACTCGTGTTGCCTGGGTGCGGATCGAAGGGAATTACACAGTTCCCGAAGATCAGATTCCGGAAATTTCCACCTCCGAAGGCCAGGGTTTCGACGAATCAACCCTCGCTGCGGATCGCGACCTCATACTCGGCAAATACTTCAACAACGGCTTTTCCACGGCCGTCGTGGATGTCGCATACGTCGCCGCGCCGGCGGGTCCGAATGGTTTGCCGCGCGTCGGTGTCACCTTCACCATCCACGAAGGCGAGCAATTTTTCACCAGCCAGGTTTTTCTGGACGGTCTTCACTACACCCGTCCCGGAGTCGCCCGCCGCGAACTCCGCGTGCATCCGGGCGAACCGTTAAGCCAGAGCGACCTGATCGAGACCCAGCGCCGCTTGTACGATTTGGGATTGTTCAGCGAGGTCGACACCGCCATCCAGAATCCGGATGGCACCGAGTCACACAAAAACGTTGTCGTCACCGCGCGCGAAGCCAAGCGTTATACCTTCGATTACGGCGGCGGCTTCGAATTTCAGACAGGACAGCCCACGGTCGGCAGTAACCAGCCGCTCGGCCAGACCGGCATCAGCCCGCGCGGTTTATTCGCCATCAATCGCAACAACGTCGGCGGCCGTGACCAGACCCTGACCTTCAAGGGCAACGTCGGGCGTCTCCAACAAAGAGCGCTCGTCAATTACGACATTCCAAAGCTCCTAAACCGCGAGGACATCCATCTCTCATTTACTACCTTCTATGACAACACGGTGGATGTCGCGACCTTCACCTCGCAACGCCTTGAGGCCAGCCTGCGTAACTTGCAGGTGCTCTTCCGGCGCAATGATCGCGACCTCACTACAATTTCCTACGGCTTCACCTACCGCCGCGTAGAGGCATCCAATCTCCAGGTGGAGAGCGATCTGATTCCGTTGCTCTCCAAACCCACGCGTGTCGGCTCGCCCAATTTTCTATACGTCCGCAATCGCCGCGATAACGATTTGGAGACAACTCGCGGCAGCTATACCTCCGTCGAAGGAGGAGTGGCGTCCGGATATTTTGGTTCCGAGGCCGACTTCAGCCGGATATTGATGAAAAACTCAACCTATTACTCGTTTGGCCGCAACCCGATCACCGGGCGAAGATTCGTCTTTGCGCGTTCGACGACCATCGGAATCGAAAATCCGTTTGGCAACACGATCGTGCAGGATCCCGACCAGAAAGTGGCCGTCAACGAGGCCCTCATTCCGTTACCTGAGCGCTTTTATAGCGGCGGCGGCAACTCCAATCGTGGATTCGGGCTGAATCAAGCTGGCCCGCGCGACCCGATCACGGGCTATCCCGTCGGCGGGAGCGCGGTTTTTCTGAATAATCTCGAACTGCGGTTCCCGAACGTGACTGTGCCTTACCTTCACGACAGTATCGGCTTCACGATCTTTCACGACATGGGTAACGTCTTTGCGCGCCCGCAGGAAATGCTTCCCAGCATCGGCCGGTTCCATCAGCCCGACCGTCAGGCTTGCTTCCAGCCCTTGCCGCAAGGCGTGATTTCACAGTGCAGCTACAACTACGTCTCGCACGCCGTCGGAATGGGAGTTCGGTATCAAACGCCGATCGGTCCATTGACCTTCGACTTCGGATACAATCTGAACCCGCCGGCCTTTCCGAGCTACACTAATATAACGATCAACAAGGTCAATAATCAGGAGACTGGCATATGGGGCGTTCAACAAGCCTCACATTTCAATTTCTCCTTTAACGTGGGACAGTCCTTTTAATGAAGCGCTGGCCGACAAAATTCCGGCAAGTAAGACTCTGGCGCACGCCGTCGCTGGCGCCCTGCCTCCTGGCGGCCCTGCCCGCTTTCATGTTGCCCGCTTTCGTATTAATCGCGTTCATGCTGCCGATCCCTGCCGCTGCCGGCCCTATCGTCGACCGCGTCGTCGCCAACGTCAACGGTCACGTCGTATTGCAAAGCGATTGGGAAGAAGAAGTCTCATTCGAGGCGTTCGAGGATGGCAAGGATCCAGCCGCTTTCACCGACGTCGAGCGAAAGGCCGCGCTCGATCGGCTAATCGATCAGGAGTTGCTGCGCGAGCAGGTCCGCCCCTCACAGCCCGCGCCACCTGATCAGGTCGCGTCGCGCGTCGCCGAAGTCCGAAAGGTGCAACCGAATTGCTCCACCGAAGAGGCCTGGCACTCTGCCCTTCAGCGTTATGGGCTCACTCAAAAGGATCTCGAAGCGCGCCTCGGCAATCAGATTCAACTTATGAAGCTTGTCGAAGACCGGCTCCGTCCCTCGGTCCACATCGATCAACAGGCCATTGAAAGCTATTACCACGATCAATTGTTGCCCGAACTGAAAAAGGCCGGTTCGCAGGCCAAACCCCTGACCGAAGTCTACGGCCGGATCAGGACTGTGCTGGCGGAGAAAAAGCTGAATGAATTGCTGAACGGATGGCTCGCGAGCCTTCGCACCGAGGGCCACATCCTCACCCCTGACGCCAAATCCGGAGAGCAGAACCGTTGAGCGAGCAGCCCGCTCCCCCAGTGCGTCGCCGCATCCTGCGAAAGTTGTTCCTCTCTTTCTGCGCGTTTGTCGTCGCAGCCTTCGCCCTGCTCGCCTGGTGGGTCACCACAGATTCTTTTCAGCAGAGCATTCGTCGTCGCGTGATTGCCGAACTCGAGCAGGCGACCGGCGGTCGCGTCGAACTTGGCGAGTTGCACAGCATTCCGTTTCGCCTCCGAGTCGACGCCCGCAATCTCACCATTCATGGCCGCGAAGCGCCCGATCAGGCTCCATTCCTGCAAGTCGAGCGTATACAGGCCGAGATGAAAATCATCTCGTTATTCGCAACTTCAATCGGGCTGCACGCGCTCGTGCTCGAGCGCCCGGTCTTTCACGTCATTGCCTATCCCGATGGAACAACCAACATCCCCACCCCGACAGTCAAGTTTTCTTCTGACCGCACCGCGGTCGAGCACTTAATCTCGCTCTCGGTCGCGCGCATCGAGGCGCATGACGGCCGCTTGTTGTGGCAAGACCAGGATGTGCCCTTCGAATTCACCGGCGGCGATCTCGCGCTGCTCCTCGATTACTCGCTGTTGCGTCAACACTACGAAGCACACCTTACCGCCGGCAATGTGCGGACAAAATGGGACGGATACGCTGAATTTGCCTGGAGTGCGGACGCATCCGTGGTCCTCGCCCGCCATCACGCCGACATCAAAAATGTCACCTTAAAATCCGCACATTCCGAGTTCCGTTTCGCCGGCGCACTCCAGGACTATAGCGACCCGCAAGTGACCGGCCAATACGTCGGAACGGTCGACCTCGCCGAATTGGCCGCCGTCCTCCGGGAGCCGCATCTTCGGCAGGGCACCACGCAGTTCACCGGAAAAGGCACTTGGAACCTGCGGGCCTTTGCAGCCGATGGAAATCTGGAGGCGAAAGGCGTCGACTGGTCAGACGGAAAAAAGCTGTCGCTGCGCGATGGGCGCGTGCTGGCCGCTTTTTCGCTCGACCCGGTCCGCCTGCGCATCCCGGCACTCAAGGCCAGTTTGCTCGGGGGCAGTGTGTCCGGCGACGTTGATATAACAAACTGGCACGCGCTCTTATCATCAATGCCGGTCGCGCCCCGCCGCGCCAATTCGCGAACCACCGCCGCAACCATACCGCACGGCTCCGCTCGCCTTCAGGTGGCCGGTTTTCCGATCACTCCTGCGCTCGATGCCCTGAGTTCCCCGAAACTTCCCCTCGATCGTCTCAGCTTCGTGGCCAATGCCAGCGGCGCGCTCGATCTCACCTGGGTCGGCTCGATCCGCGATTCCGAAACACGTATGAAGCTCGATCTCTCTCCGCCGTCCCGAATCGCCGCGGAAGGGATGCCGGTCAGCGGAAAAATCGAAGGCACCTACCACGGCGCTCGCGATGAACTCGATTTGACAGCCTCGCACGTTACGACACCTGCTTCTGAAATTCAGGCCGCGGGCAGCCTGTCAGAGAATTCGGCCCTTCACTTCTCAATCTCCTCGCACAACATAAAAGAATGGACGCCGCTCCTCGAGGCGGCCTACGGATCGCCGCAATTACCCTTCGCTGTTCACGGCTTTGCCACCCTCGCCGGAAACGCGAGCGGACATCTCTCCGAGATTTCGTTCAACGGAAATCTCGAGCTCTATGACTTCGAAACTCTCCTGCCTGCAACCCGGCGAACTCCTGCCCAATCCATCCACTGGGATGCGCTCAGCACCGTGCTTCTGTACTCCAGCAGCAATGTCACGGCCCGTAACGGGTCCCTGATACACGGCCACGCCCTCGCACATTTTGACGCCAGCGCATTCCTCGTCAGCGGTGAGCTGCTCGAAAACGCTCCTTTCACCTTTCACCTCGACCTTCAAAAAGCCGACGTCGCCGAGTTCGCTCGCCTCGCCGGAGTCGACCGTCCGCTCGCCGGCACCTTCAACCTCACCTTCAATCTTTCAGGATCGCGCGCCGATCCTCACGGCGACGGCCATTTTGATGTGCGCGACGGCCAGGCCTATGGCGTCGCAATTCCATCCGCGAAGGGCGATCTTCGCCTCGCAGGCGACGAGCTGCAATTCAACAACGTCGAGGCGCAGGCCTACGATGCCTTGCTCTCCGCCACCGGCGGCCTGAGCACCACCACCGATTCATTTCGCCTCAACCTCGCCGGTCAAAACCTCAACCTGCTCCATTTTCCGCGCCTCCAGACCACGCGCTTCACCATGGATGGCGTCATCGATTTCTCGGCCCGCGTCAGCGGCACTCCGCAGGAGCCGTCGCTCGAACTGCACGCGCGCCTGAAAGATCTCGCTCTCGATCAGAAACGCGCCGGCGATTTTTTCGTCGATGCGGTAACCACAGGACGCCAGCTCGATGTCAAAGCGCACTCAGCGTTCGGCACCTCAGGCTTGAACATTAACGGCACAATCGGCCTCGACAATGATTTTCCTGCCGACCTCAAGCTCGATTTCCATGACCTCGATGTCGTCTCGCTGCTGAGTATCTACCTGCCGGGAGACATTACCGGCCGCTCTCCCATGGACGGCACGATGCAAATGCGTGGCCCGTTGCGTTTCCCGCAACAATGGAAGGCCTCCGCGGAGCTAAGCGGGTTCAGCGCGGAAGTAGAGAAGGTCCAGGTCCACAGCATCGAGCCGGTCAGATTTCAGGTTGTCGATCAGACGCTCATCGTCGAAGCCTTTCATCTTGGCGGCAGCGGCACCGATTTCACCGCGCATGGCCGGGCGCATCTGGCGGGCACGCAAGAGATGGACCTCGGCCTCGACGGCACCATCAACATGACCCTCTGGCAATCGCTGAATCCAAAAATTCTGGCGCGCGGCGCTCTCGGCGTGAACCTCAGTGCGACCGGCAGTTTTCAGCAACCCGTCTTGCAGGGACGCCTCGACGTAAAAGACACTTTTATCAGTCACCGAGACTTTCCGAGCGGTCTCAGCGATCTCAACGGCGTTCTCGTCTTCGATCGCAACCACGTCCAGATTCAGAATCTGAGCGGCACCACCGGCGGCGGCACGATCGCGCTCAATGGTTCGGCCAACTACGATCGCGGCGTAATCCAGTTAGACGTTGGAGCCACCGCGCAGGGTGTTCGTCTACGCTATCCGCCGGGAGTCAGCTCCACCGCCAACGCCAACCTTCGCCTGACTGGCACCTCAAATTCCGCCGTCCTAAGCGGCGACGTGGTCGTTACGAAATTGGCGGTCACTCCCGGTTTCGATTTCGGCGGCTATCTCGTGAGCAGCGGTCGCACGATCGTGTTTACGCAAACCGACAGCCTCGCCAGCCGGTTGCGCCTCGACGTTCACGTCTCCACGACGCCGGAGCTGCAAATGCAGACTGCTACCGCCCGCCTCTCCGGTAACGCGGATCTGCGCCTCCGCGGAACTGCCGACCGTCCCGTGGTCCTCGGCCGCGCCGAAGTTCTGGAAGGCGACATTTCGCTCAACGGAAATAAATATCAGCTTGAACGCGGCGACGTTACCTTTGCCAATCCGGCGAAGACGCAGCCTGTCATCGATCTTCAGGCCACCACGCGCGTGCGCGACTATGACATCACGGTGCGCTTTCGCGGTGACGCCAGCGCGCCCAACGGCCTCAAGATTTCCTGGCAGTCCGAACCTCAGCTCCCCGAAGCCGACGTGATTGCGCTCCTCGCCCTCGGCCGTACCCAGGAAGAAGCTGCCTACGCCCAGCCGAACGGTTCGCTGGGTTTTGGCAGTGATGCTTCGAACCTCCTGCTCAACGAAGCGCTCAACAGCAGCGTCAGCAGCCGTGTGCAGCGCCTTTTTGGAGTGAGCCGCATCAAGATCGACCCGCAGGGCCTGAACAGCGAAACCAGCGTCTATCGCGGCACGCAGGGGCCGCAGCTCACGGTTGAGCAGCAGGTGGTCAGCAACCTCACCGTCACCTACAGCACCAACGTTTCCGTCTCCAATCAGCAGATCATCCAGGGCGAGTACAACATAACGCGCAATATTTCCATCGTAGCGCTGCGCGACCAGAACGGAGTCGTCAGTTTCGATCTGAAAATTCGGCGACGCAAAAAGTGATGCAAGCGAAGATCAAGAAGAGAGGCCTAATTCCTCAAGAACCACACGGGAGCAAGATTTTCCTGGCAGTTGCCATTCCCTGTGTCTCTGTGACTCCGTGGTGAAAAAGCCAGATCGGGACGATACCTACTTAAGTTCCGTCTTGACATAAGCCGCCAAACCAGCAACCCTTGTTGTTTTTCAGTTGCCGCTCCAAAGCGGTCGAGGAATACATTTTGCGAGTTCGGGTTTTCTACCACGACAAGTGTTTCGATGGCGCCTGCTCGGCGGCTCTTTTCAGCCGCTTTTACCGCGAACGCGTGCGCGGCGACGTCGACTTCGTCTATTCCGGCCTGCTCCATCGCGCCGGCTCTTTGTTCGACGAAAAACAGTTCGACGGCGATGAAAATGCTATCGTCGATTTCAAGTACTCCAGTTCGCCGAAAATCACCTGGTGGTTTGATCATCACGAGAGCGCGTTTCTGTCCCCCGCCGACGCGGCCCACTTCGAGCAGGATCAAAGCAACCGCAAGTTCTATGATCCGGCCTTCAAATCTTGCACCAGCTTCATCGCCATGATTGCCGAAAACCGCTTCGGCTTCGATCCGCATCCCGTCGCCGAACTCGTGCACTGGACCGATATTGTCGATGGTGCCATGTATGACGACGCCAAATCAGCCGTCGAAATGCAGGCCCCAGCCATGAAGCTGACCATGGCCATCGAAGCCTCAACCGAACACGATTTCGTGAAGAAGTTGATCCCTCTACTGGCCTACCGTCCACTCGGCGAAATTCTCGAAGAGCCCTTCGTGGCCGCCGTATTGCCTCCACTCCTCGATCGTCATCGCCGTTCCATTGACATCCTGCGCCAGCGCACCGAAGAAAAAGACGGCACTATTTTCTTCGACATCTCCGACCTCGATCTCGAGGGCTACAATAAGTTCGTTCCGTATTACCTGCATCCCGAGTCGATCTACAGCGTCGGCATCAGCAAGAGCTCTTTTCGAGTGAAAGTTTCTGTCGGATCCAATCCTTGGTCGAAGCGCGAGCCCACCGTCAATCTCGCCAAGGTCTGCGAGCGCTATGGTGGTGGCGGACATGCGCGCGTCGGCGCGATTTCGTTCGAAGTCAGCCAGAACGACGCCGCCCATAAGGCGGCTCAGGAGATCGTCGAGGAGTTGCGCGCCAGCGTGCGCCACCAGCAGTGAGAACCCCGCCCCTCATCAAGGCCACGATGCACCCAGTCGTCCATGACCGTCACCACCTGAAGGGTGTTCGCACCGTGGCCAGCGTCGAACTGGCGAAAGGTCTGATGGTCTTCCTTGCCGGCCTGGGCCTTATCACCATGCGCCACAAAGGCATCTGGGGCATAGCTGAGAGCCTGCTCGAATTCCTGCATGTCAGCCCTTACCACCATTATGTCGGCGTCTTCATCGACCTGGTGTCGCGCCTCAGCGATATCCGCCTCTGGAAAATCGCGCTCGTGGCCAGCGTCTACGTCATATTGCGCTTCATCGAAGCCTACGGCCTCTGGTATGCCTTGCCTTGGGCCGAATGGATGGCGGCGATTACCGGCGGCATTTACGTCCCATTTGAGGTCGACGACCTCATTCACCGCCCCACCTGGATTCGGTTGGCGATCCTAGTCGTCAATCTTCTCATCGTGCTCTACATGCTTTACCTCCGCGTCGAAGAAGAGGAAAAGCGCCGCGCCGCAGCTCGCCAGCACGCCCTGCAGCCCTGAAATCCCTCTGCTGTGCAATCCACTGCACCTAAATGCGAATCGGTTGCAACTCCTACCGGCAATAATTGACAGCGCGATTTAACTGGTGGATACTGCGGCCAAGCTCGCGTACTGGTCGGTCGGCTCCCCTCTCTGGCAACCAGTACTCACAGCTGCGCTCAGCGCGCGCACCCTTTCATTGCCGCGCCGCGCACCTGCCCATCCCCGGAGGTCGTATGAAGTTAGCCCCCACGTCTCTCTTAACTCTGGTTCTTTCCGCCAGCGTTCTTCCCGTAAATGTCATTGCCCAAAAGGCGAAGCCCTCTCTATTCCCCCCACAGATTACTCACGTGATCGTTATCTTTCAGGAGAACCGCACGCCCGACAATCTCTTCCATTTTTTGACTCCAGCGTGCCCCATTCCAACCGGTGCCAAAGGCCTCGCAGCCTGTACGCCCAGCCCCGTCACTACCAGTTGCTATGACATTTCGCCCTGCGGCCTCACCAACAGGTCGGGCACCGTCAAGCCTTTCACCCTGCAACCTGTCCCACTCTATGGCAGCAACGACCCCAGCCATGCCCACACCGCGTGGGAGGAGATGTGCGATCCGGATGCAACCATGAACTACCTTTGCCGCAACGACGGCGCCTGGCAGATCAAGCCGATCAACGGATCCTACGGTTACGTCGAGAACACAGCCGTCACCAATTACGACGGCTCGTCTGGATTCCTGCTCGATCCCTATCTCACCTACGCAAAGAGCTATGGCTGGGCAAACTTCATGTATCAGACGAACCAGGGCCCAAGCTATCCCGCCCATCAGTTCATCTTCACCGGAACCTCAGCCCGCTCTGCCGCTGAAGACATGGACTCCACGTTCATTTCCGAAAACTACAAGCCAAAAGGTACAGCGGTTGGCTGTCTTGCGCCCGCTGATGCCACCACCACCTTGCTCTCACCGCTGCTCTCCGGAGGCACGCTTTGCAGCGGCGGCAGTGCCTTCGACACGGGCTCGGTTCAGGAATGCCTCCTGACCAACACCGCGCTCAACAATCCTCCCGGCAATCCGGTCGGCAGTTTCTGCGACACCAAAACCAACATGGGAGCGGTGCTCGATGGCTACGGCATCAGCTGGAAGTACTACGCTCCGGGGCCCGGCTCCATCTGGACTGCGCCCAACTCGATCGCGGACATCTGCGTTCCGGAATTCACCAACAAAACTGACACAAAGCTCAAATGCACCGGCACTGAGTGGACCACCAAGGTCGACCTCAACTTGAAGGGGGCCGATGTTTTGAATGACATCACTAACTGCAATCTCGCCAGCGTAAGCTGGGTGATTCCCAACGGAACTTGGTCCGATCACGCCGGTCCGAACGATCAGTATGGTCCGTCCTGGGTCACGGCCGTGGTCAATGCCATCGGCCAGAATCCCACCTGCACCTCCGGAGTCGACAACGGCCAGACTTTCTGGAATAACACTGCGATCCTCGTGACCTGGGATGACTGGGGCGGTTGGTCTGACAATCAGCCGGCCATCAACCAGCCGGGCCTGCCTTGCACAACCATGAATTGCCAGGCCGATTATCAAACCGGTTTCCGGGTGCCGTTGCTGGTCATCTCCGCCTACACGCCGTCGGGCTACATCGACAATGGCACCTATGACTTCGGCAGCATCCTGCGCACCATCCAGGGGGTCTACGGAATCCCGGAAGGCATCATGGGTGTTGCCGATGCCCGCTCCTCCACCGATCTGTCAAACTTCTTCCAGGGATCGCAACGCCAATACCAGCCCGTAGTAGCCGTAGAACCCGCCAACTTCTTCCTCGGACAATCAGTTCAAAAAGGCCCGCCCGAGCCGCCCGACAACGACGGCGACGACGACTAGCGCTCGCTTCAAAAAAACCAAAGGGAGCCCAAAATTCGGGCTCCCTTCTTTGTGCCCCGATAGACTTTGGATTTTGCGGACCAGCGTGCAGCATGGTTCAATCCTTGGTGAAACCAAAATACATTTCAACCCCAGCTCGGGTGAATTCTGTATGGGGTTGCATCCCGCGGCTTGATTGTGAGATCACTGGTGGAGAGATCCATTAGCTTTCTTTTCGAATGCCCACGTTTGCAGCCATTGATATTGGGTCGAACTCGGTACGCCTGAAGATTGCCCGGTTGCATGCCGGGCACTTCAAAGAGGTGCACGAAGACCGCGAGGTCACGCGGCTGGGCGAAGGCGTTTTCTCCGGCGGGTTGCTCGCGCCCGAGGCGATGTCGGAGACCGTTCGTGTTCTGCGACGATTCCATCGTTCGATTCAGGAGTGCGGTACCGACGCGGTGAAAGTAGTCGCAACCGCTGCCCTCCGCGATGCGCGCAACTCACATGCGTTTCTGGAGTGGGTGCGTTCGACAACTGGATGGACGATTGAAATTATTTCCGGTCTTGAAGAGGCCCGACTGATTCACCTGGGAATTATTTCGAATACGCGGCTCGGGGCGACGAATGTTTTGCTGGTCGATCTCGGCGGCGGCAGTTGCGAGCTGACTCTATCGCGCGAAGGCCATATTCGCGACACGGTGAGCCTCCCGCTGGGCGCGGTGCGGCTGACGAGTGAGTTTTTGAAGCATGATCCCCCCCGCAAGCGCGAGTTGAAGCAACTGCAAAGTTTTGTGACGCGCGAAGTGGGGCGGATTCAGAACCGGATTCGCGCCGCCCGGGTGAGAACCGTGATCGCTACCTCGGGAACGGCAGACGCCCTAGCGGCCATCGCGAGCCACCTCACCCGAACCAAGGGCCGGCGAGCGGCGGTGCCGGTGACGCGCGAGATGATGCGGCGCATCGTCAAGCAGATCACCCGCATGACCATCGAGCAGCGGCAGAAGGTTCCCGGAATCGGGCCAAGGCGGGCGGAGATTATCTGCGCCGGTGCGATGGCATATGCGGAGTTGCTGGAACGCTGCCATCTGTCGGCGTTTCGTTATTCGCCGCTCGGGTTGCGCGACGGCATTCTGGCCCAGATGGCAGCCGAGCACGATCGCAGCACGCGTTCAGGTCGCGCGATCGAATCAGAACGGTGGGAGTCAATCAAGCGCGCAGTTGAGCATTACCGCATCGACATGAATCATGCGCTGCATGTGCGAGAGGCGTCGCTCTTGCTGTTTTCGTCGCTGAAGTCGGTGCACCAGCTTCCGCCCGAGTATCGCGAGTGGTTGTCGGCGGCGGCCATGCTCTATGAGGTCGGCGACTACGTGAACCGGAACGGGCACCATCGGCACACCTACTACATCATCGCGAATTCTGAGATCTTGGGATACACGCCGCAGCAGCGCAGGATTATTGGGTCGATCGCGCGCTATCTCGGCAAGTCGCGGCCGACGCCGGGAGACGGGCAGATGAACGCGCTAAGCGTTGAAGAGCAGGAATCGATCAAGAAGGCGTCGATGCTGCTCCGCATCGCGCGCGCGGTGAATATCGGGCGGAGCCAGACGGTTGCGCGGATGAGTGTCTCGGCGCGCAACGGGCGAGTCTCGATGAAGCTCACGGCGCGCGGAAACGCCAGCGTGGACCTCGAAGTGTGGGCCATTGAAAAGGACCGGATTTATTTCCGTGAGGTCTTCGGGCGCGAGCTTTCGGTAGCCGCGGTGTGAAGCGCGCGCAGAATGCGCGGCGTGATGCACCAACTGAGCGACCCGGCATTGCGCCGCATCTCCACTTTGGCGACAGCGCCTTTTTTCAGTTCGACGACGGCCTCACAGCCGGAGTCACTGATGACGCGGCCGAGAAAATCGTGCAGGTTGGGATTGTGACCGACGAGCAGAATGGAATCCTGGCGCGCGTACTTTTCGAGCAACTTCTGAAAGTCGGCAAACCCCGCCTCCGGGCGAAGCGCGTTCTCTTTGACAAGTTTGCCTTCATGGCCCATTTCATTTCCAACGAGAGCGGCGGTCTGCATGGCGCGCTTCAGCGGACTGGTAATGATGACCTCGACCTGCACGCCGAGGGCGGCGAGGGCGCGGCCGATGAAGCCGCACTGCTCGATGCCGTCTTTGTCGAGCGCGCGCTTCTCGTCTTTTTTTTCGCTCGCGCCCAGGCTGCGCTGCCCGGCGCTGGCGTGACGCAAAAAGTAGACAAACATCTTGAAGAACTATTCCTTTCCGGTCAAAACCTTTTCTCCGATACCGCGCGCTCCCGATGTTCCCGCGCCGGCGGCGGGAGACGAACTGCGCTGCACCGGCGGCGGGATATCTTCCGGCGATGCTTTTCCTTCGGCAAGCGCGATTAGAAAATCCTGAGCGCTGAAGGC
>JBAWAI010000037.1:0-6730 GCA_049589215.1 Terriglobales bacterium | reverse complement strand
GCCTTCCACTGTTCCGCACACTTCCTCCATTGCTCATCGTTGCCCAAGAATCCGGCAATGAATACATAGGCATTGGACTCTTGCCCACTCTCGTCTAGATAGGCAGTTAGCACAAATAGCCACCTTGGAGGATTGTCATGCGGGATGCAGAAACATCCCTCAAGCTCCCTCTCTACACTCTCCGGATTTTGCATTTCACTGCTTTCCGGCACTCACATATTGACTTAATCAGTTTGATTAGTCAAATATATTTATGCCTTTAGCGAGAAATTCTCCGCAAAGTATTCCGGAATATAGGGTTATAGGCAAAGTCTTGAGCGCGTGGGAGTTAGGCTCTAGATCTCTCGTGTTCAACCTTTTCGCCTGGCTATTCTCTTTTCAAAGACCGCTGCGCAGAGTTGGCGCTTGGTGCGCTACATCTATGTTGACCTGTTAGTCGGCTAAGTCAAGGAATTTCGAGCGCGGTTTAGCTGGCGATGCTATCCGGCTACAATTGAGCCTGCCTGGAGGTCCCATGCGGCATTTTCTTTCTTTGGCTTTAGTGGTAGTTGGGCTGTTCGCTTACGCTCAGACGCCCAAGAGTAAACCTCCTCTGGTGGTCGGTCCGGTCGCGTTGAACTGCATTCATAAACCTTGTTCGGCGGCGACCATTTTTGCCAACGCTCGCGGCAGCGGCATCAATGGCCCGCTCACTGCGCAGACGGGCGAGACCATCAACATTCAAAAAGATAACTGGTGGACGGGCGGAAAAGTTGGCGAAGTGGATGGCCTGAACGTATTGGTACGGCAGAACGGGCCGCACTCGGACTCGTCGGGAATTCTGATCAATGTGCAGAACCAGGGGCACGGATTTCTCTCGGCTACGGAGTTTGCCTCGTCGATTGTCGATCCCGCGCAGAATGTTCTTACTTACGGAATCGATGTGCAGGAAGGCGTTCTTGACGAGGTGAACGGAGACTATATTGGCGCGGTGTACACCGCCGACTACGGCGCGCTGGGCACCGGAGTTCTCATCCAGAACAGCAGCCCGACCGCGATGTGGCAATATGCGCTGCAATATACGAAGAATGGTCAGGGATTATTTTCGGTGGATGGCATGGGTAACATAGCCGGAGCGAGCTTGTATCTCGGAGATATTTTCTTGAACGGCGATCCACTCAACGGGTCGGTAGATGTGGGAAACACGGCGAACGGCGCGGCGACTCCTTACCTTAACCTCAACGGTTTTGGGACGCCGAACAATGTGCACATGATTAATGACGCGAACGGGCAGCTGACGATCAATACCGTGACGGGCGGCAATCTACAGGTGAACGCGACCGGCGTTTATACGGCGGGGAGTTTTCACGTGAATCTGGCAACGCCCGCAAGTTCCTCGGCCCCGTGCATTGCGGGACAGATCGGAGCGGACGCGAACTATGTGTATGTTTGCGTGGGCGCGAATACCTGGAAGCGGTCGGCGTTGAGTTCGTTTTAGAGAAACTCGAAGTTCGTCTTGGAAAAATGTTAGCGGCCCAATACATCCGCGACGCTGGCCTTGCCGCTCGCCTTCATCCCTGCACAATCCCCGCGCGCGGGTTTCGTCAATCTGCCGAGTTGGTCTTTAGGTCATCTCCCATTAGTTACGTCTCTCCGTACCGTTGTGGCCGCCTTTGCTGAGGCCTATCTTCATCCTCTGACTGTGTGCTGCGTGCAGTCGAAAACGGCTTGCGGCCAACACCCATTCCGAGGAGGAATTTTGAAAACGCGCTCACTCTTTCTGCTGACCCCCCTGAGTCTAGTCGCGGCCCTGATGACAGGCTGCGGCGGGCTTAATTCACCTTCTGCTCCTCAATTCACCAAGATGGTTTTCCTGTCCAACCGCACGGTTTCGCCGGCTACAAACCTGTTCATACAGACATTGGCCGGGACCACAGTAACTCCCGTTCCGACGACAACTGCCGAGGTTTACTACGTTTCCGTTTCAGCCGATGCCACGAAGGTAGCGTTCTACCAGGGTGGGGACGCCTGGGTAGAGAACGCGGATGGGTCGAGCGCATTGCAGCTTACTACGACCGGCAGAATCGATTTCGTTCGTATCTCTCCCAATGGAAAGAAAGTTGTCTTCAATGACGAGACGCTAGGCCACCTTTCAATCATTAACATTGACGGTACCGGCACACTGGACCTGACGCCAACCCTGCCCACAAACATGACGAGTTGTTACAGCGCAGGTTTTTCGGCGGATAGCACGCAGATCGCCTTTGTTTGTGAGGGAGAGACTGACTACGGTATCTATACTGTGAAGGCAGATGGAACCGGCATGACTACCGTGACAGGCACGCGGACGGTTTGGACCGACCTGCCGTCCTTCAGTCCCGATAACACGAAAATATTTTTCATCGGAACAGGCAGTGGCGAGACTTATGACGTCGAGAGCATAAGTCTAACTGGCACCGGCGATGTGGTGGTGATTGCGAATACCTATGAAGCAGAGGTCATTAACTCGAACATCTACTATACGTTCACGCCAACAGGTTTGGAGGTAACCCAGGTCTACAAGGCTGGGCTGGATGGCAGCAATCCGGTTTCGCTGAGCGATGGGACCCACAACGACTACCTCGGACTCGCACAGTAAGAGACCTGCACGATAACAGGGACGGGGAAAGGTTCGAGCGCGGGTACTTGCCCTGCGCTCGGCCTCTTCCTGAGGCATTGCCAGTTCAATAAAAAATAAAAAGGGCGGCATTGCGCCGCCCCAGTTGAAAACCAAAAGCGGCGTGAGCATGCCCGCGCCACACCACCTACTGCCGCACAACCTACGTGCCTTCGTTCCAGCTCGCCAAATACTCTTCCTGCTCGGGAGTCAGACGATCGATCTTGATGCCCATCGATTCAAGCTTCAGCTTGGCTACCCGCTTGTCGAGGTCGACAGGAACCGTGTAGACGCGGTTCTCGAGCGACTTATAATTCTTGACCATGTAGTCGCAGCAGAGAGCCTGATCGGCAAAGCTCATATCCATCACCGACGCCGGGTGACCTTCGGCGGCGGCCAGGTTGATGAGGCGGCCTTCGCCGAGCAGGTTGATGCGGCGGCCGTCTTTCATGGTGTATTCCTCGACGAAGGCGCGGGTGGTGCGCCTGGAACCCGCCAACTTTTCGAGCGAGGGAATGTCGATTTCAACGTTGAAGTGGCCGGAGTTCGAGATGATCGCGCCATCTTTCATGGCCTCGAAATGCTGCTTGGCGAGCACGTTTTTGTTGCCGGTCACGGTGCAGAAGACGTCGCCGAGCTTCGCCGCTTCTTCCATGCTCATGACGCGAAAGCCGTCCATCACGGCTTCGAGCGCTTTTGTCGGATCGATCTCGGTCACGAGGACTTCGGCTCCAGCGCCGCGGGCGCGCGAGGCAAGGCCGCGTCCGCACCAGCCGTAACCGGCGACCACGAACTTCGATCCGGCTAAGAGGAAGTTGGTGGCGCGGACGATGCCATCGATGGTTGATTGTCCAGTGCCGTAGCGGTTGTCGAAGAGATGCTTGGTGTCAGCATCATTGACGGCGACAATGGGATAGCGCAGCACGCCTTCCTTGGCCATGGCGCGCAGGCGGATGACGCCGGTCGTAGTCTCTTCAGTGCCGCCGATAACCCCGGCTAACTCGGCTGTGCGCTTAGTGTGCAGCACACTTACTAAGTCGGCGCCGTCGTCCATGGTGATCTGCGGTTTGTGGTCGAGCGCAGCCATGATGTGCGAGTAATAAGAATCGTTGTCCTCGCCCTTGATGGCGAAGGTAGGAATGTTGTAGTCGCGCACGAGACTGGCGGCCACGTCATCCTGCGTCGACAGCGGGTTGGAAGCGCAGAGAGCCACATCGGCGCCGCCGTCGCGCAGTGCGATCATCAGGTTCGCGGTTTCGGCGGTGACGTGCAGGCAGGCCGAGATGCGGATGCCCTTGAGCGGCTGGTTCTTGATGAACTCCTTGCGGATGATCTGCAGGACCTTCATCGACTGGTTCGCCCACTCGATGCGCTTTTTGCCAAGATCGGCGAGCTCGAAGTTCTTAACGTCGCAATTGATCGGTGTGGTAGCCATTTTTCTCCCTATCCCCGGATGATTGCTTTAGATATCAATGTTTTCAAACTTCACCACGAGACACAGAGCCACGGAGAAAATCTAAGTTGCCTAAAGCCAAATTGCTTTTCTCTGTTTCTCTGTGCCTCTGTGGTGTAAAGAATTTATTTGCGGGCTCCTACCGGCTCGCGCTTCAGACCCGCGTCAGCGGCCAGTTTTTCGGCCTTGTCGGTCTTCTCCCACGTGAAGTCTGGATCGTTGCGGCCGAAGTGGCCGTGCGCGGCCGTCTTGCGATAGATCGGGCGGCGCAGGTTGAGCGAATCGATGATGCTGCGCGGCGTCAGCTTGAAGTTCGCGCGCACAAGATCGGGAATGATTGTCGGATCGACCTTCTCCGTGCCAAAGGTTTCGACCAGCACGCTGACCGGTTCAGCCACGCCGATAGCGTAGGCGAGTTGGACTTCGCAGCGCTCGGCGAGGCCGGCGGCGACGATGTTTTTTGCGATGTAGCGCGCCATATAGGCGGCTGAGCGATCGACCTTGGTCGGATCTTTTCCACTGAAAGCGCCGCCGCCGTGGCGGCCCATGCCTCCGTAGGTATCGACGATGATCTTGCGGCCCGTCAGGCCGGAATCGCCCATGGGCCCGCCGATTACAAATCGGCCCGTGGGATTGATGTGATACTTCGTGTCTTCATCGAGCAGGTGCGCCGGAATGACCGCCTGGATGACGTACTTCAAAATGTCAGCGCGCAGCTGATCGTTGCTCACGGTTTCGGAGTGCTGCGACGAGACGACGACCGCGTCGACGCGCTTTACCTTGCCGGGCGCTGAATATTCAACTGTAACTTGGGATTTGCCATCGGGTCGGAGGTAAGGGCAGGTGCCGTTGCGGCGAATTTCGGAGAGCTTTTCGGTGAGCTTGTGCGCCAGTGAAATTGGCATCGGCATCAGCTCGGGAGTCTCGTTGCACGCGAAGCCGAACATCATGCCCTGGTCGCCCGCGCCGCCCGTATCAACGCCCATGGCGATGTCGCCCGACTGCTTGTTGATGCTGGAGATGACTGCGCAGGTGTTGGAGTCGAAGCCGTAGACGGCGTTGTCATAGCCGATCGATTGCACCACGCCGCGGACGGTCTGCTGAAAATCGACGTAGGCTTTGGTGGTGATTTCGCCGGCAATGACGACCAGGCCGGTGCAGGTCAGGGTCTCGCAAGCGACGCGGCTGGTGGGGTCTTCGGCCAAGCAGGCGTCGAGGATGGCATCGGAAATCTGGTCGGCAATCTTATCGGGATGGCCTTCGGTCACGGACTCCGAAGTAAACAGAAAACGGTTCTTTGCTGGCAACGTGGTATCTCCTCAAGGTGACTTTGAGCCTCTGGGCGACCTTCTGGGCTCTACTAAGCCCGACCTCTTTGGGTCCAGTTAAGGGGGGATGATTGCGCCACAGGCTCGCGACCGGTTAGGGTTTCAAGCTATTCAAAAAGTTACCAGAGATGGCTGGCGGGCGCAACGAAATTGGCGGAACCGGAGGTGCCAGACATTGAGTGGAGGAAGGGCCGCATCGAACGGTGCGGGAGGTGCGGTGAACGGCCATAAACAGAACAAAAGAAAGAGGTAAATTACGGGTTTGTGGGGGATTGGCTAACCGTCGGGATCAGCCCGGCATGGCCGATGGTAACGGCTTTCACCTCGCCATAACTGCCGCCCACGGGGAGCGTTTTTCCGTCGAGCTGGAAGTCAAGGGCGCCGGCATTCCCGGCCTTGATGTAGACGTGGTCGCGGGCAAGAAAGGTGCGTTCGCTGCCCGGCTCCAGGACTTCGGAGCCGGAGAATTTGCCGTCTACTGTGACCGAGACCCAGCTCTCTTCGCGGGCGTGAACGACGACGCGAAATTCGCCTGGGGCCGGAGTATGAGTGGCGGAGGTTTGCGGCGGCGAGACTGGGTCGGATCGAGGCGGAGTCTGGATGGGAGTTGCAGGGGCTTTTTCACTGGGCGAGGAGGATGAGGCGTTGCTTGGCCCGCCCTGGGCTGGGAGTGGCCTGGACCGCGCGCCTGTGGGCGGGCTGGGCGTGGTCGACTCAGAATTCGGCGCAGCGGTCATCGTGCTGGCAGGGGCGCCAGCCATGGTCCCGGTGGGAGTGTCGGTCGACGCGCCGATGGTGGCGGCCGTCTTCCGCGGCGATGCGTTAGAGGGAATGGCGGCCTTGGGCGTGGCGGGATGCTCGGATTGCCGCTCCTGCTCGCGGCGGCGATGGCTCCAGAGAGAAAGCAGGAGCGCGATGATCAGAAGAATGACGGCAAAGACACCCCACGGGAGCGCCGGTGACTGGTCGTCGGAGATGGCCTCGAGGCGACTGATACGGTGTTCTTCCTCACGAGCGGCGGTGTCCCGGTTCGCTTTGTCGCGAGCGGCGGTATCGCGGGTCGTCTTGTCGCGCACAGTTTCGCGAATGCGGATAGTGTCACGCGGTGAGCTGTCGCGCTGCGAGCTGTCGCGCGGGCCGGCGTTGCGCACAAGCTCGGGACGAGCCGGAGAAGCTTCACCCGAGGCTTGCAGGTAGTCGGCAACAGTCTGGTCTTCGTCGAGGCCCACTACGCGCGCGTAGGCGCGGACAAATCCTTTATTAAAGATGCCGCCGGGTAACTGGCTGAATTTTTCTTCTTCCAGCGCCTGAAGC
>JBAWAI010000036.1:0-3614 GCA_049589215.1 Terriglobales bacterium | reverse complement strand
AGAGACGATGATGAACTCGTTTGAATATGCGGGAGAGTAACGTCGACGGTCGCCGGACGTTGGTCGTTTGCGAACAGTGTTCGCTGACGCCCAACCAGGACTTGCCGACGGCTAGTGACGACCGACCAACGACCGAGAAGCTATGAAATCTGTTACCGAACCTACAACCCTTACCGGCTCAAGCTTTGAAGATCTGGTGCGCGAGATGATCGTTCGTCTTGGTGAAGACCCGGATCGTGAAGGATTGGCGCGCACTCCGGAGCGCGTGCACAAGGCGATGCAGTATTTGACGAAGGGTTATCAGGAAGACCCGGAGGCGCTGCTGCGCAAGGCGCTCTTTACCGTCACTTATGACGAGATGGTGATCGTGAAGGATATTGAGATGTTCAGCCTGTGCGAGCACCACCTGTTGCCGTTCTTCGGAAAGGTGCACGTGGCGTACATTCCCAATGGGAAGGTTGTCGGTCTGAGCAAGATTCCTCGGCTGATTGAGGTGTTTGCGCGGCGGCTGCAGATTCAGGAACGCTTGACTACGCAGATTGCCGAGACGATTCAGAAGGCGATTGAACCTCAGGGCGTGGGCGTGGTGATCGAGGCGCGGCATTTGTGCATGATGATGCGCGGCATCGAGAAGCAACATTCGGCCGCGGTGACGTCGTCGATGCTGGGATGCTTCCGGAATGAAGAGGAGACGCGCACGGAGTTTTTGTCGCTGATTCGGCAGCGGCCGAACGGGGTGTAGGGCAAGGTCTCAGGTCTCAGTTGTCGGGTCTCAGGAAAAACAAATTCCAACACGCCGGTCCGGCCTTTCTTTTTGGCAGACAGTCTTGCGGGCGCACGCAAAAGGCTTAACCACAGAGTGCACAGAGGAACCCTGCTGGCTTTCATTGAGCCTGCTGCGCTAGGCTGGTGCACATCGTGAAACCCAAGAAATTATTGCCTCTCGCTCGTCGTCTTGCGCTCGTGACCGGGGCGAATCGTGGCATTGGATTTGAGATTGCGGCGGCTTTGGCTCGCGAGGGTTGCGACCTGGTGATGACTGGGCGCGATGGGAAGTCGCTGGCTCAGGCGGCGCGCCAGATCGAGAAACTGGGCGCGCAGGTGCTGGCGCAGACTTGCGATGTGCGCGATCCCGCCTCGGTGGATTATCTCTTTGCGTTGGTGCGGCGTTTGCGGCGGCCGCTCGATGTTCTGATCAACAATGCTGGGATCGCGCATCCGGGGCGCAACGTCAGCGAGTTGCCTTATCCCGTTTGGCGGGATGTGATTGAGACGAATCTTACGGGCACGTTCTTGGTGACGCAGGCAGGCCTGGCGGTGATGAAGCGCGGCAGCGTGATCGTGAATAATCTGTCGGTGGCGGCGGAGAGCGTGTTTCCGGGATCGGCGGCGTATTGTGCGTCCAAGCATGGAGCGCTCGGATTCACGAACACTCTACGGGAGGAACTGAGAGCGAAGGGGATTCGCGTGATTGCGCTGCTGCCGGGCGCGACGGATACGGACATCTGGACGACGATGTGGCCGAAAGCGCCGCGAGCGAAGATGATGCGGGCGGCGACGGTAGCGCAGGCGGCGGTCGACGCGCTGATGCTGCCGGCGGACAGCGTGGTGGAGAAGATTGTGATTCGTCCGCCGGGTGGGACGATGTAGGGGCGTACGTGGCTGACATCCGGCCGGGTTTGGGCATCCAATACAGTAGGGATAGGTTCTGTAAGGATGAGTTGATGTCATTTCTGGAATATTTCAAGTCGCTCAAGCCGGAGCATCGGCTGGCGTGGCTGGTGGCGGTGGGAGCGGACGCGCTTCAGATTTTTGCGTTTCCTTTGTTTGTAGAGGGAGGCGCGTCGCCGGCGGATTCGGTGCTGGACTTGATTGTGGCCTTTGTGCTGATCCGGTTGCTGGGATGGCATTGGGCGTTTCTGCCGTCGCTGGCTGCGGAGTTGATTCCGGGCGCGGATCTGTTTCCGACGTGGACGGCGGCAGTATGGTTCGTTACGCGCAGACAAGTGCGCGAAGGCGAAGTGGAGATTCTGCCGCCGGGTCCGGCACCGGAACCGAGGCGGTAGGTCAGGTGTCAGCTTTCAGCTGTCAGTCGTCAGGAAAAGCATTCGCATCTCACCACGTTCCGTACCGATAACGTCCCTTTCGCTCTGGAAATATTTTTACCATCAACATGCCGGCTACGAAGCCGCCTACGTGCGCCCAGAAGGCGATTCCTCCGGAGGCGGCGGTTGCTTCGGCGGAGTTGACGGTCCCGCTCAGGAAGTTGATGAGGAACCAGTAGCCGAGCATGAGCCAGGCGGGAACATGAAAAAAGAAGATGGGCGGAAACCAGACCAGCACTCGCGCCTTCGGGTAGAGAATGAAGTAGGCGCCCATGACGCCGGCGATGGCGCCGCTGGCTCCGATGATGGGAACGCGGGAACTGGCGTTGAGCAGAGTGTGGGTGACGGCGGCGGCGAATCCGCTGAGAAGGTAGAAGACGAGATATTGGAAGTGGCCAAGGTAGTCTTCGACGTTATCGCCGAAGATCCAGAGGAAGAGCATGTTGCCGCCGACGTGCAAGAATGAAGCATGAAGGAACATCGAGGTGAAGATGGGCAGGATGGCGGTGGCCAGCGGGTCATGCGAGTGGCCGGTGATTACGGCGATTGCGTGCCGCGGCACGACACCGAATTCAAAGCAAAAGGCCTGAAAGGCGCGTGTGTTCAGGCCGACCGACATCTCCCAGATGAAAACGAGGACGTTCACGCCGATCAGAAAATAGTTGATGAAGGGCGTGGAGAAGCTGGGCTGATCGTCGCGGAGGGGAATCATTCTGGATTTGGTAGTTTGAGAATCGGGTAATTGAGAATTGTAGACCGAATTGCGCGAGAACGACGGTGGTCCCTCCGCCTCTTAATCAGTCAAATAGCAAATTACTGAATCACTCAATCTTATGAACGGCGTTCTGGTGATCGACAAACCGCAGGGGCTGACGTCGCACGACGTAGTGAATCGCGCGCGGCGAATTCTGGGGGAACGCTCGGTCGGGCATGTGGGAACGCTGGATCCGGCGGCTACGGGCGTTTTGCCGCTGGTGGTTGGCAGCTTTACGCGGCTGGCGCAGTTTTACGCGCACTCCGAGAAGACCTATGAGGGCGTGATTCGCTTTGGATTTGCCACCGATACTTACGACGCCGATGGCGAGGCGATTTCGAGTCCGCAGAACGTCGAGCTGAAGCGTGATGAGATGGAGACGATGGCCGCCCAGTTTCGCGGCGCGATTGAGCAGACGCCGCCGCCTTTTTCAGCGAAGAAGGTGGGCGGCGTTCCGGCATACAAATTGGCGCGCAAACAACGGGAGGTCACGCTCAAGCCGGTGCAGGTCGAGATCAAGGACTTTACGGTGCTGGAAGTGGTGGGCGACCGGCTGACGTTTCGGGCGCACGTTGTATCGGGCACGTATTTGCGGGCGATTGCGCATGATATGGGACAGAAGCTTGGGTGCGGCGCGCATCTGGCGGCGCTGCGACGGACCGCGGTTGCCGAGTTTCAGATCGAGGACGCGCGCCGGCTGGAGGAGTTGGAATTGGCGCGGCGGCAGGGTGCGGATGTGATGGAGACGATGTTCG
>JBAWAI010000035.1:0-2741 GCA_049589215.1 Terriglobales bacterium | reverse complement strand
CGACAGAGCTGTCCTTTTTGAGGTACTTCTTCTCAAACTCTTCTCTCTCTTTTTCCTGGGCCTCTGCGAAGCCCCAGCGGAACGCAACATAGTTGCCGAAGACACCCACAGGGCGCGGCTCCACATGCGACGAAAGGGGCTTACCATCGAGCTGGTATCTTTGCAGCGCACGATAGATGCGGTATGGATCCATGCGAACCCAGATCTGCTGGCTTAAGAAGATCCGATGGGTATTCAGGATGTCACTTAACGACAAAGGTCAGTTGCGCCCTCTCAAGTAGCAACTTCTCGATCAAAGGTGAGACCCAATTGGCCGTTGATGGGAGGGTGGCCAGGCTTTCTATTGGCGTCAAAATGTCCGGATATTTTTTTGGATGGCCGTGTATTCTGCCTCCCATCTCTTGATAAGGTCGTCTTGCCCCGGCATGGTATCGCCGGCAACCCTACTGTCCCAAAGCGTTCTATACCTGGCCCAATTGGCGAAGGCCCCTTGAATCTCACCAATTTTCTGATCAATCGCCGTCTTCATCGTTTCGATCGTTTTTTGATCGCTCTCGGCGCTGGCGAGCCTGGTAGCGAGGTCGACTGCTCCCCAGCTGCGGAAAATTTCGAACAATTGGGCTTTATGCGCCGTGAGAGCCGCGACCTCTGAGAAGTCGATGGGCTTGAATGGAACAAAGAGGCAACGCTCCCATGCGGCGAGCTCTGTTTTGATTTCGTACATCTGCAACACTTCGAAATATTCGACGTTGAGAGAGTGACGACGACTGTAGTTAGCGAGTACGCGGCTGCTGAGCTGTTCGGATTCCTGTTCCGAGACCTCGCGCACGACCGATTGGCGCCTTGAGCGGAGAGCCTGCGACTTCTCCGCGGTCTTTTGAGCGATGGCGTTAGTAGATGATGCGGCCACATTGCGGTTTCCCGCGCTGAACTGTGCCGTCAAGGCGGTGGAAGTACTAGCTGCTGCAGATACGCTCCCGCTGGCAAAAAGGGAGCTCATGGCGAACCCGCCCTGTGTGCTTGCCGACCCCGCGACGGTTGACGAACTGCCCGATTGCGCCTCGGATGCAACGGCTCTCTGTACCTCATTGACCGCACGGCTCTGGTCAATCTGCGAGCTTACGGACTCGCTCTGCTGGGTTTCCTCCGTGCTTTTTGCGGAGGTTTTGCGCCGCCAATCGGTCACGGCGATCCGGGTGACTTCGCCAGGCGCCAGGCAGACGGATTGCAGAAGGTTACCCAGGGCGAGGCCACTTTGCACCCATCCCTGCTTGTGTACGGCGAGAATTCCAACTGCCAATTCTCGCTGTGTTTCCGAGCCTATTTTGGTTTCGTCGAAGGGGTCGACTGGCTCGGACCCGGCCAGTGTCCTCGTCCCGACTGAGAAGGCTGCCTCGGAAGCAACGGGTCCCTGTGCCTCGCGCACCGGTTCCGGGACTCTCTGTGCCTCGGCCACCGGTTCCTTTTTGAGCGTGTCTACGATAAACAACGACCGGTAGAATGCCGGTTCCGATACCGGCGTGCCTTCCATTGCAGGCAAAAGATATTTGGGAGTAGTCGCGGCCATACTCAACACCTCCTGGGTGCGCTGTTGGTTAACCTGAGGGCCCAAAGGGATAGAGATTGTTGATTGGCAGTAGGGTCTTAAGCTGGAGTTTCGGGACCTATCTCTCTCCGGCGCGGAAGTTTACGCCCAAAGTATCTTCGCTAGCAAGTTTTTTGGGGAACCTTTGTTTTCGGCGTCGAAGGAGCACGCAAACACCTCAGACAGTTATGGGGTTTACGGAGACGCTTTTCCCGTCACCTCGGTGAAGGTGAGGTATTGATCGATTCCGTGGACGGGGAAGGATTCGGTCTGGCTGGAGGGCCAGCGGACTTCGATCGAGTTGATCCTGGCTTCGAATCCGAGGCCGAAGTAGAGGCGAAGGTTGTTGGGGGAGTTATAGCTTGATCCGCGGCGGACTTCGTCGACGCAGATAGGGCTACCCGTCTCGAACCATCAACGCCGAGGGTGAAGTCACTGTCTCAAATACTCGCTCGATCTGACCACTGCAACCTCCGCAACAATGGTTGCCGCTTAGGTGTTATTGCCTTACGACACGATCGTTGTTACACAAATTATCAGGAGCGTTTGGATTGAATCAGGCGAAGAAGAGAGAACCCGTGGCACAATGGCGTAAAGCGACAGTCATATTGATAGAGAAGATAGTCAGATCGCTGGGAGAAGACTGGTTCGCCTTGATTGTAGAGCAAGAGATCGCCAAGCAATCCAACACATATTTTGGGGACATGCGGGCGGGCGGATGGGAACTGCTCATGTCCAATTGGCGAGGCGATAAGCGTAAGATCGACGGCTGGGTGGCGAAGGCACCGATGCCAGGTCAACGAAGGTTGACAATCGCGGAAGCATATATACAGGAACAGCTACAGGATTTGAACGCCACTCATCGACCCATAAGTGCAAAGCACCTAGAAAGTAGATGGTATTAGCAGGGCGAGGGGTCACCTTCGGGACATCCTGAGAGGTAGACCGACGCTCGCAACCTATAAAGAAGGTTGGCCCTGATTGGGTGTGGGGTGGCTAAAAATGATGTGCCGCGGCGAACTGGTATTTGGTCCAACGATAAGGTCGCCCTTGCAGAGATTGCCGACCAATATGTGAGTCGTACGTCTAGGAACTCGTTGAAATTCGCCGCGATTTAGCGAACTCATTGGGGATTTGGGTTTCTGCTAAGTTGAAA
>JBAWAI010000034.1:0-3096 GCA_049589215.1 Terriglobales bacterium | reverse complement strand
AACCTGATCCCATGGATATTTTAGCTTGATGCGGCAAATAGAAATGGCTCCGGGATTAGCGGAGCCATCTCAGACGCGTTGCTTCGAGGCTTGGTCAGGCTGCATCACCCACTGTTAACGGGGGGATTTGGGATCCGGAGCCGCGGACTTGCCCTTCGTCGCGGCCGGAGTTGCCGGGGGCACTGGAGCCGATGCTGATTGCGGCTTAGCCGCAGTGGACGGAGCAGGAGCTGTGCCCTCCATGACGTCTTTGTGGTTGCCGATCATATTGCCGGAGTGCGTTGTGGACGCCTGGTTTGGGTTGGCGGCAGTGCCCATGACATCCTTGTGATTGCCGCTCATGGTGCTGGGGTGTGATGCGGAGTTCGTGGCGGCTTCGTCTTTCTGGCCTTTTCCCTTTGCTGAGGCGGCGGTGGTGCTGGTTGCGCCGGCGTGGCTTTTTCCGGGGGCGCTTTGCGCGAGAACTGCGGCGGAGAGTGCGAGAACGATCAGAAAATGCTTCGAGACGGTTGTCATGCGGGCAGCGTAACGCGATCGGATGAGCGCGGCAAGGGCTACTTCGCGGCGTGGGTGTCGTCGGTAACTGATTTGGGTAGGAGGCGCAGATCGCATTTGATTGGTCCGGCGGATTCGTGGATTATGCTCGGGGGTCTAAATGATGCGATTTCGCGTTGTCTTACAGATATTAGTTTGCCTGATGGCCACGGTTGTTCTCGCGCAGGATCCTACGAAGGTTGAGCCCGGACACTACAAGCTTGATTTCGAAAATGCGCACGTTCAAGTGGTGCACATTAATTATGGTCCGCATGAGAAATCGAAACTGCATTCTCATCCCGGCGGAGTGGTGGTGAACATTACGGGCGGACATCTGCGGTTCACCGACGAGAATGGCAAGGTGCAGGATGTTTATGCCAAGGCGGGAGAGGCTCGCTGGTTCCCTCCGTTCCAACATCGGGTGGAGAATTTGGGCGACCAGCGGTATGAGGGCGTTTATATCGTGGTGAAGGATGGTAAGTGAGGGAGATGGTCGCCAGGAACTCAGGAACATCTGTGCCCTGGAAATTCGAACGCCCCGCTAGTCATCTAGTCGGCGGCAACTTTGTGTCAAGTTACTCGAGGAGATTATCTCTGCATTCTCTCCACGCTACAACAGAGGTTCGAGGTCGCGCGCACCATGGACGACACGGAGTATGAAAATCTCTTCCAAATTGAAGGAGTAGAAGAGTAAGTGTTTGCGGAAGCCGGGTACAACTCACGCGTCGCAGGTTGCAGAGTTCGTGAGAACGGAACTTGCACGGTGCTCCAGCCTTCGGATGACTTACGACGGATTTGATGGCCGATGTGATTGCATTTTCCCATCGTTCCGCGAGGGCGCTGCCGGATTGCGTTAAGTACCATTCGGCCTGTTCGACGATGTCGGCGGCAGCCGCGTCGCTGAGAACGAGGCGATTCTGCATCACCTCTTCATGCTACGCTCGCGCAGGGCGCGGACCAGGCCTTTGCGACGAATTTCCGCGACAGTGAGTTCTATTTTGGGGCCCTTAGCGGCGGCGATGAGGCTGGCTTCGAGATCGCCGAGACGGCGTTCCTTGTCCCGACGGATCAGTTCGCGGACGTACTCGCTGGGAGTGCCCCAGTCGCCGGAGGCGACCTGGCCTTCGACGTACTCCTTGAGGGCTTCGGGGAGAGAGATGTTGAGCGAGGTCATGGCCATGCCTTCATAATATGACAGATTATGATGGAGCGGCAAGAGCCGCTCACCCAACAAGTGCAGGACACAAAGGCCAGGCTCCGGATCACGGTCTGTTTGGTAACGGTTTTAAATCGGGAACGTGAACCGGGCGACGACCCTTTGCACGTCCTAGTCCTGGCGGCGTGCGGCTGCGGTGACCGCATTAACTAGGAGCTGAGCACCGCGTCGGTAGCCTTCCCGGTAGGCATAATCGTCGCCCTGCCGCAGACACGCGTTGTTCATCCGATCACGCGGATCTCCGCAGAAGAGCTTCTCGCCTTTGCGTGGAGGACGGGGCGATTGGTATTTGTCTAGCAACATAAATGTGAACCCAGTCTTCTAGTGTTTCCGGCGATTCGAAAATGCGCGTCCGGCTTGAACAGTTCCTCGTTCCCTGCCGGAAGAGTAGAAGTCTTTTGTCCTACGAAGTGGCAAAAACTTGCCATCTACTACCCCGTGCGAACTTCTAAGGTGACCAATAAAGCGAGCCTTCACCACCTGAGATCCGCAGTGAGGACAATGGATTCTTGCCGGCGCAATCTCTTTGATCGTCGCTTCTTTTTCAATTCGCATTGGTTCTGCCAGCCAGCCCCGAAATCATCTCACCAGCCTCTGGTCTGCAGCATGTGGGCTTCGTCGAGGCCACTTACTGCCAAGCCCTTCATCGCTCCGACTAAATCCTCACTTACTTCGAGTAACACCTTCGGATCCTGATAGTGGGTGGCGGCTTTTACTATTGCTCTGGCGCGCTTCTCTGCTTCTGCCGGGTCCGCGAAGGTGGTGCTGTCTTTCATGAAGATGCCGCTGCCTACGAAGACTGCTTCGGCTCCTAGCTGCATTACTAAGCTGGCGTCGGCTGGGGTGGCTATGCCTCCGGCGCTGAAGTTTGGGACTGGGAGCTTGCCTTCTTTGGCTACCATCTTTATTAGTTCGTAGGGCGCGCCGTGCTCTTTGGCTTTGGCGTAGAGTTCCTGATCGCTCAGGACGGTGAGGATTTTCATCTCCTGCACGATCTGGCGAATGTGTTTTACGGCGTGGACTACGTCTCCGGTGCCGGCTTCGCCTTTGGTGCGGATCATGGCTGCGCCTTCGGCGATGCGGCGGAGAGCTTCGCCGAGATTGCGGGCTCCGCAGACGAAGGGGACTTTGAAGTTGTGCTTGTCGACGTGGTGAGCTTCGTCGGCGGGGGTGAGGACTTCGGATTCGTCGATGTAGTCGACGCCGAGGGCTTCGAGAATTTGGGCCTCGGCGAAGTGGCCGATGCGGCATTTGGCCATGACGGGGATATTGACGGTGTTCATGATCTCGCGGATTTTTTTCGGGGAGGCCATGCGGGCGACTCCGCCTTCGGCGCGGATTTGCGC
>JBAWAI010000033.1:0-1822 GCA_049589215.1 Terriglobales bacterium | reverse complement strand
CCTGAGACCTGACACCTAGCACCTGACGCCTTGCTCCTAGATTTCAGGCACCAGATTCGCCTTTTCCACGTTGCCCAGCTCAATCTCAACCGATGCCGCTCCATCCTTCGGACGCATCTTCTTTCGCGCCGCGCTCAAATCGAGCACCAGCTTCCCGTTCTCAACCCGCTCGAGACGACCTTCAAAGTGCCGGTTATCATTCACCGGTTCGCGCGTCATCAGCTTTACGCGATGTCCGCGAAAGCGTTCAAAGTCTGCCGCCTTCGTCAGCTTCCGGTCGAGTCCCGGAGACGAAACCTCAAGCACATACGATCCGCCCGATACGGCATCTTCTACGTCGACGATGGTTCCGAACTCGCGACTGAACGCAGAACAATCTTCGTGCGTCACACCGTCCGGATGATTCGCCGAAGGTGCTGCTTCGGGCCGGTCGATGAACACGCGCAGGGTCCTGTGTTTGCCCGAACCGAGCAGCTCCAGATCCCAAATCTCAAGCCCGCTCGAACTCGCCACACGCTCCGCAATCTCGCGAAGCTTGTCTTTATCAAAAGCCATGTTTTCAGCGACTTAATCCGGGATCAGCGCACCGAATCCTTCTCCAACTAAAAAGTGGGCTTTCGCCCACTGGTGTGCTTCGACAATCCTGGCACTGCGACACAACAGTATTCATCAGTCACTATACGCCGCGCTTCCTGAAAACACAAACAGCCCACCCTTTAGAATCTGTGACTGATTTACGAGCATCCTTACCCCCATGCGACACGTAATTCTGGGAGCTGGTGGCGTCGGCGGATTCATCGCCGCCTGCCTGACGCACGTCGGCGAAGGCGTAACAGTCATCGTCCGACCCGACAAACTCGCTGCCCAGCCGCCACAAATTCAACTCGAAAGCACGCTCGGAAACTGGTCCGCGAACGTTGACTGGTCTGCTTCCGTCCCGTCCGCCGACGTCTTGTGGCTGACCATCAAAGCCACGCAGCTTGAAGACGCGCTCCGCTCGATCACGAAGCCGGAATCGATTCGAGCAGTTGTTCCTTTGCTGAACGGTATCGATCATTTGGCGATCCTACGGTCGAAGTTCGGCGCGGACCGCGTCATCCCCGCTACCATCGCCGGTGAATTCGAACGGGTAAGCGCCGGGCACTTCGTTCACCGAACCCCTTTTGCGGTGCTCAACTTGTCAGCTCGCGGCCGCGAACTGCTGGATCCGGCAGTCGAGAAACTTCGAGCCATCGGCCTTACCTGCAATTTTGTCGACGATGAAATCACCCTGATGTGGAGCAAGCTCGTGTTCCTCGCTCCCATCGCCCTGACAACGAGCGCCTTCGATCGAACCGTCGGAGAGGTTATGGCGGACGCGAAAACCCGGCAGCAGATCGAAGACTGCGTGCGAGAGGCGTGCGCCGTAGCTGAAGCCGAAGGCGCCAAGGTCGATGCCGACGCCGTGCTCAAACTGCTGAAGAATGCGCCCTTCGGGTTCCGCAGTTCCATGCAAAAAGACCTGGCAAATGACCGCGCTCTGGAATTGGACGCCATTGGCGGAGCAGTCGTTCGCGCGGCAAAACGTCACGGGCTGAGCGTACCCGCTACTGAGGCTCTGATGACGCAAATCACCGAGCGCATTGAAAAAAGATCGTCTACGATTAACCGCGCGTCCTAGAATTTACGACCTTGCTTCATGTGCCCATCGTAACCTTGCGGTCAGGTTACCTTTGCCTCAAGATTTTCTAATGCAGGCTTCCAAGACACATGTAGCAATCGCGCTCACTGCGGGCGGCCTGCTTCTGATCATCTTTTTCGGCTATATCCATTGGCTCAACAA
>JBAWAI010000032.1:0-4015 GCA_049589215.1 Terriglobales bacterium | reverse complement strand
GCCTTCTTTCTGGCGCGGGAAAGTGAAACGGAGAAGTTCACGCGGCTGGCCTGAGGTTTGTCCAGCGGCGTTTGTCGAGGCGCTGGCGGCGAACGAAGCTGGATCGTAGACGACTATGTCGTTGCCGTCACCGGCCGCGGGGAAATATCCGTAGACCACTTTTGGATCGAAGAGATCGGCGGCGATTACTTCTTCTTCGAGCTTCTTCTTGATGGGGCGATATTTTTCTTCGACGAGGCGCGCGTAGTCTTCCTGCGAGGCGGTCTTCAGCTGCCACTGATTTTTGAAGAGCGCGGTGTCATTGATGTACTGGAAAACCTCGCGGAGGTCGAAGTCTTTGTCTTTATGCACGCGGACGCCCCAGAAGGGCGGCGTGGGGATGTTGGGCGAGTCGGTGATGACCGCGCTGCGCTCGGAAAAGACCGGGCCGGTTTCTTCGTCGACGGCCGTCGCTTTTGCGTATTCCTTTACCGTGCGGCCGGCTTCGAGGCGGGCGGCGCGCTTGCCATCGGAGGAGGCGAGGTCTTCCATAACGTGGAGGCCGGCGAAGGCGTCTTCGGCGTAGAAGACGGCGTTGGAGTATTCGCGGCGGAGATCGTCCTCTACGTATTTGCGGGTGAGCGCGGCGCCTCCGCAGATTACCGGGTAGTCGAGTTGCTGGCGCTGCAGCTCCTGGATCACGTATTTCATTTCGAGCGTTGACTTCACGAGCAGGCCACTGAGGCCAATGGCGTCGGCGCTGTGTTCGGCGGCGGCGTGAATAATGGTGTCGCCGGGCTGCTTGATACCGAGATTGACGACCTTGTAGCCGTTGTTGGAGAGGATGATATCGACGAGATTTTTGCCGATGTCGTGGACGTCTCCCTTGACGGTGGCGAGCACGATGGTGCCTTTTTGCTGGGCGCCCGTTTTCTTTTCCATCTTGGGCTCGAGATAGGCGACGGCGGCTTTCATGACTCCCGCGGAATCGAGCACGGACGGAAGTTGCATTTTGCGCGCGCCGAAGAGGTCGCCGACTGTCTTCATGCCGTCGAGAAGAACGGTGTTGATGAGGTCGAGGGCGGTGTATTGCGTTAATGCTTGTTCGAGCAGCTCGTCGAGACTGCGCTTGGTGGCGCCCTCGCCGACTGACTTTTCTCCGTTGATGATGGCGTACTTCAGCTTGTCTTCGATGGAGAGCGTTTCGATGTGGGCGGTGGTCTGCGCCTGCGGCTTACCCTTTTTTCCGGCGAAGTGCTGCATGTAGATCTGGAGCGGGTCGCCGGCGGAACGGTCCTGATAGATCAGCTTGCGGGCGAGATCGACTTCTTCCTGCGGAATTTTGTAGAGCGGATAAATTTTTGTGTAGTTGACGATGGCCATGTCGAGGCCGTTGTCGACCGCTTCGTGCATGAAGACGGAGTTGAGCACGCGGCGGGGATAGGCGTCGAGGCCGAAGCTGATGTTGCTAACGCCGAGTACGGTTTTTACTTCGGGCAGCTCTCCTTTTATGCGCTTGACGGCGTTCAGCGTCTCCATGCCGGCGGAGCGGTATTCTTCCTGGCCGGTTGAGATGGGCAGAGTGAGCGCGTCGAAGATGATGTCGACCGGGCGGATGCCGTATTTTTGGGTTGCGAGATCGAAGATGCGTTTTGCGATGGCAACTTTTTTATCGGCGGTAAGGGCCATGCCGTCTTCGTCGATGGTGAGCGCGATTACGGCTGCGCCGTAGCGCTTGGCCATGGGCAAAACTTTTGAGGTGCGCTTCTCGCCATCTTCGAGGTTGATGGAGTTGATGATGGCCTTGCCGGGAATGCGCTTGAGCGCCTCTTCAACCACGTCGGCTTCGGTGGAGTCGATGAGAATGGGCGCGGGGACGCGGGTCGCGATTTTTTCGAGGATGGCGGAGATGTAGCCCTTCTCGTCTTCGCCGACGATGGCGCAGCAGAGATCGAGCATGTGCGAACCCTCGTTGGCGAGCTTTTTGGCGAGGGTGAGAATGTCGTCGTATTTTTTTCCGCGCACGAGGTTGCGGAAGTGCTCGACGCGCGTGGTGGTGTTCATCTCCTCGGCGACGATGAGAGGTTTGGGCTCGAGGTCGAGCGGGACGGACGTATAAGCGCTGGAGGCTGCGCCGACTGGTTTCACGTCGCGCTTCGCGGGCTCGACGTTGGAGACGGCATCGACTACGGCTTTGAGGTGCTCGGGACGCGTGCCGCAGCAGCCGCCGACGATGCGGACTCCGTAGTCGACGACGAAGTGCTTGTGAAATTTTGCCAGCTCTTCGGGCGTGAGCTTGTAGACGGCGTGGCCGCCTTCATTTTGCGGCAGGCCGGCGTTGGGAAGGACGGAAACTTCCTTGGTGGAATTGAGCGCGAGGTAGCGCACGGCCTCATTCATTTCGGCGGGACCGGTGGCGCAGTTGAGGCCGATGACGTCGACGTCGTAGGGCTCGAGCGCGGTGAGGGCTGCGCCGATTTCGGTGCCGAGCAGCATGACGCCGGATTCCTGAAGCGTGACCTGAACGGTGATGGGCAGGCGCTCGCCGGCTTTGCGCATGGCTTCGAGCGCACCGACGGTTGCAATTTTGGCTTGCAGCAAATCCTGCGCGGTCTCGATCAGCAGGAGGTCGACTCCGCCTTCGATGAGGGCGGCGGCCTGCTCTTCATAGGCTTCGACCATGGCGTCGAAAGTGATGTGGCCGAGCGAGGGCAGCTTGGTGGTGGGGCCCATGGATCCGGCGACGAAGCGCGGCCTGGCTTTGGTGGAGAATTGGTCGGCGGCTTCGCGGGCCAGCTTAGCGGCGGCAAGATTGATTTCGCGAACGCGGTCGGCGAGATCGAATTCCGTGAGAACGGTGCGGGTGGCGCCGAAGGTGTTGGTCTCGACTACATCGCAGCCGACCTGCAGGAACCCGGCGTGCACATCGCGGATGATATCGGGACGGCTGAGGACGAGGACTTCGCTACAGTTCTCCTTGTTCCAGTAATCGTCGAGGGTGGGATTGCGGAGCTGGATGTTTGTGCCCATGGCGCCGTCGTAGACGACGACGCGTTCCTGCACGGTTTGGAGAAAGTTGGGCATCAAAATCAGTTCTCGGTTCTCAGTTGTCAGTTCTCAGTTAGTTCGTGTGCGGATACAACTATCTGTATTGTTGCAGAATTCGTGCATTATTTCGGGTTGCTTGCATTGAAAAGGGGTTTACGAAGGGCCAACGTCCCCTAGCTCGCAGCGAGTGAAAACCGTTAACCACAGAGTACACAGAGGACTCCGGAGGCAAATCGGAGGTCTTGTCTCCTCTTTTGGGTCAGCTGCCTTGGACCATTTGCGCGGGCTCGCCCTCGGCTACCTCGTCGGCGTTGAAGACGGCGTTCGCGCCTATATGGGCAGGGGCGATGGCTAGCAACTGCTCTTTGCGATAGACGAGATTGCTGGCGTTGAAGGTCGCGAGCTCGAATCCGTGGCCGTGCGTGATGGCGTCGGTGGGGCAGGCTTCGACGCAGTATCCGCAGAAGATGCAGCGGTTGTAGTCGATGTTGTAGACCTTGGCGTAGCGCTCGGCGCCGGAGATGCGCTTCTCGGCGGTGTTTTCGGCGGCCTCGATGTAGATGCAGTTTGACGGGCAGGAGGCGGCGCAGAGGAAGCAGGCAACACACTTTTCCAAGCCGTTTTCGTCGCGCTGGAGGACGTGCATGCCGCGAAAGCGCTCTTGAAACTTGGCGCCTTTGAGCGGGCCGGGACCGTCGGGATAGTTTTCGACAATGGTCGGCTGGAACATCTCCTTGCCGGTGATGATCATGCCCTGGGCGATGGCGGTGATGTTCTTGATTACGGACATTCTCTTAGTAAGTATAGCTGATTGGGTGGGTCTCGGCTGTTAGGTCTTGGGTCTCGGGTCTCAGCTGTCAGGTCTCGGCTGTCAGGTCTCAGGTCTCGGGTCTCAGGTCTCAGGTCTCAGGTCTCAGGTCTCAGGTCTCAGGTCTCAGGTCTCAGGTCTCAGGTCTCAGGTCTCAGGTCTCAGGTCTCAGGTCTCAGG